>JAGQRB010000435.1 GCA_020425925.1 Planctomycetota bacterium
CGCCGGGGCCGTACTGGCGAGCGGCGGCGGCGCGGATCTCGGCCAGCGTCAGCTCGCCGGTGCAGCGGCCGACGATCGGCAGCAGCTGTTCGGGAATGAACGTCGGCTCGCTGACACCGAGGCGATCGGTCAGCACGATGCCGCGGCCTTCGGGACCATCGACGCGTTGTACGTCGAGCGGGCGGACGGCTGGGCGTTCGGGCAGCACCCCGGCAGGGTAGGGCAACCGCTCGGTTCAGGGGCGTCGAACTTCCTGGTATCGTCGCGCCCCATGCTCCTCTCGTTATTGTCGACCGGGATCCTCGCGCTGCCGCAGAACGGCGAGGCCGACGCCCCGCGCGGGCTCACGGTCGTCGTGGTCGACGTCGGTCAGGGCGACGGCATCGTGATCCAGGCGCCCGACGGCACGATCCACTGCGTCGACGGCGGCCCGGACGGACAGGGCAACGCCGCGATGTCGCCGGTCATCATCCAGCTGCAGTCGAACAGCTACGGCTACACGTTCCTGTCGCACTTCCACGACGACCACTCGGGTGGTCTCGACGAGCTGCTGCAGACCCGGCCGTTCCAGACCGCGTTCGATCGCGGCGACCTGCGGCGGACGAACAACAGCAGCAACACCGCGAACTACCTGCAGCGCGCCGGCGCGCGCCGCCAGACGATCACGGTCGGCGGCGTCTACCAGCTCGGCGGCGGCGCCACGGCGACTTGCATCGCGGCCGACGGCCACGTGCTCGGCGGTGGTTTCGTCGACCCGATCCCGTCGGCGCAGGAGGAGAACTCGCGCTCGGTCGTGTTGCGCGTCGAGTACGGCGATTTCTCGATGTGGCTCGGCGGCGATCTCACCGGCGGTGGCAACGGCACGTCCGATGTCGAGAACCTCGCCTCGATCGCCTGCGGCGACGTCGACGTCTACAAGCTCAACCACCACGGCTCGAACACGTCGACGAGCACGAACCTGATCGCCCGGCTCGCCCCCGAGCTCGCGGTGGTGAGCTGCGGCGACGGCAATTCGTTCGGCCATCCGACCATCACGGTGACCAACCGCATCAACCAGGCGGCGGCACTGCGCTCGATGCTGAGCACGACGAAGGGCAGCAGCAACACGATCGGCTTCGGCGTCACCGGCAACATCCGGATCGACACCGACGGCGTGCGCTACCGCGCGACCGCCGAGAACGGCGACTTCCTCGACTTCTACTGCGACGAGGTGCCGGTGCCGGTGCTCGCCGCCGGTGACGTGCGGATCAGCGAGGTCCACCGCGACCCCGGCGTCGTGCCCGACACCAACGGCGAATACGTCGAAGTCGTCAACGTCGGCGCCCGTCCGGTGGGCCTGCGCGGTCTGCGGCTGCAGGACAACGGCGGCTCGATCACGCTGGCGAGCAACTTCATGCTGGTGCCGGGGCGACCGCTGGTGTTCCAGCGCGACGGCGCCGCGGTTCGCAACGGCGGTGAACCGATGGGTGTCACGGTGCCGTACGGGACGATGGACCTGTCGAACTCGAGCGACTCGATCGCGCTCGTGCGCGGCACCACCACGATCGACTCGCTGAGCTACACCAGCTCGTTCCCCGGCGGCACCGGCGTCGCCTGCGAGCGCCGCAACCTGTTCGCCGCCAACGGCGCCGGCAACTGGGCGGCGGCGCCGCTGAGCTTCGGCAGCGGCGACCGCGGCAGTCCCGGCGCGCGGAACCCGAGCGACACGACGGTGCATCCGGTGCAGGTCGCGGTGGCGGCGGACAGCGCCGGCATCACGGTACACGGCACCGCGCTGGCTCACGGTGGCGGGCCGTACTGGAGCATCCTCGGCGTCGCCTACGACTCGTCGCCGGGGTTCCCGTTCCTGAACCAGCTGATCCCGCTCAACAACGACGGCTTCCTGCAGCTCTGGCTCGGGGTGCCGGGTGCGTTCCAGCCGATGCCGGCCGCGGGCTACCGCTCGATGCGGCTCGAGCTCGCGGCGCCGAACATCTTCTCGGGCGCGACGCTCTGGGCCGCGCACGTGATCCTCGACCTCAACCAGTTCACGATTCCGGCGCTCTCGGGCGCGGTGTCGTTCGTGGTGCCGTGAGCGAAGCCGAGACAACCGGGCGCTTTCCGCCGTTCCGCGTGCTGCTGTCGCGCGACGAGATCCTGCGGCGCATCCACGAGCTCGTGCGGCAGCTCACCGCCGACCTCGGCGAGGGCTACGCTGACGGGCCGCCCTGCCTGGTCGCGGTCGTCGAGGGCGCCAGGCCGCTGGCGCGGACGGTGCAGCGACTGCTGCCGGGTGCGCTGCCGGTGCACGAGATCAAGGCGAGTTCGTACGGCAGCGGGACCGAGAGCGCCGGCACGGTCGAGGTGCTCGGCGGGCGCGACATCCCGTGCGCCGGTCGCACCGTGATCCTGATCGAGGACATCGTCGACACCGGCCGCACGATCGCCCGGTTGCGCGAGCACTTCCGGGCCGCGGGTGCGTTGCACTGCCGCGTCCTGACGCTGCTCGACAAGCCGTCGCGCCGGGTCGCGGATGTCGTGCCGGACTACATCGGCTTCGACATCCCCGACGAGTTCGTGATCGGCTTCGGCATGGACATCGCCGGGCGCTACCGCGAGCTGCCCGACATCGTGATCTACGACGCCGAGATCGAGAAGGTGTTCGAGCGCACGGCGCTCGCCGAGTAGCGGATTCGCTTCGCGCTCAGCGCTGCTTCGGCCGGCCGCCCATCTCCTCGAGCAGGCGCGGGCACGGGAACACCTCGTCGATGATCCAGAGCGCGTAGCGGATGTCGACGACGACGTTGCGGCTCAGCGCCGGGCTCCAGCCGAAGTCGCCCGCGACCGCCTCGAAGACGCGATCGAAGTTGAGCCCGACGAGACGGCCGCGGCCGTCGATGACCGGCGAGCCCGAGTTGCCGCCGGTGGTGTCGCCGTTGGTCAGGAAACAGACCGGCACGTCGCCGAGCCGCGGATCGACCCAGGCGCTCGCCATCCGCTTCTCGGCCGCCGCCAGCAGCGCCGGTGGATTGCGGAACGGCGGCTCGCCGGTCTCCTTGGCGAGCAGGCCGGCGACCGTGGTGTGCGGCGTGTAGTAGACGCCGTCCTTCGGCACGTAGCCCTGGACCTCGGCGATCGAGACCCGCAGCGTGCTGTTGGCGTCGGGATAGAACGACTTGCCGCGGAATGCCTCCTGCGCCGCGATCCAGCGACGGCCGAGGTCGAGCATCCGACCGTCGCGCTCGCGCCGCCGCCGGTCCCAGGCGTCGCGCTCCTTGCCGATCGCGGCCGCGATCCGCACGATCGGATCGTCGCTCGCGGAGAAGGCGTCGGCGCCGCCGTCGCGGGCACCCTCGAGCAGCGCGGTGCGCGCCTCGGCCTCGGCCATCCGGGTGCGGCCGAACACGGTGCCGACCGGGTCGTCGGCGAAGTCGCCGCTGGCGAGGAACTCGAGGCCGGGGATGCGCTGGCCGTCCGACATCGCGGCGTACTCGCCGATCAGGATCTCGAGCATCGGACGCTGCACGCTGTCCCAGTCGTCGGCGAGGGCGGGGGCGGCGAGCGCACGCTGCAGGCGCGGCGGGACCTTGTCACCCTGCGCGAGCGCGCCGGCCGCCTGCAGCAGCCCGACGAACACCGGCGCGTCGCCGGCGAGCCGCAGCGTGAACCAGATCATCGTGTCGCGCTCGATCGTCGAGCCGATCTCGTCATCGGCCGCCAGCATGCCGTCGAGCACGTCGCCGAAGCGATCCTGCCGCGCGGCGTCGGCGGCGGTCCATTTCCGCAGCTCCTCCTCCTCGTGCAGCTTCTTCGCGACGGTGCCGTTGTTGGCGAGCCCGAACACCATGCCGCGCGCGTTCTTCTCGACGTTCGCGAGGCTCTTGATGCGGTCGACGAAGCGCAGCGCCGTCGCCTCGTCGGTCGCGCTCGCGGTCGTCAGCACGTCGATCGCGCGGCCGAGCACGTCGGCACGCTTGGGATAGACGTAGCTCTCCTGCATCGCGACGCCGCGGCTGGTCTCGTAGCGCTGTGTCCGCCCCGGATAGCCCATGATGATCGCCAGGTCGCGCGCGACCAGACCGTCGGTCGAGACCTGCAGGTGGTGCTCGGGCTCGTACGGCACGTTCGCCGGATCGTGGTCGCGCACCGTGCCGTCGGGTGCGACGTAGGCCCGGAAGAACGTGAAGTCGCCGGTGTGGCGCGGCCACTCCCAGTTGTCGACCTCGCCACCGTACTCACCGACGGCGCGCGGCGGCGCGTAGACCAGCCGGACGTCGGTGATCCGGGTGCGGTAGTAGAGGTGGTATTCCTTGCCCTCGAGGAAGCTCGCGACCGAGCAGTCGGTGTTCGCCTCCGAACGCTCGCCCTCGCTCACCAGCTCGGCGATCGTGCGCTGCGTGATCGACCAGCGGTCGAGGTCGCTGGTCGCCGCCGCCTGCGCGGCGTGGACCTTGTCGGTGACGTTCTCGATCCGCTTCAGCACGTAGGCGACGACGCCGGGTGCGGGCAGCTCGTCTTGCCAGGTCGCGGCCGCGAAGCCGTTCTCGAGGTAGTTGTGCTCCGTCGTGCTGAGCGCGGTCACGGCGCTGAAGCCACAGTGGTGGTTGGTCACGAGCAGGCCCTTCGGCGAGCAGAACGACGCCGTGCAGCCGTTGATCTGGACCGTCGCCGACAGCACGCCGCCGCGCTCCGGATGCCAGAACTCGTCCTTGCTGAGCTTCATGCCGCGCTGCTCGAGCGCGGCCCAGTCCATCTCGCGGACCTGGGTCGGCAGCCACTGCCCTTCGTCCGGCAGGAGGCAGAGGGCGGCGAGGAACGCGAGGATCGGGCGCGGGGTCATGGTCGTTCTATACGGGGCCCGGCGCGGTGATGCGCGGCGGAACGCGCGGAATCCTGTCGGGCTCAGCCGCGATGCCGCGCGCAGCCGATGGGAGAGCATGCGTCTGTCGCCGATCGCCCCGGGGCACGTCGTGCTGCGCGACCCGCTGTGGCCGCGCTGGCTGCTGCTGGCGCTCGCGGTCGGGCTCGCGGTGCCGGCGATCGGGCTGGCGTTCACGCTCGACTTCCGCGGTGCGCCGACGCTGGCCGCCGCGCTGGCGTTCACGCTGCTCGCGGGCGGCGTCGCCGCAGTGTCGTGTCGGCGCGCGTTCGAGCTCGGTCCCGATGGCGCGCTGCGTTGCCGCGGTCCGTTCCGCCGCCGGTTCGCAGCGGCCGGCAGGGTTGCAGCGGTGCGGCTCGCGGCGGTGCGGCGAGCAGTCGCTGCGGGCCAGTACATC
>JAGQRB010000044.1 GCA_020425925.1 Planctomycetota bacterium
ACGATCGCGTGCGGCAGCGACGCCGGCGTGTTCGCCCACGGCAGCAACGCGCGCGAGCTCGAGCTCATGGTCGAGTACGGCATGACGCCGGCAGCAGCGCTCGCGAGTGCGACCCGAACAGCCGCCGCCGTGCTCGGCAATCCCGAGCTCGGCGCGATACGGCCGGGCGCGCGCTGCGGGCTGGTCGTCGTCGACGGCGATCCCCTGGCGGACATCGGGCACCTCCGACGGCCGCGCGCCGTCGTGCGGGCACGCCTCGAGTCGACAAACTCGCGGTGACGCCGCGGCTCGGCGGCTCCACGGACGGCGGGGAGCGTGACGGCCGGCCAGCCTCCGTGCGCGAACCTGCTCCACACCGCACCCGCACCGACCTGGAGCCACCTGCCGTCGGCCCGCGCGAAGGCTAGGATGCCCGACCTCGTCTCGACCAGGGTCCCCGTCCAATCGGAGTATCGATCCCTTGTTCCACTCAAGTCTCTCGCAGTTCCGAGCGCGCTCGGCTCTCTCCGCCCTCTTCGGTATCGGCCTCGTCACCGGCACACCCGCGCAAACGCCGGGCGCCGAGCCCGCGATCGTGCCGCCGCGCATCACGCAGGCGATGATCCAGAGCGGGCAGCTGCCGCTCGACACCATCCGTACGCACGGCCTGCGCATGTTCGCGACGCCGTTCAACAAGCTCGACGGCTACGGCGACGGACCGATGAACCCGGCCAATCCGACCCTGCCGGGCGGCCGCCCGACGCTGCAGAACAACGGCGCCTACCTGCGCGTCAATGGCCTCGACGCACAGACCTGCATGGAGTGCCACTCGATCGTGAGCGCGGCCTTCGTGCCGTTCCGTTTCGGCATCGGCGGCATCGGCGGCGCCAACAACAACGCGATGGCCGGCCCGACCTCGATCGACGTCGCGGACACCGGCAACAACGGGTTCGCGGCGTTCAACGGCCGGTTCATCAACCCACCCTTCCTGTTCGGCGCCGGCGGCATCGAGCTGCTCGGCAAGGAGATGACCGCGGAGCTGCAGGTCCTGAAGCAGAGTGCCGTGCTACAGCCCGGTGTGCCGGTCGCGCTCGTCACCAAGGGCGTCGACTTCGGCACGGTCACCTGGTCGCAGGGCGTGTTCGACCTGTCCCAGGTAGTGGGTGTCGCCGACGACCTCGTGGTGCGACCGTTCGGTCGCAAGGGCGAGTTCCAGAGCACGCGCGCGTTCGACATCGAGGCGATGCAGTTCCACTTCGGGATGCAGCCGGTGGAGGTGGTCGGCACCACCGACGCGGACGGTGATGGCGTGACGCAGGAGGTGCTGGTCGGCGAGCTGTCGGCACTGTCGATCTTCGCGACGACGCTCGAGCGCCCGCGCCAGGAGCCGAGCAAGCTGGCCCAGCGCGGTCGCCAGCAGTTCGAGGCGATCGGCTGTGCGGACTGCCACCGGCCCCACCTCGATACGGTCAACAAGTTCCTCTACTACAGCTACCCCGAGGTGCCGACGGACCCGTTCGCGAACAACTACTACGTCGTCGACCTGCGACAGACCGCCAGCAAGTTCGACTCGTCGCCCCAGGGCGGCATCCGCGTCGAACTGTTCTCGGACCTCAAGCGCCACGACATGGGCCCCGGCCTCGCGGAATCGACCGGAGGTCCGCTCGACAGCTTCTTCATCACCGCGCGTCTCTGGGGTGTGGCGGACACCGCGCCCTATCTGCACGACGGCCGCGCCCAGACGTTGCGCGACGCGATCATGATGCACGGCGGCGAGGCGCTGAACGCGCGCAACGCGTTCGCGGCACTCTCGACCGCACGCCAGACCGACGTCGTCGCCTTCCTGCGCTCGCTGCGCACGCCGAAGGAACCGGCCGCCGGACTCAACGTCGGCGACCTGTAGTCGGGCGCGTGCGCTACGTCGGCCGGATCTACCGCCCGCCCAGCGAAGCCGACGCCTACATCCTGCAGGCGACGATCGGCTGCAGCTGGAACAAGTGCACCTACTGCGACATGTACCGCGACAAGCAGTTCGCGGTACGGCCGCTCGCCGACACCCTCGCCGACATCGCGACGGCAGCTGCGCGGTTCGGGTCGGACGTGCGCAAGGTCTTCGTCGCCGACGGCGACGCCCTGGCGCTCGACATGGTGCACTGGCGCGCGATCCTGAAGGGCTGCCGCGAGTCGTTCTCTTCCCTGCGGCGCGTCTCGTGCTATGCGATGGCGAGCAACGTGCTCGCAAAGACCGCGGACGAGCTCGCGGAACTCCGCGAACTCGGACTCGAGCTGCTCTACATCGGACCGGAGAGCGGCGACGACGCAACGCTGAAGCGGATCGCGAAGGGCAGCACCGCCGCGGACCACGTCGCCGCGGCGGCGCGCGCCCATGCCGCGGGCATGCGGCTTTCGGTGATCTTCCTGCTCGGCGCCGGCGGGATCGAGCGCAGTGGGGAGCACGCGCGCGCCTCGGCCGAGCTCGCGACGGCGATGGATCCGCGCTTCCTGTCCGCGCTCACGCTGACCGTCGTGCCGGGCACACCGATCGCGCGCGCCGAGGCCAAGGGTCTGTTCCGGCTGCCCGACGTCGCCGGCACGCTGCGCGAGCTGCGCACGTTCCTCGCCGGCGCGGCGCCGACCGACGCCGTCTTCCGCTCGAACCACGCCTCCAACCACCTGCCGATCGCCGGGCGACTACCGCGTGATCGCGACGCCATGGTCGCGGCGGTCGACGCAGCACTCGCCGGCGAGGTGGCGCTGCGACCGGACTGGCTCCGCGGCCTCTGACGACGCGCACGTCCGTCGCTACTTGCCGACGGATGCGCCGGATCCGGCGCCGGCGCGGAGCTCGCGGAGCTCGGCCTCGATCCGTTCCAGACGATCGAGGATCTCGCGGTCGCGCGTCGCCGCCGTCGCCGTCGCCGCGGCAGCAGGATCGGGGCCGACCGGCGCGATGCGCTCGAGGTCCTTGCGGAACAGGTAGTCGGGCGGTGATTCCTCCCACGGCGTCTGCTCCTCGATCTTGCCCTGACCGAGCAGGAACAACCGGTAGGTCTGCTCCGGCGTGAAGGTGTCGATCGGCACCTCGAGGCCGTCCTTCAACGTGATGAACCGGAACTCCGCACCCCATGCCCGCGACAGCATGAACAGGTGCAGCACGTGCTCCTTGATCATCGTGTAGCTCATCATCGTGACCGTACGCGTCGCGATGTCGAGCGTGTCGCGCTGCACGTCGACCGGGCACGGTCGCAGCGAGCCGTTGTGCACGACATACATGGTGGCGTCGACGTCGTCCCAGTTCATGCCGACCCGCTCGGCCGACAGGTAGCCGTCGAAGACGTTCTGCGGGATGAACAGCGGCCGGATCACCGCGCCGTCGACGTGCAGCTCACCGTCGCCGCCGTGCTCGAAGCGCACCGGTGGATAGACCACCGGGATCGATGCCGATGCGGTGAGCACCTTGCAGAACAGCTCACGCGCCTCGGCGGTACCGATCTTGGCGATCGCGCCGAGGTCCCAGACGACGAACTCACCGGCGTCGAGATTCGTCGATCCGACCCAACAGCGGCGCCCCTCGTCGTGGCGGGCGGCGACCGCCGCCAACAGCTCGTCGTCGATGCCGTGTTCGATGGCGCGACGGAGCGGCGAGTTGTCCATCAGCGACTCGTCGAACAGCACGGAGGCGACGATCCCCTTCTCACGGTGCAGGTCGCCGGGCTCGATCCGCGCGAACAGCTGCTCGAGCCGATCGTCGAACGCCGGCCCGGCGAACACGAACGGTGCCATCAGCGCGCCGACGCTGACGCCGGTGACGACCCGGAAGTCGGGACGATTGCCGCACCGCGTCCATCCGGTCAGAACGCCGGCACCGAATGCGCCGTTGGCGCCGCCCGAGCTCAGCACGAGCATGTCGAAGTCGCGGCGCCCGTCGGCCGGCAGCGGCGTCGCGGCGAACTTCGCGACCGCCTCGTCGAACGCGCGCTGGAACGCGTCGCTCGGGTAGCCGTCGATCGCGCGCACGGCCTCGAAGCCAGGCAGCGGCACGAGCGTGCCGGGCGGGCCGGAGCGGGTCGCGGCGCGGTGCGGCCAGCCGCAGGCCGCTGGCAGCAGGAGCGCGAACAGCAGCAGCAGCGGGAGGCGGACGGACGGTCGCGTCGTTGCCATGGTCGCGACGGCATAGGATGAACGCGGGCCAGAATCACGCGAATCACCCCGGCCCCGGCAGCGCGGCGACGCGACCGGACGAACGTAACGACTCCGCAACAGCCGCCGAGACGCCCCCGAAGCCGGCGCTCGGGCAACCCGGCACGCCCGCGATCGGGTTAGGCTGACGCGCCCTCAATCTCCCCCGAGGATCGAGCCCATGACGCCTTTCGTCCGCCCAGGAGTTCTCCGTTCCGCCCTGGCCCTCGCCGCGCTCTGCGCTCCCGTGGCCTTGACCGCCGATCTCGGCGCCCAGGCCGCTGCGAGCGGCAAGCGCGCCGTCACGCACGACGACTACGACGTCTGGCCCTCGATCCGGAGCGCGACCTACAGCCCGGACGGCAAGTGGATGGCCTACCAGGTCCAGCCGCGGATCGGCGACGGCGTGCTGCGCGTGCGCCAGGTCGACGGTGACAAGGTCTGGGAGTTCCCGCGCGGCGAGAGCCTGCAGTTCGCCAACGACAACCGTCGCGCGTTCTTCAAGGTCGGCAAGTCGTATCGCGACGAGCGCCGCAAGAGTCTCGAGAAGCTCTACGCCAGCAAGCCCGAGGAGAAGGGTGGCGGTTCGTCCGAGGCCGAAGGCGAGCTCCCGCCCGACATCAAGGCCGCGCTCGCCGAACGCGGCATGAACGAGCGCATGGCGCGACGCATGATGGAGCGGCGCGGCTCGTCGCTCGCCGAGGTGCGGCAGTTCCTCGGGCTGCCGGAGCCGGAGGCCGGCAAGAGCAAGGCCGCGGCCAAGAAGCCCACGAGCAAGAAGAGCCCCGAGGAGGAGGCCGCCGAGAAGGAGGCCAAGGCGTTGCAGAAGCGCCTGCACGTGCTCGACCTCACGACCGGCGAGGTCACCCCGATCGAGCAGGTCAAGAGCCACCGCCAGCCGAAGGAGTCGAACCTGCTCGTGCTGCACTTCGAGGCGCCGGAGAAGCCGAAGCCGGCAGCGAAGGACGAGAAGGACGAGACTGCCGCGAAGACCGGCGAGGAGAAGGCCGGAGAACCGAAGCCGGAGGAACCGAAGACCGAGGAACCGAAGACCGAGGAACCGCGAACGGAGCGGCCCGGCCGGTTCGGCGGACGGCGCGGGGGCGGCCGCCGCGGCGGGGAGCCGCGCGGTGAGCCGCGGGGCGAAGCGCCCGCGGGCAGCGACGACGCCAGGGGCAAGAAGCGCGAGGACGGCACCAAGCTGGTCATCCGCGACCTCGCCGGCGACAGCGTCGACGTCGAGATCGAACACGTGCGGTCGTTCGGCTTCGTCGCCGACGACACCTGGCTGTGGTACCAGGTCGGCACCAAGGCCGACGCCGCCGAGACTCCGAACGGCCTGTTCGCGCGCGAGCTCGCGACCGGCAGGACCGTGGCGGTGCTGGCGGGCTACAGCAACGTCAGCGGCATCGCGACCGACCACGGCAAGACCAGGGTCGCCTTCACGAGCGACGTCGCGGCGTTCGCCGACAAGGCCGAGGAGGACGACAACAACGCGAACGAGAAGGACGCCAAGGACGACAAGGAGTCGCGCAACGACATCTACCTCTGGGATCTCTCCGACCAGCCAGCGCTCTGCATCGTCACGGACGACACCACCGGCATCCCGGCGGAGCACCGCATCCAGCGCGGCGGCCTCGGCTTCTCGCGCGACGGCTCGGTGCTCACGTTCGGCGTGCGGGCCCCCAAGAAGCCCGAGCTGCCGAAGATCCTCGGCGAGGACGAGGTCAAGCTCGACATCTGGCACTGGCAGGACGGCCAGCTGCAGACGATGCAGGCGAAGCGGTCGGATCCCGAGCAGGCGACGCTGATGGCGGTCTACCATCTCGACGGCAACCGCGCGGTCGCGCTCGGCACCGCCGACTCGCCGCGGCTCACGCTGATCACCGACGATGGCTCGCGCGCACTGCTGGCCGACTCGAAGCCGTACGAGCAGATGGTGACCTGGGACGGTCGCTACAGCGACTACTACATCGTCAACACGATCGACGGCAGCCGGCGCCAGATCATCGCGGAGCTCCGCGGCTCGGCGCGGGCGTCGACCGGCGGCAACTACGTGATCTGGTTCGACCCGCGCGACTACGACTGGCACGTCTACGACCTGCGCAGCTCGACGAGCCGCAACCTGACCTCCGATATCAAGGTCGCGTTCGACCGCGAGCAGGACGACCGTCCCGAGCCGCACAACGCCTACGGCGTCGCGGGCTGGACCGCGGGTGACGCCGAGGTTCTGCTGCACGACGAGTTCGACGTCTGGGCCGTGAACCCGCAGACCGGGGCCTACCGCTGCGTCACCGACGGCCTCGGCCGCGCGACCAACACCGAGCTCCGCGTCACCCGGATCGACCTGCGCCCCGACAGCGAGCGTGAACGCAGCGAGGAGGAGGCCGAGGAGAACCCGGAGGGCGAAGATCCCGAGGACGAGCGCTTCCTCGCCGGTCAGCTCGTGCTGAAGGCGACCAACCAGGACACCTACGCCCAGGGCTACTACCTCGACTCGCTCGACGAGATCGGGCGACCGCGCAAGCTGATCATGAAGGAGTGCAGCATCGGCAACCCGACGCGACCGCGCGACGCCGACCGCCTGTTCCTGTCGTTCCAGCGCTTCGACGAGTTCCCCGACATCTGGACGACGGATCTCGCGTTCGCCGGCGCACGCCAGCTGACCGACGCCTGCCCGATGATCGACGAGCTGCGCTGGGGCAGCGCCGAGATCGTCCGTTGGGAATCGGACGACGGCGTCGACCTCAAGGGCTACCTCGTCAAACCCGACGGCTTCGACCCGAAGCAGAAGTACCCGATGATGGTGTACTTCTACGAGCGCAGCTCGGCACGCATCCACAGCTTCGTGTCGCCGACCTACGGCACCTCACCGAACGCGGCCTACTACGTCTCCAACGGCTATCTCTGGTTCGTGCCCGACATCGTCTACCGCGAGGGCTACCCGGGTGAGTCGTGCGAGAAGTGCGTGGTCTCCGGCGTGCAGCACCTGATCGCCCAAGGCTTCGTCGACCGCAAGGCGATCGGCGTCGCCGGCCACTCGTGGGGCGGCTACCAGACCGCCCACCTGGTGACGCGGACCGACATCTTCGCCGCCGCCGAATCCGGCGCACCCGTGGTCAACATGTTCAGCGCCTACGGCGGCATCCGCTGGGGTACGGGCATGTCGCGCCAGTTCCAGTACGAGCAGACACAGTCGCGCATCGGCGGCACGATCTGGGAGCGCCCGATGCAGTACTGGGAGAACTCGCCGCTGTTCCACCTGGACAAGGTCCACACCCCGGTGCTGATCCTGCACAACGACAAGGACGGTGCGGTGCCGTGGTACCAGGGCATCGAGTTCTTCACGGCGATGCGTCGTCTCGGCAAGGAGGCGTACCTCTTCAACTACAACGGCGAGGACCACGGCCTGCGGCAGCGGCAGAACCAGCGCGACTGGACGCGCCGGATGCAGGAGTTCTTCGACCACCACCTGAAGGGCGCGCCGGCGCCGGATTGGATGCAGAAGGGCGTGCCCTACCACGAGCGCATGGCCGAGAAGATCCCGTTCGCACCGAGTTACCGCGAGGCGGTCGACGCCGGCATCATCAAGCCGAACGGCGAGCCGATCCCGGCGCCGGCCGAGCACGCCGAAGCCGGCGAAGCGGCCGAGGCGAGCGCCGAGCCGACTCCGAGCACGGTCGAAGCCGGCTCGGGCAGCGGTGCCGGCAGCGGCGGCAACCAGCGCTGAGCGGACCGCTCGCCAGCGCGGCCGGTCATGAAGCTCTGCTTAACGGTCCGTACAGATCGTTTGGCAACGGTGCCACAGTGCACCCGCCTACGTTGCCGACATGGACCCGACCACCGCGCCGAACGCCCGCATCCCGCTGCCGATCAAGCTCGCCTTCACCGCCTTCATGGCGGTGCTCGTGCCGTTCTACTGGCACAACTACGGGCCGACGAACTTCCTCTACTTCTGCGACGTCGCGCTGTTCCTGACCCTGATCGGCGTCTGGACCGGGCACCGCCTGCCGCTCTCGATGGCCTGCGTCGGCATCCTGCTGCCGCAGGTATTCTGGGTCATCGACTTCGTCGCGAACCTCGGCGGCGTCCCGCTCACCGGCATGACGAGCTACATGTTCGACAGCGCCAATCCGCTGTTCAACCGCTCGCTGTCGCTGTTCCACGGCTGGCTGCCGTTCCTGCTGCTGTGGCTGGTGCTGCGCGTCGGCTACGACCGCCGCGCGTTCCTGGCCTGGGTGGGGCTCGCCTGGCTGCTCATCGTCGTCTGCTACGCCTGGATGCCGGCGCCGCCGCCCGATCCGGCCGCGCCCAACCTGCCGGTGAACATCAACTACGTCTACGGCTTCGACGATCGGCGAGCACAGACCTGGATGCCCGAGCTCGCCTGGGTCGGGCTCTGGATGGCGCTGCAGCCGCTGGTGATCGTCGGCCCGACGCACCTGCTGCTGCGACGCATCTGCAGCGCACGCGGTCGGGACGAGTAGCCCGATCAGCGCGCACCGCGCACGTGCACGTGAGTCGTCTCGGCGTCGAGTTCGACGCGACGCTCGAACGCGGTGCCGGCCGCGATGACCACTGCCACGGCGCCGTCGGGTAGTGCCACCGTCGTCGGCCCCCCGACCACGTGGCGCCACGCTGGCCGCACGCCCACGGCATCGCGCACCGTGAACCGGAGCGGCCGACCGGCCGCATCGACGAACGTCACCGGCAGGTCGGGATCGGCGAGGTCGGGCAACAGCCAGAGCCATCCACGGATCCCGGGCAGCCGCAGCACGATCTCGGTCGCGAAGTCGTCGATCGCGACGAGCGGCACGTAGCAGCGGCGACCGTAGGCGTCCTCGGCGACGAGCACGCCGTCGCCGCCGGCTGGCGCGTTCGCCAGTTCGAAGCGTCCGTCGGCGTCGACGGCGACCAGGCCGGCGTCCTCCCACATCGTCCCGCCCGAGCGACCGACGTAGACGCAGTAGGCGACCCCGGCGCGCGCTCCGGGCACGGGCTGACCGCTCGAATCGACGACGCGACCGCGCAGTGGGCGCGGCCGCGCCGCCGGGGGCAGGTGGATCGTGAGATCCGCGTTCGTCGCGTCGAACGGTCCGTCGACGAACAGGAAACCGGTGCGCGGATCCCACAGCCGCA
>JAGQRB010000436.1 GCA_020425925.1 Planctomycetota bacterium
AGTTGCCGGTCCTCCGCTGGGAGTCCGGGTCCGGCCACGGTCAGAAACTCCACCTCTGGCGCGCGAGCGAGGATTCTCGCGGCCTGCGCGTGCTCGAGCTGACGCTCTCAGGTGGCGCGCGGGGCACCGTGCGGGTCCGCGAGGGGTGGATCCCGCGGGCTCGCGCGTTCGGCGCGCTGCGGCAGCTCGCGGTTCTCGCGCGCCTCGAGCCGAGGCGGCGGCCACAGCCCGGCGACTTCGCGTCGGAGAGCTGGTCGTCGGCCAACTTCCACGCCCGCGTCCGCTGCGAGGTCGCCGGCGAGACGGTGCTCGCGGCTGCGTTCACGGGGAGTCCGAGCACCTCGAACCTGCCCGATCGCTTTCGGGCCGAGGCCGCGGTGCGCGTGCTCGCGCAGGCGGTCGCGACTGCGCAATGGACCGAGCGTGCGCCGCGTGCGAGCGACCGCGAAGCGCTGCGCGAACGGCAGACGGAGCAGGAAACGGTGTACTGGGTTCGCCAGCGGCTGCGTCGGCTCGACGAGGTTCTTCCGGGACGGCAGTAAAGGCCGCCCGCAGCGCGGGCCGTCAGCGCAGCTCGCGGCGTTCTTCCTCGCGGCCCGGCGCGCGGATCCCGACCGCGGTCGCGGCCGACGGCACGACGATCGCTGCCGACTGCGACAGGTAACCGGCACCCGCGGACACCTCCGCCGCCCGGCGCTTGCCGCCAGGAAGTTCGAACGACAGCCGCGTGCCCGGCGCGAACGTGCCGTCGAGGGCCCGGCCCGCTGTCGAGTAGGCAACGAGTGGTCCGTCGTTGCACGAGAACACGAGCTCGACGGCACCTTCGCCACCGCGCCGCGCCGCGAGTGCCTTGCGATCCCCGAAGAAGCAGATGCCGTGCTCGCGCACCGGCACGACCTCGAGCCGACCGTTCACCGCGCGCAGCACCAAGCCGGTGCCGCCGTCGTGGCGGCCGGTCTCGGGCTCGGGCGCGTAGCTGTTCTCGGCGCACACCAGCAGATCGCCGAGTGCCACCATACCGAAGATCGGGGCCAGCTGAGCGCGGCGCGGCAGCGGCTCGAGCGTGAAGCGCCCGCTGCCGTCGTTGCGCAAGAGGCAACTCGCGAGCGTCGTCGCGCTCAGCGAGTCACACGATTCGAGCTGCTCGGGCGAGTAGATCTCGGCCAACGTCGACTTCGCGAACTTCTCGTAGGTCGGGAACTTCTGCTTCAGGAACGGCATCGCGCCGCTGCTGCAGCTCCTGCCGCGCACCGGCAGCAGGGTGTCCCCGCCGTACTTGGCCTCGACGAGGTCGCGCGTTCCGCTCTGGTCGAAGTCGGCGAAGAACAGCTTCGCGGGGTGTTCGGCGCTGGCCTTGTACTTGGTGTTGAGGCCGCGGTTGCCGGCGACGTAGTCGAGGTCGCCGTCGTCGTCGACGTCGAACGCACACAGCGAGTTCCACCAGCCGCTGTGCGGCAGCAGCCCGGCGGCGTCGGACACATCGGTGAACCTGCCGTCGGTGTTCTTCAGCAGCCGGATCGGCTGCCACTGCGCTGCCAGCAGCAGATCGGACCAGCCGTCGCCGTCGACGTCGGTGAACAGCGCGCTCGTCACCATGCCGGCGGTCGCGAGCGCCGGCGCGAGCTCGGCGGAGGCGTCGGTGAAGCGGCCGCCGTCGTTGCGGTAGAGCCGACTCGGCGGCGCATCGGGGAAGCTGCCGGGCACGAGCCGCCCGGCGACGAAGAGGTCGAGATCGCCGTCGTGGTCGAAGTCACAGGCCGCGGCATGGCCCGAGGACTCGCGCACGTCGGGCAGCGCGCCGTCGGTCCTCGTGAACGAGTCAACGCCATCGTTGCGGTAGAGCCGGTCCTGCAGCTCCGGCGAGCCCGGCTTCGCCTCGGCGCCGCCGCTGCTGACG
>JAGQRB010000437.1 GCA_020425925.1 Planctomycetota bacterium
CGCAGGTTGACGCCGGCGACGATGATCTTGCCCGAGCGGCCGTCGATCTTGAGGACCTCACGCGGCTCGTCCGACTTGTACTGGCCGGAGATGACGACGACCTTGTCGCCCTTCTTGACGTGCAGCTTCTTGAGCGGCGGCTTCTTGGTTTGGAACAGCATCAGACGACCTCCTCCGCCAGCGAGACGATCTTCATGAAGTTGCGATCGCGCAACTCGCGCGCCACCGCCCCGAAGATGCGGGTGCCGCGCGGGTTGTTGTCCTTGTCGATCACGACGAGGGCGTTGCGATCGAACTTGATATAGGAGCCGTCGGAGCGGCGCACGGCATACGCGGTCCGCACGACGACACCCTTGACGATCTCGTGCTCCTTGACCTCACCGGCCGGCAGCGCCTTCTTCACGACCGCGACGATGACGTCGCCGATCGAGGCGTAGCGCCGCCCGCTGCCACCCAGGACCTTGACGCACATCACGCGCTTGGCGCCGGTGTTGTCGGCCACATCGAGCATCGACATTTCTTGGATCATTGCAGTGTCCTCACTACTCAGTGCCGACCGATGGATCAGCGCGCCGCCTTCTGGACGACGCGCACCAGGCGCCAGTTCTTGAGCTTGCTCAGCCGACGGGTCGGCGCAATCTCGACGGTGTCACCGATCTTGGCTTCGCCGTTCTCGTCGTGTGCGTAGAGCTTGGTCCGCTTCGAGACGAACTTCTCGTACACCGGGTGGCGGACCTTGCGATTGACCGCGACCACGAGGGTCTTGTTCATCTTGTCCGAGAGGACGATGCCGCGCACGCTGCGGAGGGCATGGCGCCCTTCGGGCGCGGCTTCGGTCGCCGCGTTCTGCTGGTTCTCGTTGCTCATTTCTGGTCGCCTCCGGCGCGTTGCCGTTCGCCGATCACTGTCAGGATCCGGGCGATGGTGCGGCGGATCTCGCGGTTGCGGGACGTCATCACCGTGCCTTCGTCGGCTGCGTGGAAACGCAGGTCGAACTGCTCCTTGCGTAGGTCCGCGAGCCTGCTCTGCAGCGCCCTCGTGTCCTCACCGCGGATCTCGGTCAATGCCTTGTTCATCTCAATGCTCCTTGCAGCCCTGCTCCTTGCAGCCCCGTCTTGCAGAGGCCCGTGTCGCAGAAGCCAGTGTTGCTAGCCATGGCGACGCCGCACCATGCGGACCTTGATGGGCAACTTGTGCGCGACGCGGTTGAATGCCCGCTTGGCGACATCCTCGGTGACGCCGTCGAGTTCGTAGAGGATCGCACCCGGCTTGATCACCGCGCACCAGTACTCGACATCACCCTTGCCGGTGCCCTGCCGGGTCTCCGCCGGCTTCTTGCTGACCGACTTGTGCGGGAAGACACGGATGAAGACCTTGCCCTCCGGAGCGTTGCGCTGGGCGGCGACACGGGCGGCCTCGATCGTGCGCGACGGCAACCAACCCGGCTCGAGCGACTGCAGACCGAATTCGCCGAACGCGACCTCGTTGCCGCGACATGCGACGCCGCGGATCCGGCCGCGGTGCTGCTTGCGCCATTTGGTTCTCTTGGGCATCAACATTGGTGTTACCTCTCAGCGATTCGTTGGCTGGCTTGGCTCGGCTTGCCCCGAGGATCAGTGTTACGAGGATCAGTTTGCTCCGGGGAGCTGCCGGTCGGCCACCTTGACGGGCAGCAGCCCGCGCGTGGTCTCACCGGGGCCGAACTCACCCTTGTAGATCCAGACCTTGCAGCCGAGCGAACCGTACTTGGTCAGCGCGGTCGCGAAGCCGTAGTCGAGCTGCGCACGCAGCGTGTTGCAGGGCACGCGGCCCTTGCGGAAGATGCCGACGCGCGACATCTCGGCGCCCTGCAGGCGGCCGGAGACGCGGATCTTGATGCCCTTGGCGCCGGCCGCGATCGAGGTGTCGGCGACCTTCTTGAGCGCGCGGCGGTAGTTGATGCGCTTGCCGAGCTGCTCGGCGACCGCCTCGGCGACGAGGCTCGCCTCCATCTCCGGACGGTGGATCTCGATGATCTTCATGCGCACCGGGCTGCCCGTCAGCTTCTCGAGCTCCATGCGGAACTCGTCGACCTTGGTGCCCTTCTTGCCGATCAGCACGCCCGGACGCGCGGTGTGCACGTAGACCGTGATCAGCTCGCCGGCACGTTCGATCTCGACCTTCGGGATCGCCGCGAACTGCCACTCCTTGCGGATGAACTTCCGAATCTTCTGATCCTGGATCAGATTCTTGCTGAAGTCCTTCTTGTTCGCATACCAGCGCGAGCGCCACTGCTCGGTGACGCCGATGCGGAAACCGGTGGGGTGAACCTTCTGGCCCATGGTGCTACTCCTCGCCCCCCGCTTCTTCCGAGGCCGGCGCGGGCGCGCCACCCGGACCGGCGGTCGCCTGCGGGTCGGCGACGTGAACGTGGATGTGGCAGGTGCGACGCTTGATCGGCATCGCGCGACCCTGCGGGCCCGGCCGGACGCGCATGCCACCCGGCAGCGGCGGGCCGTCCTGCGCGAAGGTCTGCGAGACCACGAGCCGGTTGGCGCGCACGCTCGGGTTCTGCAGCGCGTTGGCGACTGCCGACGCCAGCACGGTGTAGATCGCGCGCGCGGCGCGGTGCCGGTCGTGGCGCAGATCGTCGAGGGCCTGGTTGGCCGAACGCCCGCGGATCAGGGCGAGCACGCGGCGCGCCTTCATCGCGCTCATGCGGGCGCGGCGGTGGACTGCTCGGGTTTCGAATGCCATCGTGATCAGTCCTTCTTGGAGTGGCCGCGGAAGGTGCGGGTCGGGGCGAACTCGCCGAGCCGGTGCCCCACCATGTCCTCGGTGACGTAGACCTTGATGAAGGCGCGGCCGTTGTGGACGTTGAACGTGTGGCCGACGAAGTCGGGCAGGATCACGCTCGCACGCGACCACGTCTGCATCGGCTCGCGCGTGTTCTTGGCGTTCTGCTTCTCGACCTTCGCCAGCAGGCTCGGGTGGACGAACGGCCCCTTCTTGATGCTGCGACTCATGATTCGTGGTTCCGATCGCTACTTGCCGACGGCCATGTGCTTGCCCGCGGGCCGGCGCCGCAGGATGAGATCGTTGCTCTTCGCCTTGCGCTTGCGCGTGCGGACGCCCTTGGTGAGCTTGCCGGTCGGCGAGCACGGGTGACGACCACCGCCGGTGCGACCCTCACCGCCACCCATCGGGTGGGCGACCGGGTTCATCGCGGTGCCGCGGTTGTGCGGCCGGCGGCGCTTGTGGCGGATACGACCGGCCTTGCCCCAGCGCACGTTCTGGTGGTCCTTGTTGCCGATCTCGCCGATCGTCGCGCGGCAGCGCACGTCGATCTTGCGGGTCTCGCCCGACGGCATCACCAGCGTGGCATAGCTGCCCTCGCGCGCCATCAGCTGGCAGGTGGTGCCGGCCGAACGCGCGATCTGGCCGCCCTTGCCGGGCTTGAGCTCGACGTTGTGGACCTGCAGCCCGATCGGGATCGACGCCAGCGGCATCGCGTTGCCGACCTCGGGCTCGGCCTTCTCGCCCGAGATCACGCGGGCACCGACCTCGAGCCCCCTGGGCGCGAGGATGTAGCGCTTCTCGCCGTCGGCGTAGAACAGCAGCGCGATGTCCGCGGTCCGGTTGGGATCGTACTCGAGCGCCGCGACCTTGGCCGGGACGCCGTCCTTGTCGCGGCGGAAGTCGACCTTGCGGTACATCTTGCGCGCACCGCCGCCGCGGAAGCGGCTGGTGATGTGGCCGAGCGCGTTGCGACCGGCCTTGTGCACGAGACGCTCGGTCAGCGACTTCTCACGGCGCTTGCCCTTCGTCAGGTGGCTGAAGTCGAGGACCGACGAGTTGCGGCGGCCGGCGGACGTTGGCTTGTAGACCTTGACTGGCATCGTGCTCTCCTCAGGACACCTCGATGGAGTCACCGTCGCGCAGGGTGACGATGGCCTTCTTCCAGGGCTTGCTGAGCCCCGGCCGACCGAACATGCGCCGGCGCTTGCTCGGCATCTTGACGACGTTGACGGCCTCGACCTGGACGCCGAACAGGGTCTCGACCGCCTGCCGGATCTCGACCTTGTTGGTCGTCGACGCGACCTCGAAAGCGTACTGATTGCAGCGATCGAGCTGCGACGTCGTCTTCTCGGTGACGAGCGGACGCCTCAGGACGTGGTAATACTGCTCGGGGTTACCGCGCTTCTCGGGGTCGGCCATGATCAGGACTCCTTGACGCCGGCGCGACGGCGCTCGGCGATGGCACCGGTAGCGAACTTCTGCTCGACCGCCGTGTAGGCGTCGGGCGTCATGACCAGGTAGCGGCGCAGCAGCACCTGGCGCGCATTGAGGTCGTCGACCGTGCAGACGTCGACCAGCGGGACGTTGCGCAGCGAGCGCACGAGGTTGGTGTCGAGGCCGGCCGTGACGACCGTCGCGCTGCGCCCCATGCCGAGGCCGGCGAGCACCGCGTGGGCGTTCTTGGTGCTCGGCTTGTCGGTCGGCCAGCCGCTCGCGATCCCGACCTCGCCATCGCGGAACTTCGAGAAGATCGCGTTGCGCAGCGCGGCGCGGCGCGCCTTCTTCGGCATCGCGTACGAGTGGTCGCGGGGCTCGGGCGGGTGGATCCGACCGCCGCCGCGCCAGATCGGCGACTTGGTCGTGCCCATGCGGGCGCGGCCGGTGTGCTTCTGGCGCCACAGCTTCTTGTTGCCGCCGCGCACCATCGCGCGGGTCTTGGCGCGCACCGTGCCCTGGCGCTGGTTGGCCTCGTACATGACGACGGCATCCTTGAGCGTGCGCCCGAGGACCTTGCCGCCGAACTTGTCGGCGTCGACCTGCTTGCTGCTGACGTTGCCG
>JAGQRB010000438.1 GCA_020425925.1 Planctomycetota bacterium
CACACATGCACCGGCGACCCGGCAACGACTACGCCTACCGGTTGCCATGGATCGAAGTCGATCGTGTCGTCGAATGGGAGCCCGATCAGCACCTGCTGACCGACCGCACGACCGCGGCCGCGCTCGCATTCGTCGAGCAACACCGCGAGCAGCCGTTCTTCTGCTACGTCCCGTTCTCGATGCCGCACATCCCGATCTACGCCTCCGAGGCGTTCGCCGGCCGCAGCCCGCGCGGGCTCTATGGCGACGTGATCGAGGAGATCGACGATGCCGTCGGTCGGCTGGTCGGCGCGATCGATCGCGCCGGCCTGCGCGAGCAGACGCTGTTCGTGTTCGCCTCGGACAACGGGCCGTGGCTACCGTTCAAGGAGAAGGGCGGCTCGGCCGGTCTGCTGCGCGGCGGCAAGGGCACCAACTGGGAAGGTGGTCAGCGCGTACCCTGCATCGCCCGCTGGCCCGGCACGATCCCGTCCGGCAGCGTCTGCCGACAGGTCGCGACCACGATGGACCTGCTGCCGACGATCGCGAAGCTCGTCGGCGACGATCTGTCCGAGCTGCCGCCGATCGACGGCCATGACATCGGCGCCCTGCTGCGCGGTGAGCCGGATGCGGCCTCCCCGAGCGAACACTTCGTCTACTACACCTCGAAGGGCGAACTCGCCGGCGTGCGGCGCGGCCCCTGGAAGCTGCTGCTCGGACAAGGGCTCTTCGACATCGAGCGCGACGTCTCCGAGCAGTGGGACCGCTCGGAGGCGCAGCCCGAACTCGTCGCCGAACTCACCGAACTGGCGCACCGACTCGATGCCGCGATCGCGGCGGGCATGCGGCCGGTGCGCACCGTCGAGGAACGCTTGTTCGACCCGGGGAGGTAGCTTCGGACTGCCTCCGGGCGGGCGATTTGTGCAAACGGTACTGAACCCTTCGGTGTTGGTGAGGTGACGTAGACCCCGATCCGCCCACGGGCTGCGGCAGTCTGCCCGTAGTCCGGTCGTTATCCATTCTGGTCCATAGGTTTGTGTCGAATGGGCAACACCAGTGGGTTCAGTACCGGTACGTGGGTTGCTTTGGGGGTGCGGTCGTCGAGGTCAAGCCATGAACCCACCCGGATCCGCGCCCCCGGCAGCCGCCGCCCTTCCCGTCGCCGGCGGTGCCGCCACGCGTTCCGAGCCCTCGGATGCGGTGCGGGTTCGAAAGCCCGCGCTGCATCGCGGTGCGGTGCTGGTGGTCGGTGTCGTCGTCTGCCTCTGGACGGCACACTTCGCGCAGCCGGTGCTGGTGCCGGTCGTCTGTGCGCTGTTCCTGAAGGCGTTGCTGGCTCCGGCCGTGCGGCGGCTGCAGCGTTGGGGGGTGCCGAAGGTGGTCGGAGCGGGGATCGTGCTGCCGGGTCTGCTCGGGTTGCTGGCGACCGGGATCTGGTTCCTCGCCCCCGAAGCGGGGCACTGGGCCGGGCTGTTGCCGCAGCGGCTCGAATCGCTGCGGGATCGCTTCTGGGAGCTGCGCGAACCGGTGCAGGCGATCTCGAAGGTGACCGAGGAGGTCAGCGAGAAGGTCGAGAATCTCGCTTCGGCGAGCGGCATGGCCTCGAAGAAGGCCGAGCCGACCGTGGTCCGTATCGAGCAGTCGCCGTGGCCGATCGAGCTGCTCGGCGGACTGCGCCAGCTCGCGGTCGCGTTCTCGATCATCGCCGGGCTCTCGTTCCTGCTGCTCGCCAGCGACGGTCAGTTCTCGAGCAAGCTGCGCGGTTCGGCCGAGATCGGCGGGCGCAGCGTGCGGCTCGCGCTGCGCTCCATCGAGGCCAAGATCGGCGTCTGGGCGCTGACCTCGACCGTCGTCAACCTCGGCCTCGGGGTCGCCGTCGGACTCGCGATGTGGGCCTGTGGCATGCCGAGTCCGATCCTCTGGGGCACGCTCGCCGGCATCGCGAACTTCGTGCCCTACGTCGGCCTGGTCGTCGTGTTCGGTCTGATCGCGCTGGTGGCCGCGACGACTTTCGAGACCTGGGGCGAGATCCTGCTGCCGCCGGCGCTGCACGCCGGCTGCAATCTCATCGAGGCCGGATTCGTGACGCCTCTCGCCCTCGGCCGCTCGCTGACCCTGAGTCCGGTCGCGATCTCGATCTGGTTGCTCGTGATGGGTTTTCTGTGGGGCGTGGTCGGCGTCCTGCTCGCGGTCCCGCTCCTGGTCGCGATCAAGATCTTCGCCGAGTACGTGCCGGGTCTCGAATGGCTCGATCTGGTGCTCGGCAGCGCACGCGAGGCGGAGGTCGCACCCGATGCGGAACTCGCGGTCGCAGCGTCGGAGTGAAGCCTCGGCCAGTGACCGGGCGGATCCGGGTTCCGTGCCGCAATCGTGGGGGGGAGCCGGGTCGGCGATCTGCTGCTAGCCTTCCCGGCCTGCATGACACCAAGCTCACGGCTCACGACTCTCGCGCTTCCGCTCGCCTTCGCCGCCCTCTCGCTCGCCACGGTCCGCAGCCAGACCGACTGGATCGAACGCAAGCCGGCGCACGCGCCGCCGGCGCGCTCGTACCACGCGATGGCCTGTGACTCGCTGCGCGGTCGCATCGTGCTGTTCGGCGGCCAGGTCTCACAGGGCAACCCGCTCGGCGACACCTGGGAATGGGACGGCGTGGATTGGCAACAGGCGACGCCGCTGACTTCGCCGCCGGCGCAGAGCCGGCACGCGCTCGCCTTCGATGCCGCTCGCGGCGTCGTCGTGCTCGTCGGTACGAACGGCGACATGTGGGAGTTCGACGGCACCACGTGGAATGCCGCGCCGCCGTGCCCGGGGTCCCCGCTCTACACCGACGTCGGCGTGCTGATGGCCTACGACGCCAGCCGCAGCCGCCTCTGCGTCGTCGGCAGCAACGGCTCCCCGGTCCACGAGTACGACGGTGCGGCGTGGTCTACGATCACGCCCGCGACGACGGCGCCGCCTTCACCGGGCTACACGTTGTCGAACATGATCTTCCACACCGCGATCGGGCGGGTGGTCACGTTCCTGCCGTTCGACGTCATCAGCTACAACCCCTATGTCGCCGTCGGGCCGGAGATGTGGCAATGGGACGGTGCCGACTGGCAGAGCGGATTCGCGATGGGGCCGGCCTACATCGTGGGCCACCGGCTCAGCGACGCGTCCGCGCTCGGCGCTTCGCTGCTGTACGGCGGCTCGTGCTGCGGCGGGGTGACCAACCCGACGACCAGCGCGCTGTGGCCGGCGAACACCACGGCGACGACCCGGAAGCACCCGCTCGGACGCGTCGCCCACGGCATGTGCGACGATCCGGTCCGCGGTCGCGTCGTGCTGTTCGGTGGGCTGCGCATCGACCATCTCGGCAACGGAACGCTCGCGAACGACACCTTCGAGTTCGTCGGCCGGCCGCTGTCGGCGGCGACCGAGACCTGGGGTGCGGGCTGCGGTGCCCCGGCGCTCGGGCTCGATTCGGCGAGCGGATCGCGACCCGTGCTCGGCACGACCTTCCAGGCCGACGTCAGCGGCGTGGCGCCGGGCTTCGCGGGCTGCGCGGTCGGTTTCAACGACGACTACGTCGCCGGCTCGCCGTTCCAGGTGCCGTGGGATCTCGCGCTCTACGGCATGCCCGGCTGCTCGCTCTGGACCAGCGCCGACATCCCGAACCATCCGGTGCAGGTCGCGGGCTCGCAGGCCACGGTCACGATCGCGCTGCCGCTGGCGTCATGGCTCATCGGCCAGCAGATGTACCTGCAGGCGTTCGCGGTCCAGCCGGGCGCCAACCCGACCGGGATCGCGTTCAGCAACGGCCTGCAGCTCACGCTCGGTGACCAGTAGCGCGCGGTTGTCCGGTGCCGGCTTTCAGGTGCCGGCGCCGTAGCGCCGCAGCGCCGCGACCGACGGCACCGTCGTCAGCAGGTAGATCGCGGCGGCGATGACGGCAACGGCGGCGAAGCCGGTGTGGATCGCGAGGATCAATGCCAGGATCGAGCCGATCACCGACGCCGCACTGTTGCTGCCCCAGGCCCACGGCACGAAATCGGGCGCGGCGTTCTCGACCAGTCGGATGCCGGCCGGGAAGAACATGCCCATCGGGAACGCGAACACGAAGATCGCGGCGATCGTGACGCCGATCTTGGCGCCGATCGGCCACGCGATCGCGCCGCTGTGGAACAGCTCGGGCAGCAGCCAGTTGCCGGCGAGCAGCACCGCGGCGAGGAGTAGCGCGAGACGGGGCACGGTCAGCAGCCCACGGTCGAACAGCGTGCGCTGGCACAGCGAGCCGAGTCCGCTCGACACCAGGAACGCCAGCAGCACGACGGCGACGGCG
>JAGQRB010000439.1 GCA_020425925.1 Planctomycetota bacterium
AGCCGCCGCAGAGCTCGCGCAGCTCGGCGATGCGCTCGAGTACCGCGCGCCCGGTCGCATGCCGCCAGCCGTGGGTCACGACCTCGCCCTGCTTCTCGTCGAGCGCGACCACGACGCGCTCGCGCGGCAGCCGCCGCAGCAGCGCGGGTTCGGCGGCGGTGCCGATCACGATGCGGGCGGCACCGGCGTCGAGCCAGCGGCAAGCCGCCTCGTAGTCGCGGATGCCGCCGCCGACCCGCAACTCGGCGGCGCCGCAGAGTTCGCGCACGAGCTCCCGGTTGTCGCCCTGGCCGCGTGCGGCGTCGAGGTCGACGACGGCGATCTCGCCGGCGAGCGCGAACCGGCGGAGCAGCGGTCGCGGATCGCCGGCGTCGAGCGCCAGCGTCTCGCCGCCGACGAGCTGGACGGTGCGCCCGCCCAGCAGATCGATCGAGGGCACGATCATCGCCGCACCTCGATGCCGGCGGCCGCGAGCTCGGCTTTCAGGGCCGGCAGCGTCGTGTCGCCGTCGTGCAGCAGCGAGGCGACGAGCACCGCGTCGGCACCGGCCGCGAGCGCAGCGGCGAGGTGTTCGGCGTGGGCGGCGCCGCCCGAGGCGATGATCGGGACCGCGACGGCGCGGCGCAGCGCACCGATGAGCTCGAGGTCGTAGCCACTGCGGGTACCGTCGCGGTCCCAGCTGGTCAGCAGGATCTCGCCGGCGCCGAGTGCGACGGCGCGCCGGGCCCAGCTGCAGGCGTCGAGCGACCGGCGTTCGGCGCCGCTGCGGGTCACGACCGCGAAGCTCGGTGAGCCGTCGCCTCGCATGCCGTCGCGGGCGGCGTCGAGCGCCAGCACGGTGCACTGCGTGCCGAGCCGCGACTGCAGCTCGGCGAGCAGCTCGGGCCGATCCACCGCGGCGGTGTTGACCGCGACCTTGTCGGCGCCGGCGGCGAGCAGCCGTTCGGCGTCGTCGACCGTCCGCACGCCGCCGCCGACCGTGAGCGGGATCGGCAGCGCGGCGCGCACGGCCCGCACGGTGCGCGCGGCGGTCCGCTGGCCGTCGGGTGTCGCGGCGACGTCGAGCAGCACCAGCTCGTCGGCGCCCTGCTCGGCGTAGCGCTGGGCGCATTCGACCGGATCGCCGGCGTCGCGCAGCCCCTGGAAGCGAACGCCCTTGACGACGCGGCCGGCGCGGCAGTCGAGGCAGGCGATGATGCGCGGCAGCAACATCACGCCACCTCCGCGCTGCGCTGCAGCCAGCGGGCGAGCAGGCGCTGGCCCCACGCGCCGGAGATCTCGGGGTGGAACTGGCACGCGAGCACCGGGCCGCGCTCGAGCGCGCTGGCGAAACCGCCGCCGTGCTCGGTCGTCGCGCCGGCCCAGCCGGCCGGCAGCGCAGTCAGTCGGTAGGAGTTCGCGAACAGCGCGACGCCGGGTTCGATCAGCTCGCTGGCGACCGGCTGGACGCGGTTCCAGCCGAGCTGCGGCACACGGACCGAGCTCGGGAAGCGCGCGATCGTCGCGTCGATCACGCCGAGCCCCGCGACCCCCGGACTCTCCTCGCTGGCGCGGCACAGGAGCTGCAGGCCGAGGCAGATCGCGAGCGTTGCGCGCCCGGTCAGGATCCGGGTGCGCAGGGTCGCGACCAGGCCGAGGTCGTCGAGCCGCGCCATCGCCGCACCGAAGGTGCCGACGCCCGGCAATACCACGCGCTCGGCGCGCTCGATCTCGTCCGGCTCGCCGCCGAGCCGCGTCGCGGCGCCGAGCCGCGCGAATGCGGCCGCGACCGACGCGGTGTTCGCGATGCCGGTCGGAACGATCAGGATCTCGC
>JAGQRB010000440.1 GCA_020425925.1 Planctomycetota bacterium
CGCCGTAGGATCGCGCAGCTCGAAGCTCAGCATGCCGCCGAACCCGCGTTGCTGCCGCCGCGCGAGTTCGTGGTCGGGATGACTCGGCAGGCCCGGGTAGTGCACGCGCGCGACGTCAGGGTGCGCCGCGAGCATCTCGGCGACCCGCTTGGCGTTGCGCTCGTGGATGCGCAGCCGAGCCTCGAGCGTGCGCAGCCCGCGCAACGTCAGCCAGGCGTCGAACGGCGCCCCGGTGATGCCGTGCGCGTTGGCCCACCACGCGAGCTGCTCGTGCAGTGATGGCTCGCGCGCGATCACGGCGCCGCCGACGACATCGCTGTGGCCATTCACGTACTTCGTCGTGCTGTGGACGACGATGTCGGCGCCGAGTGCGATCGGGTTCTGCCGCGCCGGCGACAGGAACGTGTTGTCGACCGCGAACAGCGCGCCGTGCTGTCGGCACGCGGCGGCGAGCGCGGCGAGGTCGACGAGCCGCAGCAGCGGGTTGCTCGGCGTTTCGGCCCAGACGAGTTTCGGTCGCCGCCGCATCGCCGCCGCGAGTTGCGCGGCATCACCCTGATCGATGACCGCGAGCTCGAAGCGGCCCTTGCCGGCGAGCGCCGACGCCAGGCGCCAGGTGCCGCCGTAGCAGTCGTGCGGCAGCACGAGCAGATCGCCGGGTTCGAGCAGCTGCAGCACGAGGCTCACGGCTGCCATGCCGCTGCTCGTGACCACGCAGCCGGCGCCGCCCTCGAGCGCCGCCAGCGCACCGCCGAGCTCGTCGCGCGTCGGGTTGCCGCTGCGCGTGTAGTCGTAGGCGCGCTTCTGCCCGAAACCCGCGAAGGCGAAGTTCGCCGACAGGTGGAGCGGCGGACTCACGGCGCCGTGGGCGACGTCGCGCGCGATGCCGGCGCGGACCGCCAGTGTGGTGGGGCCCGGGCTCATCGCAGCACCTCCGCGATCGCGGCGCCGAGTGCGACGGGCTCCTTGAGGAAGCCGTCGTGGCCGAAGCGCGTCGGCAGCTCGATGTGCCGGGCCAGCCGTGGCAGCGCGCCGGCGAGCCGTCGCACGTCCGCGGCCGGTACGAGCTGATCGCTGGTGAACGCGACCAGGGTGGTGGGGCTCGTCACGTCATGGGGATCGACGCAATGGGCGTCGATCGAGGCGTTGAGGCAGAGGAACTGCTCGGCGAGGAAACGCTCGGCGAACGCCGCGCCGCGCGCCCGCAGCCAGTCCGCGACCGCGAGGCGAGCTTCACCATCAGAGAAGGCCGGTGGCCCCGCGAAACGCTCGCCGAGTTCGTCGGGCGTGCGATAGGTCGTCATCGCCAGCGCACGCGCGAGCGCCAGCGACTCCTGCGCGACACCGCTCCGCTGCCCGAGCTGCACGATCGCGCGCTGCACCGCCCGCCAGGCGCTGGCCTGCGGATGGCTCGCGTCGGCCGCCGCGATCGCGCACAGCCGTTCGAGCCGGTCGCCGTGTCGCGCCGCGAACGACAGCCCGACCATGCCGCCGTAGCTGGCGCCGACGAGCGCGTGCACGGCATCGATGCGCAGCGAGTCGAGCACCGCGGCGAGCGCGTCGGCCTGGTCGGTCGTGCTCACGAACGGGAACGACTCGCCGCGGCCGGGGCTCGTCGAGCAACCGGCGCCGCCGAGCCAGTCGATCGACAGCACCGAGAACCGCCGCGTGTCGATCGCGAGGTCATCGCCGACGACGCCGCGCCACCAGTGATCGGGGTGGCGATCGGCCGAGATGCCGCCGAGCACGACGACGACAGGACCATCGGCGACACCGCAGCGGGCGTGAGCGACGACCGCGCCGCGCAGCTCGGCGCCGCAGGAAAGCACGAACGGTGACGGCAGGTGGCAGAGATCGACGCCGTGCGGCAGCGTGATGACGGCGCTCACGACCACACCTCCGCGATGCTCGCGGCGAACGCCGCACAGTCCTCGTGAAGCGCTGCTGCCGTGAGGTCGTAGCCAACGGCGAGCCCGGTGTGCACGCGCATTCCCGCCGGCAGCTCGTAGGTGTAGACGACGCGGTCGGCGGGCGCGACCAGGGGCGAACCGATCGGCAGCTCCTCGAACGCGACCCGCAGCTCGCCGCCGCGCACCGCACGGGCGACGAGTCGCGTGGTGAGGCCACGCTCGACGCGCCGCCGCAGCTCGTCGGCGTCGAGCCCGCGCACGTCCTCGCACGGGATCGTGTCGAGCGCGCGGCCTGCGCCCAGCCGTTCGCCGAACACCGCCCGGCAGACGGCCGCGAGTTTTGTCGCCGCGTCGCTGCCATCGAGGTCGAGCGTCGGGTCGGGTTCGAGCAGGCCGCGGGCATCCGCCGCGGCGATGCCGCCGTCGACCGAGGCGCCGCGTTCGA
>JAGQRB010000441.1 GCA_020425925.1 Planctomycetota bacterium
TAGCTGCGGCGGGGCGCCTCAGACCGGCCCTTCGTGATCGCGGATCCGATCGAGTGCGGTCTCGCGCTGCTTCTGCAGGAACATGATGCGGCGCAGCGGCGGCACGCTGGCGAATGCCGGTGCGTGCGCCGGTCCGGTGCGCGCGCGCTCGTAGATCGCGAGCAGCCGTTCGAGGTGCTCGTCGCGGTTCAGCGCCAGCGGCGGCACCTTGGCGGCGAGCCCGGGCCAGAGGTCGGGTTCGTCGACGAAGCGCAGCATCGCGGCGGCGAGGCTCTCGGCGTCGCCCGCACGCGAGGCGAGGCCCGCAGCGGCGCCGCGTTCGGCGACGGCGCCGAGGTCGCTCGTGATGCAGGGGCGGCCGAGCTCGAAGCATTCGTCGAGCACGAGGCCGTAGGTCTCGATGCAGGTGCTCGGGAACACGCCGACGTGCGGCGCGGTGGCGTGCAGCGTTGCGGCGTCGAACGGGCCGTGAAACGTCACCGGCAGGCCGGCGCCGAGCGGCCGCAGCTCGCCGTCGAACTTCTCCGAGTCGGCCTGACCGAGGACGTGGAGCTCGGCCTCGCCCGGCCGGCGCTCGGCAACCTTGCGGAACGCGTGCAGCAGCACGTCGACGCCCTTGTGGCGCCCGATCGTGCCCCAGAACGCGAACCGCAGCGGCTCGCCGGCGCGCGGCGGCGCGAGTCGCGGCATGCCGTGGAAACGCGGGTGGTAGCCGAGCGGCAGCACCTCGTAACGGTTGCGCGGCATGCCGGTCATCTCGGCCAGCAGATCGGCGGTCGACGAGACCGCGACCAGCGCCGCGCGCGCCAGCGAGACCTCGGCGCGGAAGTGGTCCGCGAACAGCTCGACACCGTCGCCGAGTTCGTGCGCGGGCTCGTGGCCGTAGACCGGCACGCACGACGAGCAGCTCGCCGCCGACAGCACGCGACGGCACGACAGGTCCTCGATCGCGTTGCCGAGTCGGCGGCGGAACGCGCGCGGACAGCTGGTGTAGTAGTCGTGCAGCGTGATCACGACCGGGATGTCGAAGCGCGTCGCGATCTCGGCGAGGTTGCAGGTCAGCCGCACCCAGTGGTGGATGTGCAGCAGCTTCGGGCGCCACGCCGCGAGCCGGTCGGCGACCATCTGCTCGACCTCGGGATGCCACATCTTGGCGTGGTGGTCGAAGTAGAGGTCGTTGCGATGCAGGCGGTGGACCGGGATGCCCTCGACGTCCTCGGCCGGATCGAGGATCACCGCCGGCCGCGCGTGCATGGTGCCGGTGAGCACCTGCGCATCGAGCCCGCGCGCACGCTGGCGCTGCGCGACGTCGAGCAGATAGGACTCGGAGCCGCCGCGGCTCTCGGGCGGGAATTGGTGGATGACGTGCAGAACGTCCATGACAGACAGCGCCGATCCATATACTGCGCCGCCTCCCGCGGCCAGAACCAACCCCGAGCTCGTTGACCTCCGCTTCCATCGCACGCACCGATTCGCCGGAATCCCGGCCCGTCGACTTCGGCTTCCTGCTGCTCGCGAGCGTGTTCCTGGCGTCGCTCGTGGTCTGCAACCTGATCGCCAACAAGTTCCTGACGGTCGATCTCGGCTTCAAGGTGTTCGTGCTGTCGGCCGGCGCGCTGCCCTATCCGATCACGTTCCTCGCCACCGACCTGATGTCGGAGATCTACGGCCATCGCCGCGCCAGCTTCGTGGTCTGGTCGGGCTTCGCCGCGTCGCTGTTCGTGCTGCTGGCGCTCTGGCTCGGTGACCTCTTCGCGGCGACCGATCTGGTGCCCGGCGGCATCGACGACGAGACGTATCGCCACGTGTTCGGCACCGCGCCGCGCGTGATCGCCGCATCGATGACGGCGTATCTCGTGGCGCAGCTCGTCGATGTGCGGCTGTTCCACTTCTGGCGCAAACTCACCGACGGCCGGCACCTCTGGCTGCGCAACAACGCGTCGACGATCGTGTCGCAGCTGCTCGACTCGGCGCTCGTGATCTTCGTGCTCAAGGTCGGCCTGATGCCGACCGGCGACATGGCCGCGATCGTGCTCGATCTGTGGCTGTTCAAGGCGCTGGTCGCGCTCGCCGACACGCCGTTCTTCTATCTCGGCACGGCGTGGCTGCAGCGTTGGCGGCCGCGGCCGCTCTGATTCCCGGCGGCCCGATGGTTCGGCCTCACTCCGAATCGGCGGACCCGAGCAGCCACGACGCCTCGTGCGAGGCGCCGACGAGCAGGGCGTAGGTGCCGAGCGGGCCGAGCGCGTAGCTCGCACCCGCGAGCGCGAGCCAGTCCTGCTCGCCGTCGTTGCGCACGGCGAGCTCCGGTGGCACGGCGCGGCGCAGTCGCAGCACGATCTCGCCGCGCGCCGACGGCGGTTCGATCGAGCTGATCTCGTCCCAGCGCACGCGGTGGCCTTCGAACAGCAGACCGTCGCGATCGATCGTCAGCGGTGCCGGTCGCCGCACGACGACGAGGAACAGCGGCCAGACCGCGATCAGCGAGGTGACCCCGAACCAGGTGTAGGCCGGCGCGAAGACGGCGACGAGCGCGGTCAGCACGCTGAACGCGACCGTGCACGCGAGCACCGCCCACGGGAACACGCGCTGTACGGCGATGGTCTGCGGCATCGCCCTCGGTGTCACATGCGTTCGGGTGCCGGGATCCCGAGCAGCCAGAGCCCGGTGGTCAGCAGCCGCCGGGCCGCGTCGACGAGCACGAGGCGCGCGTCGCGGACCGCTGGCTCGGCGCCGAGCACGTGGTGGTCGCGCAGGTAGCTGTGGATCTCGCCCGCGAGCGCGAGAGCGTGGTTGGTGATGACGCTCGGCTCGCTCTGCTCGGCGGCGCGCTGCACGGCGCCGCCGAAGTCCATCATCGTGAGCAGCACGCGTTCGGCGTCGGCGAGCTGGCCGCAGTCGATCGCGTCGACCGCGGGCACCGGCGTCTCGGCCTTGCGCAGGATCGACGACAGCCGCGCGCACGCGTACTGCACGTACGGCCCGGTGTCGCCCTCGAATGCGAGCATCGCGTCCCAGTCGAACTTGACGTCCTTGATGCGCGAGGCCTTGAGGTCGTTGAACACGATCGCCGAGACACCGACCTGCTCGGCGACCGCGTCGCGGTCCGGCAGCTCGGGGTTCTTCTCGGCGATGATCTCGCGGACCTTGGCGACCGCCTCGTCGAGGATCTCGTCGAGGAACACCGCATTGCCGGCGCGCGATGCGAACTTCTCCCACTTGCCGTCGTCGCCCTTGCTCAGCACGAGCCCGAACGGCACGTGCTCGACCGCGTCGGCGATCGGCTCCTTCATCTTCTTCAGCATCGCCTTGAGCTGGTCGAAGTGCAGCTTCTGCTCGGCGCCGACGACGTAGAGGATGCGGTCCGGATGGAACGTCGCTTCGCGGTAGAACACCGCCGCGAGATCGCGCGTGTGGTAGAGCGTGGTGCCGTCGCTCTTGCGCAGGATGCACGGCTGCTTGATGCCGAGCTCCTTGAGCCAGACGACCTCGGCGCCGTCGCTCTCCTCGAGCACGCCGGCGGCCTCGACGCGCTGCATCGCGGCGGCCATCTTGTCCTCGAAGAACGACTCGCCGGTGATGTGATCGAACGTGACACCGAGCCGGTCGTACGGGCCCTGGAACGCCTTCAACGACTCGTCGCGCAGCATCTGCCACATCCGGCGCTCGATGTTGTCCTCGCCGCTCTCGAGCGCGCGGAAGTGCGCCGCGGCTTCCTCGTCGAGCTTCGGATCCTCCTTGGCGGCGTGACCGTAGCGCTTGTAGAGCTCGAACATGTAGCGCATCGGTGAACGGTGCAGCTCGGCCTCGTCGCCGAAGCGCATGTAGGCCGTCATCATCTTGGCGAACGGCATGCCCCAGTCGCCGAGGTGATTCACGCCGTGCACCTCGGCGCCGAGGTGGCGGTGGATGCGACACAGCGAGTTGCCGATCA
>JAGQRB010000442.1 GCA_020425925.1 Planctomycetota bacterium
CAGGTGGCCGGTCTCGGCCGCCGAGATCGCGGCCGACACCGTCTCGGCGTCGCGCATCTCGCCGATCAGGATCACGTCGGGCGACTGGCGCACCGCCTGGCGCATCGCCAGCGCGAAGTTCGAGACGTCGGTGCCGATCTCGCGTTGGTTGACGATCGAGCGCTTGTCCTCGAAGCGGAACTCGATCGGGTCCTCGATCGTGATGATGTGCTTGTTCATCGTGCGGTTGATGAACTCGAGCATCGAGGCGAGCGTCGTCGACTTGCCCGAGCCCGCGACGCCGGTCGCGAGCACCAGGCCACGCTTCAGCGACGACAGGCGCTTCAGCGGATCGACCGGCAGGTTGAGGTCCTTGAACGACGGCACCTCGGCCTTGATCGCGCGCAGCACGAAGCCGAGCTCGCCACACTGATGGAACGCATTGCAGCGGAAGCGGCCGACGCCCGGCACGACGACCGCGGTGTCGGTCGCACCGGTGCGCTCGAACTCCTCGCGGCCGTGTTCGGTCAGCACCTCGTCGGCGAACGAGCGCATCAGCTCGGGCGGCAGCGGCTGGTCGCCGAGGAAGCGGATCACGCCGGCGACACGGACGGCAGGACAGCCGTGCGTCTTCAGCACGAGGTCCGACGCGTTCTCCTTGACCATGATGCGCAGGAAGTCGCGCAGCTTCGGAAGACGAGACGCGTATGCCGCTGGATTCTTGCCCTGGGTGCTCACTCGGAATGCCTCCGTATGCCGGAGTTATCGGCATTCCGGTGGCGCGACCCGAGCCCCGACCCCGGGCCCGGTCCCGGACCGGCACGCTCAGCGCTCGGCGCCGTCCCGAACCGCCGACAGCATGGTCACGACGGCGCGCAGCAGCTCGGGCAGCCCCTGCCCGGTGGCGCTCGAGATCGGCATCACCGGTCGGCCGATCGCGGTCGCGAGCGCCTGCGCCCGCGCCCGCGCCGCGTCGTCCTCGATCTTGGTGGCGACGACGATCGTCGGGCGCCCGGCGAGTTCGGCCGAGTGCTGCTCGAGCTCGCGCCGCACGACCCCGAACGCGGCCTCGGGCTCGTCGAGCGGCAGGTCGCTGCAGTCGATCAGGTGCAGCAGCAGCCGGGTGCGCTCGACGTGTTTCAGGAACTTGTCGCCGAGACCGCGGCCGCTGCTGGCGCCCTCGACGAGGCCGGGGATGTCGGCGACGACCACCGTCGTGTCGCCCGGCCCCTGCGCGATGCCGAGCATCGGCTCGAGCGTGGTGAACGGGTAGGAGGCGATCTTCGGCCGCGCCTTGGTGATCGCCGACAACAGCGTCGACTTGCCGGCGTTCGGCAGGCCGAGCAGCCCGACATCGGCGATCAGCTTGAGCGACAGCCGGACCCGGCGCTCCTCGCCCTCCTTGCCGCGCTCGAACTGGCGCGGCGAGCGATTGGTCGGCGATTTGAAGCGCGCGTTGCCGCGACCGCCGTGTCCGCCGCGCGCCGCGATCCACGGCTCGTCGGCGACATCGAGATCGCGCAGCAGGTGGCCGCGCTCGGCGTCGAGCACGGCGGTGCCGACCGGGACCTCGATCACGAGGTCCTCGCCGGCCTTGCCGTAGCACTCCTGCGAGCCGCCCTGCTCACCGTTGCGGGCGGCGAGCACTCGCTGCCCGGTGAGGTGGTAGAGCGTGTTCTTGTGCGTCGTCGGCAGCAGCACGATGTCGCCGCCCTTGCCGCCGTCGCCGCCGTCGGGACCACCCTTCAGCGTGCGCGCATCGCGCAGGAACGAGACGCAGCCGTCGCCGCCCTTGCCGGCGCGCACGGTGACCTCGAGTTCATCGACGAACATCGTTCGTCAGCGCCGCGCGGGCGGCGCACTCCCTTCGGGCCCCAGCCCGTTCAGTTGGCCAGAAGCCGTTCAGTTGGCCGGAACCCGTTCAGTTGGCCGGAACGTCGACGTGGACGCGGCCGTTCTCCTGGAACCGCACGACGCCGGCCTTGACCGCGAACAGCGAGTCGTCGTTGGCGCGGCGGACGTGGCGACCGGGGTGGAACTTGGTGCCGCACTGACGCACGATGATCGAACCCGCCTTGACGCGCTCGCCGCCGTAGGCCTTGACGCCGCGGAACTGCGGGTTGCTGTCGCGACCGTTGCTGGTCGAACCCTGTCCTTTCTTGTGTGCCATGGTGAATCCGTCCTAGCCGTTGATCGACTCGATCTGGACCTCGGTGTACTTGGCGCGGAACCCCGACCGCTTCTGGTAGTTCTTCCGTCGGCGGAACTTGCCGATGTAGAGCTTCGGGCCCTTGACCTGGCGGACGACCTTGGCCGCGACCGTCGCACCGGCGACGTGCGGCGTGCCGACCCGGCCGGCGGCCCCGCTGTCACCACCGACGCAGCAGACCTTGTCGAAGGTCAGGCTCGCGCCCTCTTCGGCGTCGTTGCGGTAGTGGATCCTGATGCGGTCGCCGGGCGCGACCCGGTACTGCTGGTTGCGATCGTCGATGACGGCGTAGGTGGTCATGATCGGGCTCTCGAGCGGACGGTCGCCGCTGCGGGGCCGAGCAAGGTAGCGCGCCGAGGTCGCGAGTCAAGAGCGGGCGGGGCCGGACCGGCCCGGATTCCGCCGAAGTGACAGCATCCCGGGTCCGCCGGCCACGAACTGCCGGTGCCGATCCCGATCCCCCCGATGCCGCCCAAGACCCGCCCCACCCGCAGCCGTCGCGCCCGGCGCTTGCGCGCCGCCGCGATCGCGCTCGCCGCCCTGGTCGTCTGCGGCTGCGTCGTCAACCCGTTCGACGTCCGCGACTTCGTGGTCTCGCTCGAGCGGTTCGGGCAGCGGGGTGAGCTGCAGGCCGCCGGCGGAACGCCGCCGCTGGTCGTGCTCCAGCACGGCATGCTGCGGTCGTCGCTGTCGTTCTGGCGGCTCGAGGCCGCGCTGCGCGACCACGGCTACCAGGTGCTCAACCCGTCGTATCCGAGCACCGACGGCAGCATCGAAACGCACGCCCGGCGGCTCGGCGAGCGCCTCGAAGCCTGGCTCGCGGCGCGCCCGGACCCGCCGCCGGCGATCCACTTCGTCGGCCACTCGCTCGGCGGCCTGGTGATCCGGAGCTACCTGTCGCAGCCCGGAGCCCGCGCGGCCGCGAGCTGCGTCTTCCTCGGCACGCCGCAGCGCGGCGCTGCCCTGGCGGCGAAGAACGCCGACCGCTGGCTGTTCGAGACGTTCGGTGGCGAGGCCGCGATGGAGCTCGTGCCGGGGCACCCGTTCTACGACTCGCTGCGACCGCTGACGGCGCCGCGCATCGGCTGTCTCTACGGCATGCGCGGCGACGCGGTCGGCTACAGCGCGGACATTCCCGGCGACGACGATGCGCGCGTCGGGGTCACGGAAGCGCAGCTCCCCGAGCAGACCGACGCCATCGGCCTGCGATTGCACCACACCTGGCTCAGCCAGGACGATCCGGTGATCCGTCAGGTGCTGCACTTCCTGAAGTTCGGCGGCTTCCGCAAGGCCCCTGACTGAGCCCGGTCTGCCAGTAGCTCGCGAAGCGCTCGACGAGCCGGTCGGTCGGTTCGGCGAACAGCCATTCGGCGAGCGGCCGCAACGCCGCGCGAAGCTCGCCGCGCCGGCGTTCGAGCAACGCCGCGAGCACCACCCGATCGACGGCCGTCAGCGTGTCGTCGACGGTCGCCGCGTACTCCGCGAGCACCGTGAGATCGTGCTCGTCGCCGAGCAGGTCCGCGAGGCGATCCGCGAGTTCGCGACGCGCACCGAGCAGCGGCGGGCAGATCGGCGCCAGCAGCCGCAGGTGGTAGAGGTGGTCCTTCACGCGTTTGCGCAGCTCGTGGAAGCGCTCCGGGGCGGCGGTCGCATCGGCGCGACGCAGCGCCTTCCGACCCCGGCGATAGGCGCGAGCGA
>JAGQRB010000443.1 GCA_020425925.1 Planctomycetota bacterium
GGTGCAGGTCCTCGCCGCTGAGCGAGACGACCCACGGCAATCGCAGCCCGAGCAGCGGCAAGCCGCAGCGGAACGCGTCGTGGGCGTGCACGATGTCGGGCTTGAAGCGCTCGATCGCACCCTCGAGCGACTGCTTGATGCCGCCCTCGTAGGTGGCGCCGAAGACCTCGCAGAGGTGGCCGCGCTGCTGCAGCCGGTCGCGGTAGCGACTGACCGTCGCGAAGCCACCGAGGTGCAGATGCGACGGTGACGGCGTCAGCAGCAGGATCTTCATGCCTAGCTGTTTTCGGCACGCGGGCGGCACCGGCTGCAGCGCCGCAGCGTCGGTCAGCGACAGGCCCGCCGCAGCGCCCGGACGCGCGCCGGGTCGACCGGCTCGTTGACCCGACCGCCGCGCTTCACGGCGGTGCCGACGATCGCCCCGTCGCAGCGCGGCCAGAGCTCGGCGGCGTTCGCCGCCGTGAGCCCCGAGCCGATCCAGAGCGGGAAGCGACCGACCGCGGCGCGCGCGGTGTCGAGTTCTTCGACAGCGACCGGTTCGCCGGTCCGCGTCCCCGACAGCACGATGCCGGCGCAGCCGGAGCGTTCGGCCAGATCGCGCGCGGCGATGCCGAGGTCGCGCTCGCCGAGCGGCGTCGCGTGTTTGACGTGCACGTCGGCGAGCACCTCGATGCCGGCGGCCGAACGGCCGAGCTGTCGCTTGTAGGCGAACAGCCGGGCCGCCTCGCCCTCGATGATGCCCTGATCGGTGGCGTAGGCGCCGCTGAGCACGTTGACGCGGATCCAGCGCGCGCCGCAGGCCGCGGCCGCGCCGAGCGCCGCGATGCCGTCGTTGCGCAGGCAGTTGATCGCCAGCGGCAGGCCGAGCGCGTCGCGCAAGGCGGCGCCGACCACCGCGAGCATCGCCGGCACGTCGGGCGGCACCGGATCCTCGCGGTTGCCCTTGTGGAACGGCACATCGCCGAAGTTCTCGACGACCAGGCCGTCGAAGCCGCCACGCGCGTACGCCGTCGCGTCGCGCAGCGCGCGCTCGACGATGTCCGCGATCGAACGATGACCCGGTGCGCTCGGCAGCGGCCTGAGGTGGACGACGCCGAGCAGCAGCCGCGACCGCTTCTTCACTGCGCGCTCCGCGCGGGCAGCATCGATCGCAGCCAGAGCTTGTAGCTCTTCCACGACGGCGCCAGGCGGTTCGCCTCGCGCAGCATCTGCTGCGCCTCGCTGCGTCGCCCCTCGCGCAGCAGGTCGTAGGCGACGTTGCAGCGCACGGCCGCGCGCCGCTTCGCGATCAGCTGGGCGAAGTGCGCCTCGCCCGAGTGCGTCGTCGCGACCTTCGCGAGGATGCGCTCGATGCCGCGCATGAACCGTTCGTTGCTCGACAGCCCACCGACGTGGGCGCGATAGAACGTCAACGGCTCGGAGAGATACGCGATCGGCTCGTCGTGCGAGAGCCGCAACCAGAGGTCGTAGTCCTCGGTCGCGATCAGCTCGGAGCTCTCGTCGAAGCCACCGAGGTCGAGCACCTTCTTGCGGTTCGCGACGATCGTGCTGCAGATGATCGGGTTGTCGCCGATCAGCAGCTCCTTGGTCAGGACCGACGGCACCTCGCGCTGCTGGTTCTTGCGGCGCTCGATGCGCTGGCCGTTGACCTGCCAGGCGTCGGTCGCGAGGCAGGTCGCGCCGAGCTCGCGCAGCACGTCGAGCGAACGTTCGAGCTTGTCCGGCGCGTACCAGTCGTCGGCGTCGAGGAACGCGACGAACTCGGTCTCGACCGCTTCGACGCCGCGGTTGCGCGCCGCCCCGGGACCGCGCTGCTGCTGCGAGAGAA
>JAGQRB010000444.1 GCA_020425925.1 Planctomycetota bacterium
GAGATCGCGGCGGGTATCTTCCACTCGCTGGCGCGGCGCAGCGACGGCTCCGTCGTCGCCTGGGGTGACAACTCTTTCGGCCAGACCATTGTGCCCGCGTTGCCCGCTGGGCTCTCCTACGTCGAGGTCGCGGCGGGTGCCTACCACTCGCTGGCGCGGCGCAGCGACGGCTCCGTCGTCGCCTGGGGCCGCAACACTTTCGGCCAGGCCGACGTCCCCCCCGACCTGCTGCCGGCCCATACCGCGATCACCGGCGGCGAACTGCACGGCCTGGCGCTGCAGAGCGATGGCCGCATCACGGCGTGGGGCAGCAACACCTACGGCCAGCTCGACGTGCCTCACCTCGCCCCCGGCCAACGCTACACCGCGGTCGCCGCCGGCTACCGCCATTCGCTCGCGCTGCAGAGCGACGGCGAGGTCGTCGGCTGGGGCGACGACTCGGCGGGCCAGGCGACCGTGCCGGCGCTGCCGAGCGGTATGACCTACGTCGCCATCGCGGCCGGTCGCTTCCATTCGATGGGGCTGCGCAGCGACGGATCGCTGGTCGGCTGGGGCAACTCCCAGACCGTGCCGGCGCTCGCGCCGGGACTGAGCTATGTCGCGGTCGACACCGCGAGCGGGGGCTATTGGAACGTCGCGCTGGTCAGCGACGGCTCGCTGCGGGCATTCGGCTACAATGGCACCGGCCAGGTCTCCCAGGCCCCCACTGGCACCGGCTTCGTCGAGGTCTCCGCCGGCATCGGCCACGGCGTGGCCCGCCGCGGCGACGGCACGCTGGTGGCGTGGGGCGACGACTCCGATGGCCAGGTCTCGCAGCTGCCGACCGGCACGTTCTCCCAGCTCGGCTCGGGTTGGCAGCACTCGGTCGCGCTGCGGCGCGACGGCCAGCTCGTCGCCTGGGGCGTGCAGGGCGCGCCGGGCCCGACCGCGGTGACGCCGGCGCCCGACGGCTTCGAATACGTCGAGGTCGCCGCCGGTAGCAGCAACTCGTACGGGCGCTACGCGCGCCGCGGGGTCTACCTGCCGACGGCTGGAACGGGCGAAGTGCAGTGGAGCGCCCAGTTCCTGACCCCCGACACGACGAGCCAGACGATCTACGACTCCAGCCACTTCGCGACCCAGGGCATCGTGACGCCGGTCGAGATCGACCGGATCGAACTGCGACGGTCCGGTGGCGTGACCAACGCGCCGCAGACCTGGCCCGACGTGTCGATCTACCTCGGCTACAGTGCGACGGACTACACCGCGCCGTCGACGACGCTGGCCAGCAATCGAGGCCCTGGCTACGGGCTGGTCTACTCGGGTGCGGTGACGGCGACGAGCGCCTCGGGGCAGCGGCCCAACGACTGGGTGATCACGGTCGAACTCGACTCGACCTTCACCTACGACCCGATGCGCGGTGAGGACCTGCTGGTCGAGCTGGTCGCCGGTCCCGGCAGCCCCGTGATGATGCTGGCCTCGACGGTGATCCCGTCGTTCCACCAGTGTCGCTCCGTGCTCCAGGTCGGCGGCGGGTCCCCGGCGCTCAGCGATCACGCGCCCGTACTGCGGCTCGGCTACCGTCCGACCGCGAACGCGGCGTACCACACCGACTACGGACAAGGCTGCAGCGATCGACGGCTGTCGTTCTACGAGCGGTTCCCGGGCAACTACCCGCTCAGCAGCAACGACCTCGCGGGCAAGACGGTTCGGCTCACGCCGAACGGCAACGGCGGCTACGACGTGACGACGACCGCCGGCGCCACGGTGGTGCCGCCGACGACGGCCGGCCTGGCGTTGCCGAGCAATGCCGCCAGCGGCGCGCTGCCGCTCGGGTTCACGTTCCCCTACCCGGGCGGCAACAGCGCCACCCAGGTCTGGGCCCACAGCAACGGCCTCGTGACGCTGAGCGGGCCGGGCTCGCCGTACATGGCGAACACGTCGACGGCCAACGAGCTGCTGTTCAGCTCCCGCCACATGCTGGCGGCCGCGATGCAGAACCTCGAGTGCGACGGCGCGACCAACGTGCACAACGTGTATGCCGAGCCCGGCGGTCCCGGTGAGTTCCGCATCACGTGGTGGGACGTGCCGCCGCACGATCCGCCCGCCAACGCCGGTGTCTCGCGGTTCCAGGTCGCGCTCTTCGACGACGGCGCCGTCGAGTATCGCTACGAGTCGCTGGCCAACGCCTCGTCGGACTTCGCGGGCGCGATGGTCGTCGGCTTCTCGCTCGGCGGCGGCGCGCTCGACCCGGGCGGCTCGGACCTGAGCAACGAGCTCGTGACCACCGCCGGTCCCGAGGTCGAGGGGCTGGTGCTGCGCGCGTCGCAGCGACCGGTGCTCGGCCAGTCGGTCGACTACAGCCTCGACAACCTGAGCCCGACGCTCGGCATCTCGACGATCCTCGCGAGCTTCGTGGCCGTGGATCCGGGGCAACCGCTGACCGGCCTCGGCATCGCGGCACCGGGCTGCGACTACATGGTCTCACCGTTCGCCAACGTCCCGTTCAGCCCGCTACTGCTCGGCGCCTCGACCGTGAGCTTCGCGCACGGCTGGCCGGCGACGACCGCGTTCGCGGGCCTCGAGATCGCGCTACAGGGCTTCCACTTCGACACCGCCGCCAACGCCGCGGGCGTGCGCTCTTCGAACGGGCTCCTGGTGCGGCTCGACGTCCAGTGAATCGGATTCCTGACGGTCGCCGCCGCGGCACGGCGCATGGAGCCGTGACGGTGCCGCGGCGGACCGCCGGTTTGGCCGGCTTCCGTTCTCGCTCCAACGACCCGATCGAGCCCCAC
>JAGQRB010000445.1 GCA_020425925.1 Planctomycetota bacterium
CCCGCCTCCGCGGACCGCTGGTGATCGAGGAGAGCACGGCGACGACGCTCGTTCCCGGCGGCTGGAACGCCACCGCGACGCGCGCCGGCCTGCGACTCTGGCGCGACGAGCGCAGCTGAGGGGCCGCTGGACCAGGGACCGGATCGCACGTTTGACTAGCGCCGAAGACCAGTTACTAGGTTTCGCAAGGCAACGCGGTCGATCCTGCCAGATCCCACCGCCTGCCGAGCGTGCTGCTGCGCGAGCCGGCCTTATGAGCCGCGCCTGCGCCGAGCCGACGCCCCGTTCGCTGCGCGGATCACTGACGGTCCGCGGCAAGCCGCAGACGGCCCCCCCCACGGGCGGCGGTGGCGCGCCGTTTTGCCATGCCAGTCGACCCGGTCCCGAATGCGACCCTGAGCGAATTCCGGCGGCGACCCTACGCGTCCGCCGGCCGGCATCTCACCATGCCCAGGGCGCTTCGGGCCGGGGGCGAAGCGGTCCGGCGGGTCACCCGAAGCTTGACGTTGACGACCCGAGCCGGGGGTTGTACGCTCTTGCCAAAGGTTACGGGTTCTTCTCGCCGCACCCCAGCCCTACATCTTGTGAGCATTCGGTCAGTCGCCACACGTTGTGAGTCCGGTTGGACAAGCGACTCGAGGCGGCTGCCAGCAGTACACCCGCCGGGGGTTGTCCGCGACGGACGTAAAAACTTGACTCTCCTTCTTCCCCTTTTCCCGAAGTTTCACCCCCGGCTTTCTTTTCACGCGTCGTGATCGGTTCGGGTGAACCGTCGACGCCGCGTCCGCGTCCCGCGTAGACGCCCCTCGCAGCGGAGGGCAGAACGGCTCAGCGCCGCGGCGACCCCGGATCCGCTTCCGCGCGCGCCGCAGCGAGCTGGCTCCTCGCGATCGCGTTGCTCGGATCCAGCGCGACGACCCGTTCCCAGTCGACGATCGCGGCGGCGAGCTGCCCGTGGCCGTAGCGTTGCAGCGCCCGCTGATGCAACACACGCGCGAGCCGCAGGCGAACGCGCGCGTCCTCGGGATAGCGCTTCGACAGCTCGATCAGGTCGGCGACCGCGGCCTCGAGGTCGCCCCGGCCGAGGCGGGTCTCGACGGCCACGAGTCCGAGCGCGACCGAATCGGTCACCGGTTCGACGGCGGCGTCCGGCGACGACTCGGTCGACGGCACCGCCGCGGTCACCGGATCGAGTTCGGTCGCGGGCTCGCGCGACTGTGTCACCAGGATCGGATGCGGGATCGCGACCGGTGACTCCGCCACGGTCGTAGCCGCACCCGCGCCCGGCAGCGGCAGCCCCGGGTCGCGGTCGGGATCGGACTCCGACTGCGAGGCGTCCGCGCCGACCTCGCCGGTCGGCACAGCGGGCGTGGACGACGGCGACAGCTCCGGCACCGGAACGGGCACCGGGGCCGGCTCGTGGGCATCGGCAAGGGCTGCCGCCGCCGACGGCTTCTGCATCAACCGCACGCGGCTCTCGGTGGCGGTGATCAGGGCGTCGACGCCAGGCATGCGGGGCCAGACCGCGCGCGCCTGCCGCAGCACGGCGAGCGCTTCCCGGTCGCGCCACTCGGCGCGGAGCAGCAGCGCCTCCAGCAGCAGTTCGTGACCGCGTCGCATCCGCTGCTCGACCGCCAGCGCCGCGACCCGGGCCTCGGGGTAGCGAACGTGCGACACCGGCACCGCGTCGAAGGCGACCAGCGCCGCCGGCAGGTCCTGCCGCCCGAGCGACCGCTGCGCCCGCTCGAAGGCGTCGCGCGGCGCCGCGCAGGCCCCGAACACGAGCGTGCCGACGAGCGCGACGAGGGTCCTCACGCGTGCTCCTCGTCGTCGTCGATCAGCACCTCGAGTTCGTCGCTGACCGTGACCTCCTCTTCGTCGTCGTCGCGGTCGTCGGCGGCCTCGCCCTGGGCCTCCCACGGCATCCCGGTGCCCGGCACGATCATCACCGGCCGATCGGGTTCCTCGACCGGCGGGTCCTTGCGGACGTCCTCGATGAACAGGTCGAGCAACCACGGATCGAAGGCCTCGCCGCGGGTCTTGTCGAGCTCACCGAGCGCATCCTGCCAGGCGAGCGGACGTTCGGCCGCACAGGTCGTCAGCAGGTCGAACGCGGCGGCGATCCCGAGGATGCGCGTCGGCAGCGAGATGCGGTCGCCGCGCAGCCCGTCCGGCAGCCCGGCGCCATCGTACCGTTCCGACTGGTGCCGCAGGATCTTGGCGACGCGGCGCAGCGGCGGGAACACCGCGAGCGCATCGGCGCCGCGCAGCGGATGTTGGCGCAGCGAGGCGACCTCCTGCGGCGTCAGCTCGCCGGCCTTCTGCAGGATCGCGGGACGCACCCAGGCCTTGCCGAGATCGACCAGGCGGCACGCGAGCGCGAGGTCTTCGCGATCGGCCTCGAGCATCTGCACGCGGTCGGCGAGCCGCAGCGCCAGCTGTTCGGTGCGACTGCCGTGTCCGGGCGGAATCAGCCGGTTGCGCTCGAGGTTGATCACGAGCTGCTGCGCCAGACCGACGAAGCCGTCGGTCACGAGGTGCAGGCCGTCCGTGATGCCGCGCTCCATCTCGCGCAGCGCGTAGCCGAGATTCTGCAGCTCGAGGTCCCCGGTGTCGGTCGCGACGTTGCCGGTCTCGCCAGCGGTCAGCCGGATCAACGAATCGGTCGCGCGCCGCACGCGCGAGGACCAGTGGTGCCCCATGATCGCGGCGACCAGGACCAGCGTCAGGCAGCTCAGCAACACCAGTGCGAACCAGGCGAAGTCGAAGGTGGTGGTGGCGGTCGCCACCGCGCGCTGCAGCCGAAGCTCGCCGATCACCTCGCCGCCGAAACGCACCGGCACCAACGACTCCCGCTGCAGGAGCGGCGGCTCACCGCTCGCAGCCTCGCGGTCGAGCGTGCGCTGGAACGGTCCCGAGCCGGCCAGCAGACCGAGCTTGCGGTCGCCGAGCACGAGCGCGGTATCGATCACGACGCGGCCGGCGCGGTCGAGCACGAGCAGACGACCGTGGACCTGGTCGCGCGCCACCGTCGCGAGCACCGACAGGCGCAGCAGGTCGCCGCGCTCGAGCAGCGGTGCCGCCCGCTCGGACAGCGAGCGCGCGAGCTCGAGGTCGGCGGTGGCCGCTGCCGTCGCCGCCTGCTCCTCGGTACGTGAAGCGCTCAGGAAGCCGAGCACGATCGCGACGAACAGCGCGCCCGCGAACAGCGAGAACGCGAGCCGCTGCGTCAGAGTCAGACCGCGGCGGAGGGGTGGCGACGGAACGGGCATCGCCCCTTCTATCGGCGCCTCGTCCGCGGCACTTGTCCCGCCCTGGCACTCGGCGGGAAGTGGCGTCAGGAGGGGAAGTTCCGGCTACCGGATCGCCTCGAGACTCTCGACTTCGAGCTGGAAGATGTCGACGCAGTAGCCATCCATCACCGTCGCCTCGACCTTGAACGTGCCGATGAGCTTCAGCGGATCGAAGAAGTAGTCGGTGGTCTTGCCCTTCGGCATCACGCAGCGAACGATGCCGTTGATGTCGGGCGGCTGGCCGTAGCAGCACGACCAGAGCGACTGCACCAGCAGGAACTCCTTGATGTTCTGGACCTCATCGATCGGCAGCATGAAGCCGGTCATCAGCACCTTCTTGCCGGAGAGCTCCTTGACGCGCTTCGGCATGCCCTTGAGGCCGTCCTCGTAGGGCCACGAGGTCAGCTCGTCGAACGGCAGGACCTTGTCGAGGCCCTTGATCTTGCCTTCCTTGATCAGCTTCGCGAGCTTGCGCTCGGCCTCGAGCATGGCCTCGGCGCTCTTGATCGCGGCGAGGTCGGCCGGGTCCGAGCCGGTCGGAACCGGCTGGTCCGACGCCGGCTTGTCGATCTTCGGCTCGCCCGTGGCATCGCCGGTCTTCGGCTTCTCGCCGGTCTTCGGCTTCTCGGTGCCCTGCTTCTCGGTGCCCTGCTTCTGGCTACCCTGCTTCTCACCGGGCGGCTGCTTCTTCGGGTCCTGCTTCTGCTCGCCCGCCTTCTCGACCTGCTCGGTCTTGCCGCCGGCCGCGGGCTTCGGTGGATCCTGCGCCGCGATCGCGAAACCGAACGACAGGGCGAGGAGCAACGTCAATTGGATCTTCATGATGAGGCGAGCGCGGTCGGGGCCACTCGAGCGGGCGATGTTATACGACGTTGCGTCGAATCGGTCCCCACCCCCGCCTTTCCGCGGAAATCTGCCCCAGACGAGGGGTTGGGGCACACGGCCCTACTGGCGCGGCCGGAACACCGGCAGGAAGTCGCGCGCAGGGTTCGACGCGATCACCCGCCGCGGAGTCCCTCCGCTCGCATCGAGCAGGCACAGCTCCTCGTCGCCGGAACGCACCGTCGTCGCCAGCACCGAAGTGCCGTCGGCAGACCACACCCCCGCCGTGCTGCGGAGCGCGCGGTACGGAATGCTGCGCGTGTTCGACTCGGTGTCGGTCCAGCCCTGCAGATGATCGTCCGTGGTGATCGGTGCGAACGCCCGCACATCGCCGCCGTCCGCCGCCATCGTCCAGGTGGCGAACCGACCGCCGCGGTCGGAGTGGAACAGGATGCGCTCGCCGTCGGGCGCGAACGCCGCCGCGTAGTCGACCGCCGGCGACCGGCTGAGGTTCTGCGGCGCGGCGCCGCCCTCGACGTCGACGACGTAGATCTCGGCGTTGCCGTCCCGCTGGGACGTGAACAGGAGGCGACGGCCGTCCGGCGACCAGCTCGGCTGCCGATCGTGCCCCTCACCGGCACCCACCGTGCGTTCGCCGCGGCCGTCGCGGCCGATGACGCAGAGTTCGAAGCGGCCGACGGCGTCGTTCCAGCGCTCGAACGCGATCTGGCGACCGTCGGGTGACCAGCACGGGAAGTACTCGTAGCGGAACGCGCCGGCGCCGCTGTCCGTGAGCCGTCGGGCGCGCCCCGGTCGATCGTCCGCGTCGAACTCGACCAGCCAGATCTTCCATCCGCCGCTGCGGTGCGAATGGAAGGCGAGCGTGCGCCCGTCCGGCGACCAGGCCGGCGCGACGTCGCTGCCGCCGTCGGTGATCCGCCGCGGCTCGCCGCCGGTCCGCGGCACCGACCAGATGGCGAGGCTGCCGCCGCGGTTGCTGGTGAAGGTGACCTCGATCGGCTGCACCGCCGCGGGCGGCGGCCCAGGCGGCGCCACGGGCAACGGCGCGTCCGCCTCCTGGGCGGACACCTGCACACCGACCGACACCACCGACAACAGCCACTGCCATGCGCGTTCGACCATGGCGCGAAACTACGCGTCACGACCGGTTCACGCTGGATCCGCCGCTGTGGAACATCGCCTGCCACGCGACGTGGCGGCTCAGTAGTTCTGCGCGATGTTGTCGGCGACCTGCGTCATCGAGCCCTTGATCGCCGGCAGCAGCCCTGCGGCCGCGCCGATCGCGGTGACGCCGAGCACGAGCCACAGCTCCCAGAGCCGGAAGATCGTCCAGTCGAGGTAGACGCCGGTCATGTCCTCGACCAGGCCCTGCAGGAAGAACGCCGCGGCGTGGCACAGGACGATGCCGAGCAGCGCGCCGAACAGCGACAGCAGCGCGGCCTCGCCGGCGATGATCGTGGTGATCTGCAACCGCCTCGCACCGAGCGAACGCATGATCGCGATCTCGCGGCGGCGCTCGTTCATCGTGTTGTAGATCGCGACCGTGATCGACACCGAAGCGACGAGCAGCACGAGCCACGCGATCACCGCGAGCGCGTCGGCGGCGTTGCCGATCTGGCGCAGGAACTTCGGCACCACGTCCTGCGGCCACGCGACCTGGGCCTCGAGGTGCGAGCCGAACTCGCGGCGCAGGATCTGTGCGCCCATGTGGTCCTTCGGGTCCATGATGACCGCGGTCAGACCGATGCGCATCGCCGAGGTCGGCAGCTTCGCGGCGTCGTCGGGGTTCTTGCCGGGCAGCAGCTGGTTGACGAAGACGCCGCCCTCGTGGCCGCCGATCAAGAGGTGCACGCCGATCGGCAGGTAGATCGTCGAATCGATCGGCGAGTTGGTCGGCGCCAGGATGCCGACGATCTCGCACGCCGCCTCGGGGTGCTCGTGGAAGCCGAACTCGCCGACCTTGCCGTGCACCGGCGTGATCACGTCGCCGAGCCCGAGGTGCAGCGAGCGCGCGACGCGGGCGCCGATCACCGCCTTCTTCCATTCCGGCTGCAGCACCGGCCGGGGTGGCACCTCCGACTCCTCGGCGCGCCGCGCGTTCTCGTGCGCCGCGAGCGCCTCGCCGAGCTCGACGAGCTGCTCCCAGGTGAACACGAACGGTCCGCCCTGGTCGAACTTCAGCGGCTCGCGCTGCCACTCGAACAGCGAGAACATCTCGTCGAGCGTCGCGACCACCGGGAAGTTGTAGCGGCTGACGCTGTCGCCGCGCGCCTGCGGGATCGCGTAGCGCACCGCGCTGCGCCGGCTGATGCCGCGGCCCTTGCGCAGATCGGCGCAGACCTGCAGCGGGATCAGCCCGGCCTCGCCGCCGACGTTGAAGATCGTGTTGAGCACGAGCTCGAGCTCGCTGGCGCCGTTCGGCCCGGCGACCGCCTGGTAGCCGCCGATCGCGCCCTCGTAGCGCGCCTCGGTCTGCTCGGCCATGACCTGGATCGAGGCGTAGAGCGCGGTCGCGACCGTGATCGACGCCATCGTCAGCACGGTGGCGACCATGCGGATGCGCAGGTTGCGCAGGCTGATCGACAGCAGCCTCATTGCGCCAGCTCCCGCGCGCGCAGCTCGGCGAGGTCGACCGTGCGCTGCATGCGTTCGGCCGAGTACATGTCGTGCGTGACCATGACGACCGTCTTGCCGCGTTCGGCCGCGAGCCGCAGCAACAGCTCGAGCACCTGCGTGCCCGTGGTCTTGTCCTGGTTGCCGAGCGGCTCGTCCATCAGGATCAGCTCGGGATCGTTGACCAGCGCGCGGCAGATCGCGACGCGCTGGACCTGGCCGACCGAGAGCTCGTTCGGCCGGTGGTGCATGCGCTCGCCGAGTCCGACCTGCGACAGCAGCTCGATCGCGCGGGCCCGGGCCTCGGCGCCGGCGCCGTTGCCGAACAGCGCGCCCAGCAGCACGTTCTCGAGCGCGGTGAACGGCTGCAGCAGGTTGAAGGTCTGGTAGACCATGCCGATGTGGCGGCCGCGGTGGCGGTCGCGCGCGGCCTCGCCGAGCCGGTCGATGCGCTCGCCGACGACCTCGACCTCACCGCGATCGGGCCGCAGGATGCCGGCCAGGATGTGCAGCAGCGTGGTCTTGCCGGTGCCCGACCGGCCGACGAGCGCGACCTGTTCGCCGGCAGCGACGTCGAGCGCGTCGACGGCGCAGGCGACGACCTCGCGTTCGCCCTGGCGGTAGCTCTTGTAGACGTCGCGGAGTCGGATCATCGCAACCGAAGATACGACGCAACCGCCGTCGAGATCAGTCCGAAATGGCGCCGACGACCTCGAGCCAGGCGCGCGCCATCAACGCGGCCCCGGCCTGGGTCGGATGCACGCCGTCGTCGGCCCAGTATTCGGGCGGCGCGAGCTCCGCAGCGCGATCGAACATGCTCTGGAACGGCACGAACGCCGCACCGTGCGCATCCGCGACCCGGCGCGCCGCAGCGCGGTAGTGGTCGAACTCGGGGAACCACGAATCGTCGATCGCGCCACAGCGCAGCACGAACGGCTCGCAGACCACCAGCGCGACGTCGGGCAAGGCGTCGCGGGTGCGCACCAGCAGCGCGTCGTAGTCGCGCTCGTAGATCGCGACCGTGCCGTCGTACTTGCCGTTCTTGGTGTGCCAGATGTCGTTGACGCCGATCAGGATGCTCAGCAGATCGGGCCGCAGCTCGATGCAGCCCTGCTGCCAGCGCTGGGCGAGCTGGAACACCTTGTTGCCGCTGACGCCGCGGTTCCAGATCGACAGCCCCTTGCCGCGGTCGGAGCTCAGCAGGCTCGCCGCCGCCTGCCAGGCGTAGCCGTCGCCGAGCGCCGCCTTCTGGTTGGCCTCGCCGGCGTGCTCGCGGCTGCGGCCGGCATCGGTGATCGAATCGCCCTGGAACAGCACGCGGTCGCGTGCCCCGAGTCGCGCGCGGGCGGCGCCCTGCAGCGCAGTCTGCGCCGCGCGGCCGGCGGCATCGGTCGCGGCGCAGCCCGATAGCGCGAGACCACCCACACCCGCGACTCCGGCGGCGAGAACGGAACGGCGATCGATCGTCATGCGCGCGACACTACGGCGCGGCCCCACCCGGAGCCACGATCGCGGCCGCGAAGTCGAGCTCACGCAGCAGGCGGGTCGCGAGCGGCTCGGCGTCGACGTCCGCGATGCCGGCACCACCGAGCACCGACCAGGTGTAGGTCTCGACCTCGAGCAGCGGCAGGTCAGAGTCCTTCGCCAGTGCGCGCAGCACGCGTTCGACCTCGGCGCGCGTCGAGCCGAACGGCCCGTCCTCGTCCCAGTAGAGCGGCACGTGGTAGTGCGAACGCAACCGGCCGCCGGCCGCGAACTCGTCGCGCCGCACCGCGACCTCGGCGAGATCGAGCGCGCGCAGGCCGTTCGCCGCCGCGGTCTGGTGCAGA
>JAGQRB010000446.1 GCA_020425925.1 Planctomycetota bacterium
ATTGAATCACCAGGGCCTGCCGTAGTCGACCAGGCCGGCGGGGACTTCGCCGAGATAGTCGAGCCGCACACTTCGCTCGAGACCGAACAGCCCGACGATACGCAGGTCGAGTCGATGGATTTCGCCCGAACGCTCGTCCGCGAGCAGCCGCAGCGAACGCAACCGACCGCCGAAGCCGCCGCGCGGTCGCGTCGCCTCGATCCGCAGCAGCTCGCGGCCATCGGCGCCCGCCTCCCGGCCGATGACGCGCACGTCGAACCGCTCGGGCAACCGCGCGATCAGACCGTGCACGTCGAGCGCGACGAGGTCGAGCACGTTGTCGAGCAGCTCCTGCAGCCGACTGCTCTCGCTGAGCGGCATCGTCTGGCGGAACGCGCGGCTGGCCGGCTGCACCCAGAACTCGTTGCCGTCGCTGCCGATCGTGAGCCGGCTCGGCTGTCGCCCGCCGAACGCGAACTCGCCGTCGAGCCGGAAGCGCGCGCCCGGCCGGGTCACGAGCTGCAGCGTGTGGTCGGCGCGGACCTCGCCGCGCACGCGGGTCTCGACCTCGATGCGATAGCGCCGATCGACATCGCGCAGCAGCTCGCGCGCGACGCGCTCGACCGCGGCCTCGGCGGTCGGCAGGCGATCGGGCAGCGCGAACCAGAGCACGACGCTCGCGAGCAGGGCAGCCGCGACGCCGACGAGGGCGAAGTGGCGGCGGACCCCGCGGGCACTGCCGGCATCGATGCGGGCCGTGAGCCTGACGATGCGTTCCTCGCGGGCCGCGGCGTCGGCGGTGTGCAGCGCGCGCAGCAGACCGTGTACGAAGCGCTGCTCGGCCAGCCAGGCCTTGGCGGCGGCAGGCACCTCGGCCGGCGACGGACCGTCGCTCAGCGTGTCGTCGAGCTCGCGCCAGTCGTCGGGAACGAGTTCGCTGCCGCTCACGCGACCTCCGCCGGATCGAGCTTCTGCCGCATGCAGCGGTGCAGCACGGCGCGACCGCGCTGCAGGTGCTTCTTGACCGCCTCGAAACCGATGCCGAGGCGCGCCGCGATCTCCTTGCAGTGAAGGCCGTGCTCGTAGTGCAGCCGGATCGACTCGCGTTGGCTGCCCTCGAGCCGCGCCAGGCACTCGCGCAGCACGTCGAGCTGATCGTCGAAGGTGTCGCCCGGCGCCGATTCGAGCATGCGGAAGCCGTCGTCGAGCCCGGTGAGCACCTCCTCGTCGCAGTAGTGCACGCGGCTCCTGCCGTGGCGGCGTCGGTGGTTCAGCAGCAGCTTGCCGGCGATGCCCCGGACCCACGGTCCGAACGGCAGCTGCCGGTCGTAGCGATCGAGGATCTTCCAGGCGGTGAGGAACGTCTCCTGCACGAGGTCCTCGACCGCGACGCCGTCGCGCAGCGAACTCAGCAGGAACGCGCGCACCGAATCGATGTGCTGCCGGGTCAGGATCTCGAACAGGTCGCGGGCATCCACCACGGCCGGATTGTCCGGAGCCGCGCCGTCGGGGACAGCGCCGGTCCGCGCGATCCGCGACTTTCGCCGACCGACCCGCTGTCATGGGGCGGATGCGCCTCGCGGCCTACGTCTACACCGGCTGGCACCCGATACCGGAGCGCGACGCCGCCTTCCACCCGGGGTTCACCGAATGGGAGCTCGTGCGCGCCTGTCGCCCGCGCTTTCCGGGCCACAACCAGCCGCGCGTGCCGCAGCTCGGCGAGTACGACGACCGCGACCCGCGCGAGTTCGGGCGCCGCATCGCGCTGGCGCGCTCGCACGGCGTCGACGCGCTGGTCTTCGGCGTGTTCTGGTGCCGCGGCAAGCGCGTCTTCGAGCAGGGCCTCGAACGCGGCTTCTTCGCCGGCGAGTTCGGCACGACGATGCCGTTCGCCTGCATGTGGGCCAACCGCATGCCGCG
>JAGQRB010000447.1 GCA_020425925.1 Planctomycetota bacterium
CCCGTCCTCGTGCACATCGTGCAGCAGGAAGCGTCGACTCTCCATGCCGGACAGCGCGCGCTCGACCGCGGCGCGATCGAAGACGGCGCCGGTCTGCGCCGAGGCGCCCTCGAGGCCGTCGAGCACGCGCAGCTTGTCGCGCTCGGTCTGCAGCCGGCCGAGGAACCACGTGCCCATGTTGGACAGCGCCTTGTAGTCGAGATCGACGGGATTCTGCGTCGCGAGCATCACGCCGACGCCGTAGGCGCGGGCCTGCTTGAGCAGCGTCATCAGCGGCAGTTTGCTCGGCGGGTTCTGCGTCGGCGGCAGGTAGCCGAACACCTCGTCCATGTAGATCAGCGCGCGCAGCGAGCTGGTGCCGGGCTGTTGCCGCGTCCACGCCAGGACCTCCGATAGCAGCAGCGTCACGAAGAACATGCGCTGGTCCTCCGGCAGGTGCGCGATCGACACGATGCTGACGCGCGGCTGCCCGCTGTCGGTATGGAGCAGACGCTGCACGTCGAGTGGCTCGCCCTCGCTCCAGGCCGCGAACGCGGGCGACGCGAGCAGGCCGTTGAGCGCCATCGCGAGCCCGAAGCGATCGCGTGCCGGGAACACGGTGTCGACATCCATCACGCCGATGCGGGTGAACGGCGGCTCCTGCAGGCTGCGGATGAGCTCGGCGATCGACAGGTCGGTGCCGGCCTGCCAGTGGTGGGTCAGCACGTTGCTGAGGTAGATGTGCTCGCGGCTCTGCAGCGGGTCGGTGTCGAGCGACAGCAGCGCCAGCAGGCTCGAGACCGCCGACTGCACCTTGGCGGTCATCGCCTCGCGGTCGGCGCGCACCGCCGGCGGCGGCGCATCGAAGCCGCGCAGGATCGAGAGCCCGAGTCCGGCGTCCGAGCCCGGCGTGTAGATCGCGAAGTCGGCGGCCGCGCGCAGTCGCCGGATGCGTTCGCCGTCCTGCTGCCACTGCGCCAGACCGTCGCGCCAGGTCCGGCTGATCGACTCGGCGTGCTGCTCCGGGGTTCGCCCCTTGCGGGCGGCCTCCTCGCGGTCGATCCACGGCTCGAAATCGCCGGCGCGCAGCTCCGGGAACGTCAGCATCAGATTGCCGAGATCGCCCTTCGGGTCGATCGCGAGCACCGGGATGCCGTCGATCGCGGCCTCTTCGATGAGCGCCAGGCAGAGGCCGGTCTTGCCGCTGCCGGTCATGCCGACGCACATCGCGTGGGTCGTGAGGTCGCGGCTGTCGTAGAGGATCGGCTCGGCCGTGAGCTCGCCGGTGCGGGGGTCGACGCGCTTGCCGAGGTAGAACGCTCCGAGGGCTTCGTAGTCCATGTTCGCGGGGCCGCACGCTACCGCTAAGCTGGTCGCGATGCAGTCACCGAAGCCACGGCCTTCGACCCTCGGCGAGCTGGTTCGATCGGGTCATCGGAGCCGGAGCGTCGCGCACGAGCTGCGCGACAACCTGATCGCGGCGCTCGCCGCCGGCACGCCGCTCTTTCCCGGCATCGTCGGCTACGACCGCACGGTGCTGCGCGACGTCCAGAATGCGATCCTGGCGTGCCACGACTTCATCCTGCTCGGACTGCGCGGCCAGGCGAAGACGCGCATCCTGCGCGGCCTCACCGCGCTGCTCGACGACGCCGTGCCGGCGGTCGCGGGTTGCGAGATCCGCGACGATCCGCTGCGGCCGATCTGCGCGGCCTGCCGGGCGCGCGTCGAGTCCGAGGGCGACGCGACGCCGATCGTCTGGCTGCCGCGCGAGCAGCGTTACCACGAGAAGCTGGCGACGCCGGACGTGACGATCGCCGACCTGATCGGCGACCTCGACCCGATCAAGGCCGCGACGCGCGGCACCAGCCTGGCCGACCCCGAGGTCGTGCACTTCGGTCTGCTGCCGCGCAGCAACCGCGGCATCTTCGCGATCAACGAGCTGCCCGATCTGCCGCCGCGCATCCAGGTCGGGCTGTTGAACATCCTCGAGGAGGGCGACGTGCAGATCCGCGGCTTCCCGCTGCGCCTCGAGCTCGACGTCGCGATGTGCTTCTCCGCCAATCCCGAGGACTACACCCATCGCGGTTCGATCATCACGCCGCTGCGCGACCGGATCGCGGCGCAGATCCTGACGCACTACCCGCGCGGCCTCGAGGAGGCGCAGGCGATCACCGACAGCGAGAGCTGGGTCGAGCGCGGTGGTGAGGTCGTGGTGCGCACGCCGCCGTGGCTGCGGCGCGCGATCGAGGAGGTCGCGATCCGGGGCCGCGAGAGCGAGCTCGTCGACCAGACCTCGGGCGTCAGCGCGCGGCTGTCGATCGCGCTCTACGAGACCGTGATCAGCAACGCCGAACGACGCGCGCTGCGGACCGGCGTGCGGCAGACCGTCGCCCGAACCGCCGATCTGCTCGGTGCGGGCAGCGCGATCCACGGCAAGGTCGAGCTGGTCTACGAGGGCGAGCGCGAGGGCTCGGCGCAGGTGGCGCAGCACCTGATCGGCAAGGCGATCAAGGTCGTGTTCGACGACATCGCACCGGGGCCGAGCCGGATCGAGAAGTCGAGCGCGAAGGAGATGGCGCGGTTCGACGGCGTGCTGGCGCACTTCCAGCGCGGCGCGGTGGTCGACCTCGCGGACGACCTGCCGGACCCCGAGCTGCTGCGCCGACTGACGGCGGTCGAGGGCCTCGGCGAGCTGGCGCGCGATCTGCTGGCGCCGACCGGCGACGCCGAGCTCGCCGCCGCGATGGAGTTCGTGCTCGAGGGCCTGCACCAGAACGCGATGGTCGCACGCCAGGACCTGCTCGACGGCCGGGTCTACCGCGACAGCTTCGAGGACATGGTCCAGAGCCTGAAACGGGACTGAGGCGGGGGATGGAGTACCGCTATGCCCGGTTCGACCCCGACCTCGCGCACCTGCGCGAGGTCTTCGACAAGCTCGAGCGCATCTTCAACGAGCTGCTGCTGCTCACCGACGGCGACGTCGAGCAGGCGTTGTCGCACCTCGAGCGCATCGGCCGGCGCTACGGCTGGTTCAACGAACGGCTCTCGATCGACGACTTCCGGCGCTGGCTCGAGCGCCGCGACATCGTGCGGCGGACGCCGCCGACCGGCGGTGACGGCGGTGGGCTCGTGCTCGGTCCGCGCGGCGAGCGCGGCCTGCGCAGCCAGGCGCTCGAGACGATCTTCCACGGCCTGCTGCCCGACGCCCGCGGCGAGCACCGCACGCGCGCGCCGGGTCAGGGCGGCGAGCGCACCGGCGAGACGCGGCCGTGGCGCTTCGGCGATCCGACCACGGCGATCGACTTCAACGCCAGCTTCCGGAACGCGTTCGCGCGCGGCGGCTCGCTGCGTCTCGACTCCGACGACCTCGAGGTCTTCGAGACCGAGCACAACACCTCGTGCGCGACCGTGCTGCTGGTCGACATCTCGCACAGCATGATCCTCTACGGCGAGGATCGCATCACGCCGGCGAAGCGCGTCGCGCTCGCGCTCTGCGAGCTCATCAAGACGCGCTATCCGAAGGACGCACTGCACGTCGTGCTGTTCGGCGACGACGCGCAGGAGGTGGCGCTCGCCGATCTGCCGTACGTCGGCGTCGGTCCGTATCACACCAACACGCGCGAGGGCCTGCGGCGCGCCCGCGAGATCCTGCGCCGGGCCAGGAGCGCGAACAAGCAGATCCTGATGATCACCGACGGCAAGCCGTCGGCGCTGACCGAGCCCGACGGCTCGATCTACAAGAACCCGATGGGGCTCGACCGCCGGATCGTCAACAAGACGCTCGAAGAGGCCGGTCAGTGCCGGCGTGTCGGCATCCCGATCACGACGTTCATGCTGACACAGGACCCGAGCCTCGTCGACTTCGTCGAGCGCTTCACCGCCGAGAACCGTGGCCGCGCGTTCTACGCCAGCCCCGACGACATCAGCTCGTTCGTGCTGGTCGATTTCGTGCGCAACCGGCGGCGGCGAGGCTGACGGCCGCCAGGACCGTTTTTCGGGGATCGACTGTCCGATCCGGTGCCGCCGCGTCGCTACGGGGGCCGCTTCGCCATCCCTGCGAACGAGGAACGCACCCGATGAAGTCCGTCTTCCCCCTGCTTGTCGCGCTCGCGCTCGGCGTTGCCGCGCGCTGCCCGGCGCAGCATCTCGAACTCGAATCGTCGCTCGTCCCGATCCACACCCAGGAGGACGACGGCGGGGTTGCCTACGGCACCTGGGCCGCGGGTGCGCGCTACAAGGTGGCGTTCGAGAACGGCGCGACGTTCGTGCCGTACCTCGGCAGGAGCTACCCGGCGCTGCGGCCATTCGCGTGGCGGACGCGTTCGGTGCGGATCGGCGAGACCGAGGTCGCGGTCGGTGCGCCGCGGTTCCGACACGGCGACTACCGCGCCGAGTTCGATCGCGGTGGGGTCGTGGAGGCCTACGACGTGCGCGCCGACGGACTCGAGCAGACGTTCGTGATCGCGACCCGTCCGGCGGGCGTCGGTGACCTGGTGATCCGCGGCGACGTCGCGACCGAGCTCGTCGCGGATGCGCGCGCGGGCGAGCACGCAGCGGTCGACTTTCGCGACGCCGACGGCAACGCGATCGTGCGGTACGGCGCGGCGACGGCCGTCGATGCCGCCGGTGACCGGCAGCCGATGACGACCGCGTTCGGGGACGGCATCCTGACGCTGCGGCTCGATGCCGCGTGGCTCGCGGCCGCGAGCTACCCGATCGTCGTCGATCCGCTGCTCGGCAACATCTTCTCGGTCACCGATACCGATGTCGTCGAGCAGGTCGATCTGCTGCGCGACGACGTCGGCGCGCAGGGCAACAACTGGCGCGTCGCGGTGCGCTGGGCCGCCGCGAACGACGCCGACATCGGCCTGCGCCGCTTCGACGACGACGGTACCGGCAACACGCTGGTCTACAGCGACACGACGGCGGCCTGGTCGACGCCCGACTGCAGCATCGGCTTGCAGCGCCACAACGGCATCGTGCTGCTCGCGTTCACTCGTCTGCTGTCGACCGGTGTGCGTGCGCTGCGCGTGCACCAGCACTCGCGCGGCAACTTCTCGCTGTCGTCGCAGCTGGTGGGGGTCAACACGGGCAGCTCCCAGGCCTGGCGCCCCGACGTCGGGACCGACCTCGCGTTCGCGGCACCGCGGTCGCTGCTGATCGTCTTCCAGCAGGAGAACACGCCGACGTTCGTCAACACGACCACGAGCGAGATCTGGGGCGTGATCTACGACATGGCGAACCAGACTGCGGGCACGCCGTTCCTGATCGCGGGCCAGCCGCTCGAGGACCACGAGCGGCCGACGGCCGGCAAGATCCGCACGCCAACCAGGCCGTGGACGGTCGCCTACGAGGTCCTCGGCGCCGGCGCACTCTGGAGCCCGCACGTCGACACCGACCTCGAGCTGCGCCGCGTCGATCGCGCCGGCAACGTCGGCGCCGAGACCGTGCTCGGCCTCGGCAACGGCTGGCACGACCTCGCGCCGCGGCTCGGTGGCTTCGACGACGTGCAGATCGTCGCCTACCCGCGTTCGCGGGTGTCCGTCGTCGGCAGCAATCCGAGCGGCGACAACGGCATGGAGATCGTGACCCGACGTCACGATTGGGATGGCACGACCTGGACGCAGCCGTACGGCTCGTATCGCCACGCCGTCAATCCGGACCCGCGCGTCGTGCTCACCGGCATCGACATGGACACGACGACGAACAGTCACTACGTGCTGTCGTATCGCAGCACCGCGACCGAGAACGTCTACGTGCGCACGATCGGCTACCGCGGCTATCTGACGCGGCTCGAGACCCTGTTCACCGCGGGGGCGGGCGATCAGACGATCTCAGGCGCCGTCGCCTACGACGTCACGAACGAGCGCTTCCTGGTCGCCTACGGCGCGAACCGACCGCTCACCAACTACACCAACGTCGACGGTTTCGTGCACCCGTCGGCGCTGCCGCCGGTCCACGGCGGGCTCGGCTGCAGCGCCGGCCAGCTCGACTGGGTCGGCAGCCAGCTCATCGGCGACGACGACTGCCAGATCGTGCTCGACAACATCCCGGCGGGGGCGCTCGCGACCGTGATCGTCGGCACCCAGCCGCTGAACCAGCTGCTGGTCGGGGTTCCGATCGTGCACGCGGGTTGCTGGCTGCTGGTGCCGAACACCGGGGTCGGCAGCCTGGCGACGATGCCGGTCGGTTTCGGGCCGTCGGTGAGCTACCGGATCGATCTACCCGAGTGGCTCGGGCCGTTCGATCTGCACTTCCAGGGCGTGCATTTCGATGCCGGCAACACCGAGGTATTCACCACCGATCGGCTGACGGTACCGCTCGTGAAGTAGCGGGTTCGAGGCCCGGCCGCGGGGTCGGGCCGGATCCCGATCCCGGCGACTCCTGGACCGAACCCTTTACAGGCGGATTCCCGCGGCCCATGGTAAGCTATCGGAGGCGTCCGGCCGGCGATTGTGGTCGTCGGGGGCGACCGATCCGCAACTCCAACCGAGGCTAGACCCATCGCCAGGAACAGCACCCCGCAAACGTTCGAGAAGCGCCGCCGAGAACGCGACAAGCAGCAGAAGAAGGCCGAGAAGGCCGCTGCCCGTCGCGAACGCAGCGCGCGCAAGAAGGCCATCAAGGACGGCGAGATCGTCGACAGCGGGCCGGACCCGTTCGAGGCGGTCGACGCCTCGATCTTCCAGCCGGAAGCCTTCGAGGATCCGTAGCCCGGATCCGCAGCCCGGATCCGCAGCCCGGAATCGTGGCCAGGTCCGAGCTGGCCAGTCCGAGGTGGCCGACCCGAAATCCCGGGTCCCGAGCGCCAGCCTGCAGTGGGTGAGTTCCCTGCCGCGCGCCGCCGCCCCGCCGGTGATCCGAGCGCCCTCGGCCGGAGTCTGATCGGCCGCACCTCCGCCGGCCAAGGTATTGCAGGGGACGGCCGCGGTATGCTCGCGGCGGTCGATCTTCCCACCGTCCCCCCAGAGTGGAGCCGAACGCCATGATCCGTTCCCCCGTCCGTTCCCGCGTTGCCCTGGTCCTCGTCTGCGCCGGAACCGCGCCGCTCGTCGCCCAGGCGACCGGCATCCAGCTCACCAATGGCGTCGACGGCGGCGTCGTCTACCAGTACGACGCGCGCTTCGTGCCGCCGACCGGCATCACGGTCGAGGCCTGGATCACCTACGACGACAGCACGATCCCGACCGGCACCTACCGCTGGCCGACGATCGCGCGCCAGAACGTCACGCCGAACCAGGAGAGCTGGAACTTCCGCGTCAGCGCCGCCAACAACGGCAACCGCGACCTGCAGTTCATCGTGCGCACGCTGTCGAATGCGCTCTACAACGCGACCTACACCTTCGCGCCCGGCGAGTTCCAGTCCTTCACCCACGTCGCCGGCACGTTCGACGGCCAGACCATCCGCATCTTCAAGAACGGCGTGCAGGTCGCGACCAACGCGATCCCGACCGCGAGCGAGATCCCGGACAACGGCGGCGAGCTGCGGATCGGCAACGGCGATCCGGTCGCGCCGGGCAACGAGGCCTGGAACGGTGTGCTCGACGAGGTGCGCATCTGGCCGATGGCGCGCTCGGGTGCTGAGATCACCGCGACGATGTCGAGTCAGCTCTGGTTCATGCCGGGCGGTGTGCTCGAGTTCGATTTCGAGAACCAGTACAACGAGTTCTCCAACAACCTCATGGGCACCCCGTTCGGTGCCGTGAACTTCGCCGCCGGGGCGCCCGGCCTCACGATCGAGGCGCCGAGCGTCGCCGTCGTCGGCCAGCCGACGAGCACCTGCGCCCGCACCTCGGAGATCGCGCTCGGCAGCATGCCGATCATCGGCAACAGCGCGTTCGCGCTCTGGAACGTGCGCGGCCCGACTCCCGCGGTGTCGGGCCTCGGCCTGTTCGTCACCGCCTACCTGCCGGCGCCGGCACAGCAGCCGGCGGTGTTCGGCGTCAACCTGGCGTTCGACCTCTCCGCCGTGGTCGCGTCGTTCCCGCTCGTGCCGGCCTCGAACGTGCTCGGCAACTCGACGTTTGCGCTGCCGTTGCCGAACAATCCGAGCATCTCGGGCACCACGCTGCTGTTCCAGTTCGGCTTCCAGGACTCGCAGTGCGGTCCGCAGGGCTTCTCCGCCGGCAGTGGTCTGTCGGTGACGATCCAGTAGCGCCGGACCGCGCGGCGGCGCTCACTTCGCGAGCAGCTCGTCGCAGCGGGCGCGCTGGGTCGCCAACGTCGTGGCGAACGCCGGATCGCGTGCCAGGTCGTGCAGCTCCTCCGGATCGCTCTGCAGGTCGAACAGCTGCTCGAACACCGGCTGCTGTTCGTCGAAGCGGGCGTAGACCCAGCGTTCGCCGCGCACCCCGACGCTCTTCGGGATGCGGGCGTGATCGAAGCGATGTTCGTAGAGGAAGTCGGAGCGCCACGCCGGGCGCTCGCCGCGTAGCCACGGCAACAGGCTCCGGCCCTCGTAGCTGGCGGGAGCCTCGACGCCGGCGAGTTCGAGCAACGTCGGCGCGATGTCGAGGTTGAGCGCCATCGCGTCGCAGACGACTCCGCGCCGGTCCGCCGGCGCGCGCGGGTCGCAGACGATCAACGGAATGCGGATCGATTCCTCGTAGATCAGCCACTTGCCGGCGAGGCCGCGCTCGCCGAGGAAATAGCCGTTGTCGCTCGCGAACACGATCACGGTGTCGTCGGCGAGACCGTGTTCGGTGAGCGCAGCGAGGATCCGACCGAGCGCGCGGTCGACGCCGGTGATCATGCGCCAGTAGTCGCGCGTGCGGCGGATCTGCTTGTCGCGCGAATCGAAGCGCCAGGCCCAGCGCTCGCGACCGAGCGATTGCTGCAGGAACGCGGGCAGCGCCGCGAATCCCGATTCGGCGTGCGGCGGTGGCGGAACCCCGGCGTCGGCGTAGAGCTCGGCGAGCGCCGGCGGCGGGATGTACTGGTCGGCGTGGCTGTCCTCGGCGTGGGGGGCGTGGAACGAGATCGACAGACAGAACGGCCGGTCGCGCGACGCAGCGGCGAGGAACCCGATCGCGACGTCGGCGATGCGATCGGTGAGATGCGGTCGGTCGTCGCGCAGGTAGGGCGGCGACATCGGGCGGTACAGGTCGAGGATCCCGTCCATCGCGTCGGGCTCGAACTTCACGCCCCATTTGCCGACGAAACCGGTGCGGTAGCCGGCGGCGTGCAGGCGTGCGAAGTAGGTCTCGGAGGCGAGCGCCGCCGACATCGCCGGCTTGCCGAAGGTATAGCCATGACGGCCCTCGCGCCGCGCGGTCATGATCGAGGCGCGGCTGGCGGCGCAGATCGCGGTGGTGACGAACGCGTTCGTGAAGCGGACACCGCGCGCGGCGAGATCGTCCATCACCGGGGTCTGCAGCGCCGGATGGCCGGCGCAGCCGATCTGGTCGGCGCGCTGGTCATCGGTCAGCACGAACAACAGGTTCGGTCGCCGCGGGCGTGCCGCTGCCGGCTCGCCGGGCCACCAACGATCGAGCAATGCGCGCAGCTCGCGGTTTCGGGTCGGGTCGTCGATCGGGTTCGCTTCCTGCGGGTCGGCGCGCACGTCGAACAGCTCGTCCGGGCGCGCCGGGTCGCGGTGCACCAGCAGCTTGTAGGGGTCACGCAGCACCCAGCGCGTGATCATGCTCCGGGCCGGATCGTCGAGCGCGACGACGTCGTGGGTGAACTCGGCGCCGAAGATCGGACCGCGCTCGGTCCCGGCGCGGCGCAGGTCGACGCCGGGCCACGCCGCCGGCACCTCGACGCCGCACGCCGAGAGGATCGTCGCCGGGATGTCGACGCTGCTGACCGGCACGTCGCGGCGTTCGGGCGCGATGTGGCCGGGCCAGCGCAGCACGATCGGCGTGCGCACGCCGCCCTCGTACGAGGTGCGTTTGCTGCGCGGCGCGAAACCCGGGGCGTCGGCGCGCTGGATCCAGCCGTTGTCGGTGACGAGTACCACGAGCGTGTCGTTCTGCAGGCCGCGCTGCTCGAGGTGGTCGAGCAGCTGGCCGCAGGTCTCGTCGAACCAGGTGCACATCGCGCGGTACTTGGCGATCTCGAGCGGCACGCCGTCGCGCCGATAGGTCGCGAGCAGGCGCTCGGGCGGATCGTGCGGCGTGTGCGGCATGAACGGCGCATACCAGAGGAAGAACGGCCGCGCCGCCTGCTGGCAGCCGTCGATGAAGTCGAATGCCGGCTGCATCGTCTGACGTCCGATCGTGAGGCCGATGTCGCCGTGGCGGCCGCCGCGGCTCGGATCGCCGTGCGTCATGCCTTCGTCGAAGCCACCGCAGGTGCATTCACCTTCCCACCACTTGCCGGTCTGCAGGCTGCGATAGCCCGCGCGCCCGAGGATCGCCGGCAGCGTCTCGACCGCGGCGATGTGTGCCAGCATGCGCGCCCGTTCGGTGCCGCGCGGCGGGTCGTTGCCGGTGATCTTGTGCTGGTGCGGATAGAGCCCGGTGACCAGCGTCGCGAGGCTCGGGCGACAGAGCGCGGTCGGCACGTAGCCGCGCGGGAAGACCAGGCCGCCGCTCGCGAGGCGGTCGAGGTTCGGTGTCCGGATCGTGTCGCTGCCGGCGAAACCGAAATCGCCGTAGCCCTGATCGTCCGAGATGATCAGGACGACGTTGGGCCGCTCGGCGGTCTGGGCGACGCCCGCGATGGCGAGCAGGAGCGAACACAGCAGCGCGCGCATCGCGCCATCGTAGATCGCGCGCCGGTGAGGTTCGCTAGCGGTCTCGCCGCATCAGCTCCTCGTCCGAGGGCGGCGCCGGGATCACGAGCCGCACCTGCTGGACCGGCGCGTCGCAGTCGACCGTTGCGTTCGCGACGCCTTTCGGCGCCGAACCCCTGGCCCACGGCTGCAGGATATCGAACGTCTGCATCGCCTGCAGCTCGATCTCGCCGCCGGGTACGAGCCAGCGTTGTCGGGTGGCGCCGCAGCGGAACGGTACCCAGGTGGTCACGACGTCGTCGTGACGCCGACCGCGTTGCAGGAACGCGTCGATGCCCTGGCGCGGGCTTGCGAGGCTGACCACGATCGAATGCAGTACGACCTCGTTGTCGGGGTGCTCCGGGGCGAACTCTAGCTCTAGCCACCGGATCGTCGGCCGGAGCACGATCTCCGTGTCGTCCTCGATCGCACGGTCGTCGGTTTCGGTGTGGAACACGACGCCGGTCTCGAGGTCGGCGAGCTGCAGGCAATAGCGGCCCCGCGGCAGGTCGATCGTGAACCGCCCGGTCGCGGTGAGGCCGGCGACGTTGGGTTGTTGGCGGGGCGCGATCGCGGCGAACATGGGCGGTGCACCGGCGGCAGCCGGTGTCGCGAGCACCACGACGCGCTCGGTCGCCACGTCCTTCGGCAGCTCGACGTGGCCCATGACGATCCTGGTTCCGACCTCGGGCAGCGCGATCGTCGTGGGTTCGCCGTCCGGGTCGATCCAATCGGTCATGGTACCCGTGCCGGTCGCCGAACGGGTGCGCGACGGCACCCAGAGCTGGATCCGGCGCTGTCCGTGTCCGATGGGACCGATGCGAAGGCGCCCGGCGCGCGTGATGGCGATCGGTGCGGGCACCGGCACGGTGTGGGCGAAGTAGTTAGTGTCGGAACCCTGGCTGAAGGTCGCGTTGTCGACCGACAGTTGGCAGGCCGGTCCGGGCGGCACCCGGCCCGTGATCTCGACCTCGATCCACCGTTCCTCGGGGGCCTCGAGATCGCAGGTGTTCGCGGCGGCGGCGAGCGTCACGCGCACGGGTCGCGTGGCGGGGCGCCCTTCGGCGTAGGTCTGTACGCCGTACTCGCCGGGTCGCAGCCCCGCGATCCGATAGCGGCCGTTCGCGTCGGTCCGCGGCCAGATGTCGGCGACGGTGCCACCGGTGCTGCTGGAATCGCCGATCGGCAGCGCGCGCACCGCGACGCCGGCGACAGGCTCGCGGGTGTCCCGGTCGATCACGCGGCCTTCGAGAGTCGCCTCGGCGCCGAGTTCGACCGTGATCGCATCGCCGGCCGGCGGGATCGCGACTACCTCGAAGCCGTGACCTGGTGCCTCGACGAGCAGGCAGTGTTGCGAGCTGTCTTGGCCGAGCTCGATCGTTTCGCCGTTCTCGCCGCGTCGGCCACGGCCGCGGCCCCAGAGCAGAGCGAGCGACAGGTTCTTGGCGGCGATCGGCACGACGGCGGTCGAGAACGTCCCGATCGGGGCCTTGCTCGCGGCGTCGAGGGCGCTGACCGCGAGGGTGCGCGGCGACGTCGCCGGCGTCTGCCGCACCACGACGTCGACGACTTCGACGACCTCGATGTCTTCGGCCGGGCCGTGCAGCAATCCGCTGCTGAACCGACGGAACGGCTCGCCCTGCTCGTAGGCCGCGATGCGGAAGCGACCACGCTTCGGAACGGTGATCGCGAACGTGCCGTCGGTGGCGCTCCTGATCGGGTCGATCGCGTCGCGCGCCTCGACGGTGATGGTGCTGACACGGGCGCCGGCGATCGGTTGGCCGTCGCCGTCGCGAACGACGCCACGCACCATGCCGACGTGTTCGAGCGTGAGGTCGAGCGGCGTCTCCTGGGCCACGAGCCGCGAGCAGGTCAGATACCCGGGCGCCTCGACGATCAGCCGCAGCCCGCTCTCCGCCACGCACGGCACGACGAAGATGCCCTTCGCATCGCTGACCGCGCCGGCGAGCAGGCGTCGCCAGTGGTTGAAGCGACCGACGATGCTGCTTCCGACCTGCAGCCTCACGCCGACCAACGGCTTGCCGGCCTCGTCGCGCACGCGGCCGACGAGTTTGCTGCCCGGCACGAGCACGACCTCACCGATGTCGCCGCCGGTGCCGAGCACGTCATGCAGCAGCTGCAGCGCGACCGCCTGGCGGCCGGCCGCGGCGAGCAGCAGCACCGACGCCTTGTCTCGCACCGCGAGCTCGTAACGACCGTCAGCACCGGACACCGTTGTCGGGTGCGCCAACAGGGCGGCGGTGTCGACGAACTCGTCCACCGCTGCGAGGGCGACCGCGGCACCGGCGAGCGGCGCGCCGGTTTCGTCGACGATCCGGCCGGCCAGGAGCGGCGTCGGGTTCACGTTCGCCGTCTGCGTTGGTGCGACGCCGGCGATCGCGAACAGTGCCAGTGTCCCAGCCAACCAACACCGCCGTGAGCGACTCGTCCTCATCCTGGCGATGATAGCCCGTGTGCCGTGGGGCGTGGTCCGAGTGCGAGTCCGAGCACGAGCGCGGCCAGCGGCGTCACGTGCAGGATGGTGCGCGGCGCCGCGGTCGCGAGGTGCCACGGCAGCGGGTTCGTGGTGCCGACGAACACCAACATGTAGGCCGCGAGCGCGCCGACGAGCAGCAGCCAAGGCACGACGAACGCCTTCCGGGCGCGCTGCGGTAGCACGGCGGCGCCGGCGACGAGGCCGAGCAGCACGAGCCAGCGGCTGCCTGGGTCGACCAGGAGCTCGCCGTACCATGCGAGCACGGTGCCGGCGCGGTCGGGGAACCAGCGCAGCGCGCGTTCGACGAGTCCCATTCCATCGCCGCGGCTCGGATCGACGAGGTCGGTGACGAGACCGTACTCGGCGTCGAACCAGGCGCCCGCCGCGACGGTCGCTGCCGGCAGCGCGAGCCAGAGCCACTGCCCGCCGAGCGCCAGCACGGGCGCGAGCAGGTGACGTCGATCGCCCCGCGTTCAGGCCAGCAGCTGCTGCGCACCGGCGGCCAGCAGCAGCACGAGCGCGAGCATCAGGCCTTCGTTCTTGGTCGCGACGACCGCGGCGAGCGCGAAACAGAACAACCGCCACCAGACCTGCGCACCGCTCGCCTGCCAGCGCAGCCACGCGATCGCGGCGGCGAGCACGCCGAACGCGAGCATCGTATCGGCGCAGGCGGTGACGCCGTTGCTGACGAGCTCGGGCGCGGTGC
>JAGQRB010000448.1 GCA_020425925.1 Planctomycetota bacterium
CTGGTCGCGCTCCAACACCGCCAGGCGCAGATCGAAGCCGTGCTGGTACTTGAACACCAGGTTGCGCCAGTTGTCGTTGCCGAACAGCGCACCCGAGGCGCGCGCACTGGCCCACAGCTGCGGCAACAACCCGAGGACCGCGCCGGCGCCGGCGGCGAGCGCGCGCAGCGCCCGACGCGACCACGGCCCGGTCGCGAGCAACACCAACAGACCGGCCGCCGCGAACAGGCTCGGGAAGCGGAATGCCATCGCGAGGCCGACGCCGACACCGCCGAGCGCGACCGGACCGAGCGCGGCATCCGAGCGGCGCGCCGCCGCCGACCAGCACACCAGCGCGAACGCCAGCGCGCCGGCCGCCGGCATGTCCGAACAGGCCAGCATCGCGTGCTCGCAGACGACCCCGGTCACGCCGACCGCGAGCGCACCGACCAGGGCCGCCGGCCAGCCGACGTAGTCGCGCGCCAGTCGGCAGGTCGCCGCCACCAGCACGCCGCCGGCCACCGCCGCGACCAGTCGCCCGGCGACGAAGGCGTCGAGACCGGCGAGCTGCAGCCCCGCGAGCAACACCGGCAGGCCGTAGGGATGCGTCGCCGAGTAGCCGGTGCCACCACTCGCGAGGTCGCGGGCGCGCGCGACGTAGCCGTCCCATTCCGGCCCCGGGATCGCGAACGGGTGGAGCAGCGCGCCGAGCCCGGCGTAGAACGCGATCGCAGCGAGCGCGAGCGCGGCGACCCAGAACCGGTCGCGCCGGGTCCAACGCGAGCGGACGATCGGCCGACTCGGCTCGCCTGGCTCGTTCGGCTCGTTCGCGGGCGGCGGTGCGCTCATGGTCCGATCGGACTCTACCCCCGAGTCACGTCGTGCGCGCCAGCAGCGCCACCGCCGCCTCGCAGACCTCGTCGACCGTGAGCAGCCGCATGCAGTCGTGGTGGCCGAGCGGGCAGGTCTTGCGCTGGCACGGCGAGCACGGCAGATCCTTGCGCAGCACCGTCTGATGCTCGAGGCAGTAGTTGGTGTAGTTCGGATCGCTCGGCCCCATCAGGCAGACGACCGGCACGTCGAACGCGACCCCGACGTGCCGCGGGCCGGTGTCGCCGGTCAGCATCAGCGCGCCACGGCGCACCAGTGCGGACAGTCGATCGAGCGGCAGCACCGGCTGCGTCAGCGCGATCGCGTCGCCCTCGGCCGCGATCTGTTCGCCGAGCTCGACCTCCTTGGGCCCCACCAGCACCAGCGCCCGCATGCCGAGCTCCGACTGCAGACGGCGCGCGGCGGCCGCGAAGCGCTCGGGCGGCCAGAGCTTGCTGGCGCCGAAGTTGGCGCCGACGACCAGCAGCAGCAGCGGAGTTCCCGGCGCGATGCCGAGGTCGCGCAGGTGCTGCTCGACCCAGGCGTCGGCCTCGGCCGTGACCGCGAGTTCGGGCCGCAGACCGCCGGGCGGCAGCCCGAGCTCGTCGAGCAGATCGTGGTAGTAGCTCGGCATCGGCGATGGCACGCGGCGCGGCCCCTCGCGCGGCTGCCACCAGCGCCGCAGGACCTTCGCGGTGCGGCCGAGGTTCATCAGCAGGGGTCGGCCCTGGCGGTAGCCGAGCCGGTACGGGACGCCGGCGAGGAACGGCACCAGCCCGGTGGCGAGCGAATTCGGCAGCACCACGGCGAGATCGAAGCGCTGCGCCCGCATCGCGCGCACCTGGCGCCAGAGTGCGGCCGGGCTCCGGAACGGGGGCGCGTCGACCGCTTCGTCAAACCAGTTGACGCCGTGGAGCAGCGCGCGCAGGTAGGGGCGCATTCCGACCGTGATATGGGCCGCGGGGAACCCCTCGCGCAGCCGCCGGAACGTGGCGGTGGCCATCACGAAGTCGCCGAGCCAGTTGGGCGCCCGCACCCAGATGCGCCGGATGCGACTCGGGTCGAAGGAACTTGCCATTCGGAAGCCGCGCGATCTTGCGGAACCCGACGGCGAAGGACAATCGTCAAAACGGCAGCACCGCGTGCTATCGTGCTGGGCCCACCACCCTCGCCGTCCCTCGGGACCGCCCCCAACCATGGCATCACAAGCCACGCTCGATCGTCTCTTCGCCGAATTCGACAGCCCGCCGGAGTCCATCCGGACCGTCGTGGACCTGCTCGAGGAGAAGGCCTCCCCGGCCTTCCTCGCGCGCTACCGCCGCTGGGCGATCGGCAACGTCTCGGAAGAACGCATCCAGGGCATGGCCGACCGGCTGCACGCGCTCGAGGAGATCGAGCAGCGCAAGGCCGCGATCCAGCAGCAGGCCACCGAGCGCGGCAGCTGGACCACGGAGCTCGAGACGACGGTTCGGAATTCGGTCGACCAGGACCTGATCGACGATCTCTACCAGTCGATGCGTCCGCGCCGCCGCGGGCCGGCGATGCAGATGGAGGAGAAGGGGCTGCTGCCGCTCGCGCTCGCGATCCAGCATCGCCAGCTGGGCGACAAGACGCTGCAGGAAGTCGCACAGGACTACCTCAACGCCGAGCAGGGACTCGATTCGATCGAGAAGGTGCTCGAGGGCGCGCTCTGGATCCTGGCGGACAAGATCGCGAACGATCCGAACACCCGCGCCGCCTGTCGCGACGAGCTCAAGCGCGGCGTGCTGCAGGCCCGCGCGGTCGACCCGTCGCTCGGCACCAAGCAGTACCAGGACTTCTTCGACTTCGCCGAGCCGATCCAGCGCATCCCCACCGGCCGCATGCTCGCGCTGCGGCGGGCCGAGCGCGAGGGCATCCTCAAGCTGACGCTGACGCTGCCGGACGATCGCCACCGCACCCTGCTGCGTGAGCTGCACGCGAACGACCTGCCGGAGGGCTCGCCGCTGCTCGAGTTCTACGACCTGGTGTTCGATCACGCCTGGCAGACGCTGCAGGAGGTCTGCGGCCGCGATGTGCGCCGTCGGATCAAGGAGAAGGCCGACCGCGAGGCGGTCCGGACCTACGCCCGCAATCTGCGTTCGCAGCTGATGGCGCCGCCGCTCGGGCACAAGAAGGTGCTCGCGCTGCGCGCCAGCGGCAAGGGCGCCTGGGTCGTGCTGCTGGCCGAGGACGGTACGGTGGCGCAGTACAAGACGCTGCCGATGCAGACCGAGGAGCAGCGCAGCAGCAGTCTC
>JAGQRB010000449.1 GCA_020425925.1 Planctomycetota bacterium
TCGCATACCGCGATGCCATCCGCGTGCTCGTTCCGGCTCGTCTTCCCGATCACCGCAGCCCTTGCGACGGTGTCCGCCGCGGCGCAGCACGAAGCCGGCGACGGCCACGGCGCGATGCAGGTGGCGCCGACCTCCGACGAGGGGCAGAAGCAGATCGCGACCTTCGAGCTCGGCCCCGACCTGGTCTGCGATCTGGTCGCCGCCGAACCCGACGTCTGCAACATCGTCGCGTTCGCGATCGACGGCCAGGGTCGCTTCTACGTCGCCGAGACCTTCCGCATCAAGGACGGCGTCTTCGACGACCGCAGCTACATGCAGTGGAAGGACCGCGACCTCGCCAGTCTGACGGTCGCCGACCGCGTCGCGGTCTACGAGGAGTTCCTGCCCGACAAGGTCGCGGGCTACGCCGACTACAGCGAACGCGTGCGCATGCTCGTCGACAGCGACCGCAACGGCTCGCTCGATCGCAGCACGGTGTTCGCCGCCGGCTTCAACGCACTCGCCGACGGCATCGCATCCGGCGTGCTGCCGGTCGGCAACGACGTCTTCTTCACCAACATCCCGAAGCTCTGGCGCCTGCGCGACACCGACGGCGACGGCGTCGCCGACGAACGCTCGGTGGTGCACGACGGCTACGGCGTGCACACCTCGCTGATCGGCCACGACCTGCACGGTCTTGTCGTCGGCCCCGACCGCCGGCTGTACTTCTCGATCGGCGACCGCGGCCTCCACGTCGAGCACGAGGGCCAGGTGTTCGACTACCCGCACGAGGGCGCGGTCCTGCGCTGCGAGCTCGACGGCAGTGGTCTCGAGGTCGTGCACCGCGGCCTGCGCAACCCCCAGGAGCTCGCGTTCGACCAGTGGGGCGACCTCTTCACCGGCGACAACAACAGCGACGGCGGCGACAAGGCGCGCATCGTGCAGGTGATCCCGGGCGCCGACAGCGGCTGGTGCATCGGCTACCAGTGGCTCAGCGACCGCGGCTCGTGGAACCGCGAGCGCATGTGGGAGCCGCGCTGGCCCGGTCAGGCCGCGTGGATCGTGCCGCCGATCGCGAACTTCGCCAACGGACCGTCGGGCCTGGCGTACTACCCCGGCGCCGGTCTGCCGGAGCGCTATCGCGACTGTTTCTTCCTCTGCGAGTTCCGCGGCGGACCGTCGTACAGCGGCATCTACGCCTTCCGTCTCGACCGCTCGGGCGCGGGCTACGAGCTCGTGAGCCAGACCCGGCCGGTGTGGCGCACGCTGCCGACCGACCTCGCGTTCGGCCCCGACGGCGCGCTCTACTTCAGCGACTGGGTCAACGGCTGGGACAAGACCGGCAAGGGTCGGATCTACCGGGTTCGCACCGCCGCGATGGGCAACGACATGGCGCTGCGCAACACGGCGCGCCTGCTGGCGAGCGATCTCTCGCAGCGGCCAGCCGCCCAGCTGCGCGGGTTGCTCGAACACGACGACCAGCGCGTGCGGCAGGCCGCGCAGTTCGCGTTGGTCGATCAGAACGCAACCGATCTGCTCGCGAACGTCGCCGCGACCACGGCATCGCGGCTGGCTCGGTTGCACGCGGTCTGGGGCCTCGGCATCCTCGGCCGCCGCGACCCTGGCGCGCTCGAGCCGGTCGCCGCCGCGCTCTCGGGCCTGCTCGAGGACGGCGACGGCGAAGTCCGCGCCGCGGCCGCGCGGATGCTCGGCGACGCCCGCCACTCAGCGAGCAGGAGTGCGCTCGTCGAACTGCTCGCGGACACCAGTTCGCGGGTCCGTCGAGAGGCCGCGCTCGCGCTGGCCCGCCTCGGCGAGAGCGCACGCGACGCGAAGACCGGCGACGCCCTGATCGCGATGCTGCGCGCCAACGACGATCGCGACGCCGTGCTGCGCCACGCCGCGGTGTTCGCGCTCGCGAGTACCGGCAACACCGCCGTGCTGCGGGCGCACGCCGGCGACGCCAGCCGGGCGGTCCGGATCGGCATCGTGCTCGCGCTGGCGCGGCTGCGCGATCCGAGCGTCGCCAACTTCCTCGCCGACGCGGACGCGGCGATCCGTTTCGAGGCGGCGCGAGCGATCCAGCGCGAACCGATCACCGCCGCGCTGCCGGCGCTCGCCGCGCTCGCCGGTGACGACACGCCGGATACCGTTTCGATCGACTGGCGGGCGCTCAACGCCAACCGCATGATCGGCGACGTCGAGAGCGGCGAACGGCTGGTGCACGCGGCCACACTCGCGTCCCACGACGCGCGGACGCGGACCGAAGCGATCGAGATCCTCGCCGAATGGCCGACCCCGCACGGCCAGGATCGCGTGTTCGGCAACTGGCGGCCGTGCGAGCGCCGGAACCCGGAACGTGTCGTCGCCCTGTTCGCCAACACCGTGCCCGCCCTGCTGCAGGATCGCGTGACCGCGGAGGCCGCGGCGACGGCCGCCGGCAGGCTGAAGCTGACGACCACGGCACCCGCGCTCGCCAAGCTCGTCGCCGACCGCGGCGCGACCGAAGGAGCGCGCGTCGCCGCGCTCAATGCACTCGCGACGATGGAGGCGAGCGAGCTCGGGGACGCCGTCGCCGGCATCGATGCCGACGCACCCGTGCCGCTGCGCAAGCGCGCGATCGAGCTGCTGAGCAAGTCCGCGCCCGAGCGCGCGGTGCCGATCCTCGCAACGCTGCTCGACAACGCATCGCTCGCCGAACAGCAGGCAGCGTTCACGGCCCTCGGCGACCTGCGGCACGAGGCATCGACCGGCCTGCTGCGCAGCTGGATGGAGCGGCTCGCCGCCGGCGACGTGCCGGCCGGAGCCCGACTCGAGTTGCTCGATGCCGCGGCGAAGCACGACGACCCGGCGCTGAGGCAGGCGCTCGCGGTGCACGACCGGCAGGCCGAGCAGGCGGGCCCGCTCGGCAAGTGGCAGGTCTGCCTCGAGGGCGGCGACCGCGGCGCCGGGCGCCGGATCTTCTTCGACAACGAGGCGACGCGCTGCACGCGCTGCCACACCCTCGGCGGCAGCGGCGGCAACGCCGGCCCCGTGCTCGACGCGATCGGCAAGCAGCGCGACCGCGCCTACCTGCTCGAGGCGTTGATCACGCCGAGCGCGAAGATCGCCGAGGGCTTCGGCTCGACCACCGTCGAGCTGCACAACGGCGACATCCACGCCGGCTTCGTGACCAAGGACAGCGGCGGCGCGCTGACGATCGTCGACGTCGACGGCAAGGCGACCGACATCGCCTGGGACCGCATCAAGGCCAAGACGCCGAGCGGCACCAGCGCCATGCCGCCGATGGGCGGCCCGCTGAACCGCCGCCAGATCCGCGACCTGATCGCGTTCCTGGCGGCGCAGCGCAAGGACACCGGCCGGTAGCCGGGGTCAGTTGATGTCGAACTCGAGCGCGAGGCCGTAGCCTCCCGGTCGACAGACGCCGCCGGGGTCGGGCGACGCCGCTCGCGCCGCCCGGGCGATCGCTCAGACGTCGCCGATCGCGCCGTTCAGGCCGTTGCTGGCGGCGATACCGAGCGGGTTCGCGCCCGGCACGAGCGCGCCACCTTGCGTGAAGATGTTCACGTTGATCAGGCCGGGGTTCGCCGGGATCGCGAACGAGAACGCCGGGGTCGACACCGGTAGCGGCAGCAGCACGAACGCCGCAGCGTCGCTGTACTGGGTGCAGCCCGGCGCGCCGAACGCGGCCAGCGACTGGTTGGGGTTGCCGAAGCCGAGCAGCATGACGCCGATCGTCGCGGTCGCGGGCACACCGGTCAGCCCGAGGTCCCAGTTCGTGCCGGTGATCGGGCGCGTGATGCCGGCGAGGCTCAGCCCGCCGCAGGCGGTCCCGAAGGTCGTGTTGGCGGCCGGCGTGCCGGCAGAACCGTCGATCAGGTCGAAGCCCTTCGCGAACGTGACGCCAGCACCGTGACCGCCGATCAGCGTGTTCGTGCCCGTGCCCGGATCGACGAGGTGCAGCGAGTCATCGTTCGTGTTGGAGCCGTACCAGGTGCCGGTCGCCTGATCGATGCCGAGACCCTGGAAACCCGTGATGGTCGTCGAGAGCGACGTCGCGACGCCGGTCGTCTTGTCGATGACCACGACGAAGCCCGTGAAGAAGTCGATACCGAACAGGTTGCCCGTCACGTCGGTGTCGAGGCAGGTGATCAGATCGAAGCCGGAATTGCCGAGCAGCGTCGTCACGCCGGTCACGGGGTCCAGCACGTACATGTTGTCGTCCTGGTTGGCGAGGTAGAACAGCTGCGTCACCTCGTCCCACGCGATCCCCTGCCAACCGCTGAGGTTGGTCTGGAAGACCGCGGTGAACGTGCCGCTCGCGGGATCGATCGTGCCGCATTCACCACCCGACAGATCGACCGTCCAGAGTTCGCCGGTCGCGGCGCGGTAGGTCAGGTCGGCAGCGGTCGAGAGGCCGTTGTTCGCGACGCTGGAGAGGAAGGTCGCCGCGCCGGTCGCGAGATCGACCGTGAACAGCTGGTCGAGCGAGGTGTCGACGAGATAGGCGCTCTGCGCCGAGACGGCACCCAGAAGTGCGAGAGGTGCCAGGAAACGAGTGGTCTGCATGGATCGTCCGAGGTTGAAGGAAACGGGGCGCCGCGTCGCGGCGCCCTGTCCCAGTTTCCTGCAACTCGGGCGTGGGTCAAGCGGGGCACGCCGTTCGACCAGACGGGCCCGCGACCGCTCAGACGTCGCCGATCGCGCCGTTCAGGCCGTTGCTGGCGGCGATGCCGAGCGGATTCGCGCCCGGCACCAGCGCCCCACCCTGCGTGAAGATGTTCACGTTGATCAGGCCCGGGTTGGCCGGGATCGCGAACGAGAACGCCGGCGTCGAGACCGGCAGCGGCAGCAGCACGAACGCCGCAGCGTCGCTGTACTGGGTGCAGCCCGGCGCGCCGAACGCGGCCAGCGACTGGTTGGGGTTGCCGAAGCCGAGCAGCATGACGCCGA
>JAGQRB010000450.1 GCA_020425925.1 Planctomycetota bacterium
CCGACGCCCGCGGCTCGGCCGGCCGCATGGCTCGGACTCGGTCTGCTGGCGCTGGTCTGGGTCTCGACCGCAGGCCTGCAGGTGCCCTGCCACAGTCGGCTCGAGCGCGGCTTCGAGTCGGGCACTGCACGGCGACTGGTCGCGACCAACTGGCTGCGCACCGCGGCGTGGAGTGTCCGCGGTGTGCTGGCGCTGCTCATCCTGATGGCCTGAGCCGACGGCCGGCAGCCGTTTTTGACCATATTGTCTAAAACATGGGGTGCGTTCTTGACTGCCCCGTCCAGAAGTCCGATAGTCTGCGGCATGGCGCGACCGCGCGAGTTCGACGAAGCCGAGGTCCTGGACCGGGCCATGCTCCAGTTCTGGCGTCACGGCTTCGACGGGACGTCGGTTCAGGATCTCGAGCAGGCCACCGAACTCGGGCGCCAGAGCCTCTACAACACGTTCGGCGACAAGCGCGCCTTGTTCGTCGCGGCGCTCGCCCGCTACGACCAGAAGACCGAGGCGATGCTCGCGCCGATGTTCGCCGAAGCGGCGGGCATCCCGGAGATCCGGGCCTACGTCGACGGTGCCATCGCGCTGCAGAAGCGCTCGCGTTGCTCCGGCTGCCTCGTGATCCGCAGTGCGCTCGAACTCGGGTCCGAGGACCGCGAGATCCGCGCCGCGATCCACAGTGTCGGCAAACGTGTGCGCGCGGCGCTGGCCAACGCACTCGGCCGCGCGATCGATCGCGGTGAGCTGCGCAACGACCACACCCCCGCGGATCTCGCCGACTACGTCTTCACGACGCTCAACGGCCTCGCCGGCCTGGTCGGCACCGGGGCGGCCGAAATGCAGGCCCGGCGGGTCGTCGACCTGATGTTCGAGTCGCTCGGCCACGTCGCCTGACAGCGCGCGATCTTTCCTCCAAATCCACGGACCGTTTTTGACCTTTCGTTCTATTACCTCGCAGACCAAGACCAGGAACCGATCATGACCCGCTTCGAAATCCAGAACACCGTCGCTCTCGTCACCGGCACCAACAAGCCACGCGGCATCGGCCGCGCCATCGTCGAGGAGCTGCTCGCCGCCGGCGCCGCCAAGGTCTATGCCACCGCGCGCTCGAAGGCCCAGCTCCAGGACCTCGTCGACCGCCACGGCGACCGCGTCGTCGCCATCGAGCTCGATGTCACCGACCCGGCCTCGATCCGGGCGGCGGTCGTCGCCGCGCCCGACGTCGCGCTGCTGGTCAACAACTCGGGGCTCGCGGTCATGGCCGACGGCCTCGGCGACGTCGACGGCGCGCGCCGCGAGATGGACGTCAACTACTTCGGCCCGATGCAGCTCACCAACGCGTTCGCTCCGGTGCTGGCGCAAAACGGTGGCGGCGCGGTCGTCAACACGCTGTCGATCGCGAGCCACGTCAACTTCGCGACGCTCGTGACCTACTCGGCGTCGAAGGCCGCAGCCCACAGCCTGACGATGGCACAACGCCGCGAGCTCGCGGCCCAGGGCACCCGGGTGATCGGCGTCTACCCGGGCCCGATCGACACCGAGATGGCCAAGGACGTGCCGATGGAGAAGGTGCCGGCCGACACGGTCGGTCGCGCACTCGTCGAGGCGCTCCGGAACGGCGTCGAGGACGTCTTCCCCGACCCCACCGCACAGGGGCTCTACGGCCAGTGGCGCGACGATCCGAAGGCCGTCGAACGCGCGATGGCGAGCGCGAGCTGACGGCGCGCGCCGGGCGCCGTATCCTCACGAGAGCCATGACCGAGCACCGCGATTCCATCCACGTCGCCGTCGTCACGGGCTCCGTCCGACCCGACAACTTCACCCGCAAGGCCGCGCTGCTGACCGTGGACGAACTGCAGCGCCAGGACAACGTCGAAGTCGAGCTCATCGAACCGGCCGACCTCGAGCTCACGTTCCCCGGCGTGCAGACCGCCAACTCGGTCGCGGCGGCGAATCGCCTGCGCGAGTCGGTCGCCCGCGCCAGCGGCGTCGTGCTCGCGACACCGGAGTACCACGGCAGCGTCAGCAGCGTGCTCAAGTGCGTGATCGAGAATCTCGGGTTCCCGTCGGTCCTCGCCGGCAAGCCGGTCGCGTTGCTCGGCGTCGCCGCCGGCGCGATCGGCGCGATCAAGGCGCTCGAGCAGCTTCGCCGCATCTGCTCGCACGTCGGTGCGATCGTGCTCCCCGGCCCGGTGTCGGTCGCCGGCGTGCAGCAGGCGTTCGCCGCCGACGGTACCTGTCGGGATGCCGCGGTCGAGAAGCGGGTTCGCGGCGTCGGCACGACCCTGCTCGACTACCTGCGGAACAGCGTCTGTCCGCGCGTGAACCTCGAACGCATGGCCCGCGAGGGCCGGCTCGGTGACGGCGCCGAGGCTTGAGACCCGGGACCGGCCGTCCCATGATCCGAGGCCATGAAAATCGACATCGGCATCAGCGACGCGCATCGCGAGAAGATCGCCCACGGTCTCGGGAAGCTGCTCGCGGACTCCTACACCCTCTATCTCACGACCCACAACTTCCACTGGAACGTCACCGGGCCGCAGTTCAACACGCTGCACACGATGTTCGAGGTGCACTACAACGAGCTCGCCCTCGCGGTCGACGAGATCGCGGAGCGCATCCGGGCGCTCGGCCATCCCGCACCGGGCACCTACGCCGCGTTCTCGAAGCTGAAGTCGATCGACGAGGTCGACGGCGTGCCGGAGGCCAACGAGATGACCCGGCTGCTGGTGCTCGGCCACGAAGCCGTCGTGCGCACGGCCCGCAGCGTCTTCCCCGATGCCGAGGAAGCGAACGACCAGGCCTCGCTCGATCTGCTGACGCGCCGCATCGAGGTGCACGAGAAGACGGCCTGGATGCTGCGTTCGATGCTGGCCTGAACCGCGGGCACGGCACCGTGCCGGTGCGCTACGACCCGCAGCGTCAGGACAGCGCCGGGCTGCGCGAGCTGTTGGAGGCCGCCGGGTTCCCGGTCCGCGCCGTGCGGCCGCGATAGCGCCGGCGGCCGCGGCCGCGCTTGCGGCCCGAGCCACCGTCGCGACCGCCCTCGCCGCGCGACTTGCCCGACTGCGGCGCCTTGCCCGTCGGCGTCTTCGCCCTCTGGGGCTGCCGCGTGAACGCCTGCTTCGAACGGAACGGGTGATCCTCCACGATCGGCACCTCGCGCCGGATCGCCTTCTCGATGTCGCGCAGGTACTCGCGCTCGCTGAGATCGCAGAACGAGATCGCGATGCCGTCGCGTCCGGCCCGCGCCGTGCGACCGATGCGATGCACGTAGGCCTCGGGCACGTTCGGCAGGTCGAAGTTGATGACGTGGGTGATGTCGGGCACGTCGATGCCGCGCGCGGCGATGTCGGTCGCGACCAGCACACGCAGCTTGCCCGACTTGAAGCCCTCGAGCGCGCGCTCACGCGCCCCCTGCGACTTGTTGCCGTGGATCGCCTCGGCGGCCTCGCGCTGCTTCTTGAGATGGCGCACGACGCGGTCGGCACCGTGCTTGGTGCGGGTGAACACCAGCACGCGATCGATCGTCCGGTCCTCGAGCACGGCGCTGAGCAGGTCGCGCTTGTCGTCCTTCTCGACCAGCATGACCGACTGCGCGATGCGCTCGACGGTCGTCGCCGGCGGCGTGACCTCGACGCGCACGGGGTTCTCGAGGATCGAACCGGCGAGCTCGACGATGTCCTTCGGCATGGTCGCCGAGAACAGCAAGGTCTGGCGCTCGGTGGGCAGCTTCGCGATGACCTTCTTGACGTCGTGGATGAAGCCCATGTCGAGCATGCGATCGGCTTCGTCGAGCACGAAGATCTCGATGTCGGAGAGCGCGACATGGCCCTGCGACATCAGGTCGAGCAGGCGGCCGGGCGTCGCGACGAGCACGTCGATACCGCGCCGGAGCAGCTGCACCTGCGGGGTCTGGCCGACGCCGCCGAAGATCACCGCGTGCCGCACGTCGACGTGCTGACCGTAGACCCGGAAGCTCTCGCCGATCTGGGCCGCGAGCTCGCGCGTCGGGGTGAGAACGAGCACGGTCGGCAGCTTCGGCCGCCGCGGCATCGGATCACCGGCGAGGAAATCGAGGATCGGCAGTGCGAACGCGGCGGTCTTGCCGGTGCCGGTCTGCGCGATGCCGAGCAGGTCGCGGCCGTCGAGAAGGTGGGGAATGGCCTGCGCCTGGATCGGCGTCGGCGTGTTGTAGCCGCGCGCCGAGACGGCGCGCTGGATCGGCTCCAGGAGTTGGAGCGCGGAGAAAGTCTTGTGCATGTCGGGGGTCAGGCGGGCGCCTGCCGCAGGCGCTTGGCCTCGCGGAAGCAGACGAGGCGTTCCTCGGCTTCGTCCCAGAGCTTCAGGCCGAAGGCCTTGATCGCGCCCCAGAACGTCATCACGCGCACCTGCAGGAACATCGGGTGCGATTCGTGGCAGGCCTGCAGATTGTAGTTCGGGATGCGGGCGTGCAGATGGTGAATGTGGTGGAAACCGATGTTGCCCGTGAACCACTGCAGCACGCGCGGCAGCTTCAGGTAGGAGCTGCCGACCAACGCCGCGTCGGTGTAGCTCCACCGCCCCGCGCGCTGCCAGTAGACGCCGTCGAACTGGTGCTGCAGGTAGAACAGCCAGATCCCGATCGCGCCGGCGATCGCGAGCACCACGAGCTGCATCACGATGAACGCGAGGAAGCCCATCGCGAACCCCATGCCGACGATGATGCCGCCGAGCATGAGGTTGGTGTACCAGACCGAGAACTGCTCGAGGCGGGTGGCCTTCGGCTTGGCGATGCGCTGCTCGAAGCAGAACATCACGAGCGGCGCGACGAACAGCAGCACGATCGGATTGCGCGCGATGCGGTAGGCCGCCCGCTTCCACACCGAAGCGGCGTTGTACTCGCGCACGGTCATGGTCCAGAAGTCACCGACACCGCGACGGTCGAGGTTGCCCGACGAGCCGTGGTGCGTGCGGTGCTGGCTGTGCCACTGGGTGTACGGCGTGAAGGTGAGCACGCCGGTCACGATGCCCCAGAAGGTGTTCGCCCACTTGCTGTGGAAGAACGAGCCGTGGCCGCAGTCGTGGAAGATGATGAACGCGCGGACCAGCAGCGCGCCGTTCAGCGCGCAGAGCGGCAGGCAGAGCCACCACGAGATCGGCGCGAGGAACACGATGGCGACCCAGACCGCCAGATACGGCAGCACGGTGTCGGCCAGCTGCCGGATGGCGTGGCCGGTGCGCGGGGTCGTGAACGCGGAAACCAGCGGCTTCCAGACGATGGCTGCCGGGTCAGCGCCGGCGGGTTCGCGGTTGGACATGCGTGTTCGAAGAAGGATCGCCGTCCCGCAGACTTGCGGACTGGCGCTGGGCTCCGGGCCCCGCCGCCTCGGGGGTCATCGAGGCGCGGGAATCGGCCATGGAGAATCGGCCGAGGGCTGGCGGATGCTAGAGGGGTTTCGGCGGCCGTCGGCATGGATTCCGACAAAGTCGCACCCCATGGCCGATTCGGTGCGCAGGACCGACCCGCCCGGCTTGCCGTGGCGGGCGACCCGGGCGATGATTCGGGGCACTCGTTTCGGGCCCCCGCGCCCAGGGTTTGGGGGTCATGCCGGAAAGTCCCTACGCCATGAAGCTCGATCCAGTTTTCCTGCTCGCGCCCCTGCCTCCCGAGCCGCGCGGCAAGGTGATGTCGACCCGCCGGGCGTTCCTTCTCGCCGGTGGGATGTTTGCGGCGGGCACCGCGATCGGCGGCGCGTGTGGGTATTCGCTCGGCGCGGCCAGTGCCGGGGCGGATGCTCCTGGTGGTGGTGACGATTGGGAACCGTCAGACGACGCCGAGCTTGAGGAACTGCGTCGGTTAGCGGTCAAGGCACCGATGGAGGAACTGCTACAGAAGGGAGTCCTCCTCGTCACACTTCGCTCCCAGCATTATCGCGATGATCCGATTCTGTGGCGGGGAGTCGCGCGGATTGCGAACGCGCTTGCGCACGACCCTGAGATCAAGTCGACACCAACGTTCTTCAGCCTGATCATCCAGCAGATTGAAAACGGGGCGCCCCCGACGGACATGAAGCTCAACGAACTCGTGCCGGCATTGCGCGCACGGAGAGACGAGGTCAAGAACCAACGATGAGTCCGCGCCCTCGCCACCAGGGCGATGGAGGTATTCGAGCTCCATCGAGCGGAACACCGGGCGGGAACATCGTCGTGAACGTGGGGACGAACGGCCCCACGGTCGAGATCGTCAATCCATCCACCGGAACAACCACCACCCACAACGTCGAGCCAGGCAAGGACACGACGCTGCCGCTACCCAACGACCCCGGAGGCACGATTCTCGTGCTCAAGGTGGGAACGGGCCTGAAATCACAGGTTGTCTTAATCGAGTTGATCGAAACGGGCCCGTGATCCCCCCCAACAACACTTGGGTACGTAGCACCTTCGAACGGAGTCCGATGCTCACAGCTCAGCCAGTCCTGATCGCCGCCGCCCTGGGCACCAGCTTGCTGGCGCAGGCCGTTCGCGGACCGCTCGTCGTTGCCCCCGGAAGCTGCATCACCATAGAGGTCGGAACAAACGCTCCGACCGTAACTCTGCTCGACCCGGCCACAGGCGACCAGACCTCCCACCCGGTGACCCCGGGCAAAGAGGCGACGATCCCGATCCCGAACGCACCCGGCGGGACCATCCTCCACATCCGGATCGGGAATGGCTTTGCTGCGCACATCATCGCCCTCGAAGTCGTCTCACCCGCGCCGTGACCAGAGAGAACCACCACCCCGTAGCCAAGAGAGTCCCCATGCACCCGACCCTCACCGCCCTCCTGACGGCCGCCTCCCTCGCCGCGACGGCGACCGCACAGAGCTACGTCGTCGCGCCCGCCGGGCGCGCCACCACCGACGCACTGGCTTACGAGTGGATCGCCGGCGCGAGCCGGCCGCTGCGGCAGCAGACGCTGGTCGGGCAGTCCCACCTGGTGCCCGTGCTGCAGAGCAGCGGGCAGCTCATCGAGGCGATCGAACTGCGCCGCAACGCGGCGGCCGAGATCTACTACGGCGGTTCGATGGACCTCGCGGTCACGCTCTCGACCGCACCGACCACGCCCGCGGACTGCAGCAACGTCTGGGGCGACAACGTCGGCAACGACGCGGTCGTCGTGTTCCAGGGCACGGTCACGCTGCCGACATCTCCGGCTACCACAGCCGGCATGGGCACACCGGTCGGCTGGACGCCGGACAACACGCTGCGGATCGCGTTCCAGACCCCGTTCCACTACCAGGGTGGCACGCTGTGCGTCGACGTCGTCGGCCAGCCGATCGCCGGCCAGGAGGCCAACTGGTGGATGGCCGACGCGGCAGAAGAGGTCATCCCGGGTGGCGCGATGATCGAGATCGGCTCGGGCTGCGGCAGCTACGGGGGACCATCGAAGGCCTGGAGCAGCGCCGCGGTGCGTAGCCTGGTGCCGGGCGGACGCGCCCAGTTCTGGGCCGACGGTGTGCCGGACGGGCTCGCGCTCGCGATCTTCTCGACCGCGGCGCCGACGCCGATCCCGCTGTCTTCGTTCGGCATCGCGTCGCCTGGCTGTTTCGCCTACGTCGATCCGACCAACGTGCTGGCGACGCTGCCGGCGACCTACCTGCTCTGCCCCCACCCGCTCGCGCCGCAGAACATCGGCACCGCCGAGGTGCTGATCCGGATCCCGGCGCAGCCGATGTGGTTCGGCATGCAGCTGTCGACGCAGTGGTTCGACCTCACTTCGCTGACCACCAGCAACGCGTTCACCTGGACCATCGCCGGCGCGATCCCGTCGCTCGACATGGCGCTCAACGAAGGCCACCCCAACGAGGGCACCGGGCAGGTCACGACCTACCTCGCGCACGTGCTGCGCTTCGAATACCAATAGTCGCGCGGGGCCTCCGCCCGCTCCGTCGCTACGCCGCGGCGTAGGCGCTCAGCAGCTTCGCGACCTCCTGCTCGGGCGCGAACCGCCGCCGGAAGTCCTCGCGGATCCGGACCCCGAGCGCGCCCGCGGCCGAGCGGTTGCGATAGAGCGCGAGGATCTCCTTGCACATCTCTTCCTCGCTGTCGAACAACAGCCCGGTCTCGCGATGGCGCAGCAGCTCGGCGTTGCCCGGCACGTTCGACGCGACCACGGGTCGGCCGAGCATGCCGGCCTCGAGGATCGTCGGCGCCGCGCCCTCGCAGAGCGACGTGTTGAGCACGACGTCGGCGTCGAGGTAGGCGGCGCCCATGCGATCGTGCGCGAGCGCCGGCAGCACGCGCACGCCGGGCTCGACCTCGGCCTGGGCGCGGATCTCGCGGGCGTAGGCATCGTCCTGCTCGGGGCCGGCGAGGATCATCTCGATGTCGGCGCCGGTGCCGCGCAGCACGCGCACCATCGACAGCGCGCGGTGCTGACCCTTGATCGGCCGCAGGCCGCCGGGCAGAAACACCAGGAAGCGGTTGCGCGGGATGCCGAGCGAACGCCGCAGGTCGGTGCCG
>JAGQRB010000451.1 GCA_020425925.1 Planctomycetota bacterium
ATCTTCGAGAAGTCGAGGATGTCGTTGATGATGTGGAGCAGTGCCCCGGCCGAGCGCATCAGCGTGTCGACGTAGACCCGCTGCTGATCGACGAGATCGGTCTTGGCGAGCAGCTGCGCCATGCCCATCACGCCGTTCATCGGCGTGCGGATCTCATGGCTCATGTTGGCGAGGAACTCGGACTTCGCGCGGTTCGCCGCGTCGGCGGCCTCCTTCGCGGTCTCGAGCGCCTTGGTGCGCTCGCGGACCTTCTCCTCGAGCGTCGTGGCGGCCTGGAACAACGAGAAGGCGTCGTCCTGCAGGTCCATGCTGCGCTCGACGCGGTCCATCAGCACGGCGTTGATGCGCGCCAGCCGACGCACCTCGGCCTCGAGACCCTCGCACTTCTCGCAGGCCGACATCAGCTCGCCGGACGGGACGATCCGATCGCGACCCCCGTGAAGGTCTGGTTCACGTGCATCGCTTCGAACTGCTCGCCGTAGGTGCTGAACCCGATCACGTTGTTCTTCGCCAGGATCTGGCCGACCCGGTCCTTCAGACCCTCGCGATCGAGCTCGAGGTGTCGCAGGATGCAGTCGCAGCCGAGCACGAGCTCCGGCTCGCCGACCTGCTCGCGAACCCTGTGGAACGTCGCCTCGAGGTCCTCGACGAAATCGACCCCGCGCGCGGCGGTCAGCACGATGCCGGCATCGATCGCACAGAAGAACGTCAGGCTGCCGTCGGGGTTGACCTTCTGGATCGAACGCACGTAGTACTGACCGCCGACGCGCACCATCACCGGATGGGTCGCGAACACCAGCGGGGTGAGCTCCTCGACCTCGACGCCGAGCACCCGCGCGTACTCGCGGCCGGCGGGCACGCCGTTGATCTCGGTGACGATGCGGTTGGCGGGATCGGCCTCGGTGACGACCAGCTTGTCCTCGGACGGCACGAAGTGCTGAGTGCGGAACACCGTGAACGGCCGGTCGGTCTGCACCAGCGCGAGCACGGCCGAGTCGCGCCGGAACTCGCCGTCGCAGAACACATGCGTCGCCTGGAAGCGGGTGCCGTCGCCGGCCGACCCGCCGAACACCGTCAGGTTCCCGAGCCCGCGGTAGACCGAAGAGACGAACAGCTCCTCGCGCATGCAGAGGCCGTCGATCAGCAGGAAGGCGAACGTGTTCTGTCGCACCGGCTGCTCGCCGCGTTCGGCGAGGCGCGCGACGGCATTCGACGTGCGTTCGGAGACGGCGGTTGCCGGGGTCTCGGACAGCCCCTCGAACAGCTCGGTGGTGACCTTGAAGCTCGGGCCCGCGATGCTGACACCCGTGAGCGTGCCGCGAACGTAACCGATCGGCGTGATCTCACCAGCGGTCGTGCAACCGATCAGGCGGACGCCGGCGAAGTGCTTCTTCAGCTCGGCGCCTAGCACGTCGAGGTCGTACTCGGGCGCGCAGTAGAACACCGCGAACTCGATGTCGGGTTGCCGCAACGCTTCGAACAGCTCGCGCGCAGCCGTCACCGGATCGGTGGACGTCGAGACGCCACGGCGCACGGTCAGATTGCAGGTGGTGGTCATGCTCAGCTCTCCTGTCTGTTGTCCGGGTTCCGTGAACCTCCGCGACTCCGGTCGAGAAGCTCGTGGATCGTGCGTACCAGCGCGGTGCGGTCGATCGGCTTCGACGCGTAGCGGTCGCAGCCGGACTGCAGGCAGCGTTCGCGGTCGCCGGCGAGTGCGTGCGCCGTCACCGCCACGATCGCGCCGCGATAGCCGGCGTCGCGCAACGCCGCGGTCGCGCCGTAGCCATCGAGCACCGGCATCTGCATGTCCATCAGCACGACATCGAACGGTTCGTCCGCGCGCATCGCCGCGAGCACGCTGTCGACCGCGAGTTGGCCGTTCTCGACGACGGTGACGGCCGCGCCGGCCTGCCGCAGGATCGCGGAGATCAGCCGCTGGTTGTCCGGTCCGTCCTCGGCCAGGAGTACGCGATACGGCAGCGCGGGCGAATCGGGGGCGACTTCGCGAACGGTCGGCCGCGATCGCAGGTCGAGACTGTCGATGGTCGGCACGCCATCGACCTCACCGGCATCGACGGCCATCGTGAACGTACTGCCCTTGCCGAGCTCGCTCGCGATCAGGAGATCGCCGCCGAGCAGGCGCGCCAGTCGCCGACTGATCGACAGTCCGAGCCCGGTGCCTCCGAAACGGCGGGTGACGCTCGAGTCGGCCTGCACGAACGGGCGGCAGAGCAGTTCGATCTGCTCGGGCGCGATGCCGATGCCGGTGTCGACGACGTCGACCTCGAACAGCGGCCGGCCCGCCGGCCCCGGACGCAGACGCGCGACCAGGCGCACCTGACCACCCGGGGCGAACTTGATCGCGTTGCCGACCAGGTTGACGAGGATCTGCTTGATGCGGGTGCGATCGCTGTTGATGCGTACCGGGATCGGGCCATCGCATTCGACGGCGAGCGACACTCCCGCGTGCTGCGCCCGCGCCGCCATCAGGTCGAGCACGTCGACGACGATGTCGCCGGGTGAGCAGGCGTCGTGTTCGACGAGCAACCGGCTGGCCTCGATCTTGGACAGGTCGAGCACGCTGTTGATGAGCTCGAGCAGGTGCTGGCCGTTTCTCCAGATCGTGTCGATGGCATGCTGGCGATCGTCGTCGGCGAGGCTCGGATCGAGCAGGTTCTCCGAGTAGCCGAGGATCGCGGTCATCGGCGTCCGGATCTCGTGGCTCATGTTGGCGAGGAACTCGCTCTTGGCGCGCGACGCGTCCTCGGCGGTCTTGAGCGCGAGGAAGACATTGACCTTCGCGAGCAACTCGTCGGGATCGAACGGCTTGACGACGAAGTCGCTGGCGCCGACCTCGTAGCCCTTGATGCGCTCGGTGGCCTCGCTGCGGGCCGAGACCAGGATCACCTTCGTCGCCGTCGCGTGCGGCGCGTCCTGGATCCGCCGGCAGGTCTCGTAGCCGTCGATCCCGGGCATCATGATGTCGAGCAGCACGATCTCGGCGCGGAACGTCTCGAGCACGGCCAACGCCTCGAGGCCGGACGTGGCGCGCCGAACCTCGTGGGCACCCGCGAGCGTGGCCTCGAGCAGGTCGAGGTTGAGCTCACTGTCGTCGACAATGAGGATCTTGCCCGATTTGGAGTGCATGAGACGGCGGCGAGCACCGCCTCTCCTGGTGAGGTGGCGTGCGTCAGTACTATCGTGGATCCCGCCCCGGCCGCTTGAGCGGTGCTCGGCACCGGAGCTCCGACGCGGGCCGGCGCTGGCCGCCGCCGCGGTGGCCGCGCGCTGGTGTCGGCAGTTCGCCACGGACCGCGCTCGCCGCGGGAGAGCGGACCGCGCGCTCAGCCGCTCGCGCCGCCGTCCTCGAACTCGACGTCGAGGTCGTCGCGGGTCTCGATCTCGGCCCAGGTCTTGCCCTGCTTCGGCCGTACCCGGAACGCGCGTCCGCGGCTCGCGTACTCGAGCGGCGTGCTGTCGTGCAGGCGCACCGGTCGGCTGTGGAGCAGCAGCGGTCGCGGTGAGGTCGGATCGTGGAAGAACAGGTTCACGAAGCGGAACCCGCCCGGGATCGCCTCGGTGAGTCGCGGGCTGATCCAGACCGCGAGCAGGCGCTGCTCCACCGGGTCGAAGTACCAGCAGTCGTGATTGCGCGGTGCGGGTGGCGCAGTCGCGGCCGGCTCGCCGGCAGGCGCCGACGGCGCGGTGGCCAGTGGTGCCGTCGCGCAGGCCGCGAGCGCGAGCGCCCCCGCGAGCGATAGCGCGGTCCGATCGAACATCTTCATGGTCGTGTCACCGCCGGCCCGGCGCGGGGATCGCGCCGGGCAGCACGGTGGTGGCGATCAGCCGGCCTTGGCGTCGCACGTGCCGAAGCCGACGCACCACCAGTACCAGGCGATCGTCGGCGTCACCTTGAAGAGGTAGCCCGAGTCGGTGTACTCGAGGGTCCGCGCATCGCCGAGGGGAACCGACTCGATCGTGCCGGAACCGAACGGCGTACCGCTCTGATAGGCGACCATGCCGACCACCGAGAAGTTGGGGTTGAAGTTCGAGCCGTAGACGTGGGCCTCGCTGCCGGCGAGCGCGGGGTTGTTCGTCACGAAGGGGAGGATCTCGGTGCGCTGCTGGGCGGTGAGTGCGCCGGTGAGGAGGGCCGCGCCGAGCGCGATCTTGATGGCTTTCATGGGGATTCGAAGGAATCGGATCGATGTGGGCCGCGGCCGACCGCCCGAGCACTCGAGCGCCGCCACCCGCGGCGGACGCTCGCGGCGTCCGACAGCCAGGGCGCGAGCGCGATCCGGACCGAAGGTCGTTTCTCGATTCCTCGAGTCGAGCTTGCCGCAGCGTCAGCGCCCCCGCGCTCAACGCAGGACGAACTCCTGGCGCACTTCGGCCCGATCCGCCGCCAGCGCGACTTCCCGGCGCGTCGTCGGCGCTCCGACCTTGCGGACGAACTGGGTGCGATACCGATCGCCGCGCACAACCTTCAGCAAGAAGCGGCCGTAGGCATCGGTGTAGAACCAGGCTGGCCGCGGCCAGATCTCGAGCACGCCGCCTTCCTGCTCGATGATCGTCGAGATCCCGGCGATCGCCTTCACGATCGGCGCGCCGTCGGTGTCGACGAGCCGCCCGA
>JAGQRB010000452.1 GCA_020425925.1 Planctomycetota bacterium
CGCCAGGTCGTGCTTGTCACGCTGTGGTGAGCGCGCGACCATCCGGGCATGGACCGCTTCGCCGAACTCGTGCACCGCGTCAACAACCTGCTCGGCACGATCGAGATCCAGGTCGAGGTCGCGCGCGCCGAGGGCACCCTTGCGGCTCAAGAGCAGGCGCTGCGGCTGATCGGCGATTCGGCCACCCGGACGCGCGCCGAGATCCGCGCGCTCCTCGCCGACGGCGAATCGTAGCCCGTCAGTCGTCGTCCGACGGGACCGGCTCTTCGTCCTTCTCGAGCACGGCAGCGAGCTTCTGCGACAGCTGCTGCTCCTGGCACGGCAGGCCGACGATCGCGTCCGCCTTCGAAAGGAATGCCTGGGTGACGCGGTTGCGCGACGGGTGGTGGATCAGGAGCACGACCTTCGTGGTCGTCGAGAAGTCCTTGATGCGCTTGCACCAGTCGAACTGGCGATCCTCGCCGGCCGGGATGTCCAGCAGTACGACCTGGTCGCGGTGCGCCGCGGGGTTCGGGATCTCGTGGCGGCCGTGGCGCTGCAGCTCGAGTCCGACGCGGCGGCAGCTCTGCCGCAGGATCCGGTAGACCTCGGGCAGCGCGACGAATGCGGCGAGCACGCCGCGGATCGGCGCCGCCGGAATCCCGTCGAAGCCCTCGTCCTCGACCTTCGTCGTCTCCTCGGCAGCCGCGCTCTCGGACTCGTCGGCGAGCGCGCCGTGGTTCCAGGTCTTGGCGGTGACCTGGTCGGTCACCAGGAAGGCCTTGGTCTCTGGGAACTCGTCGACCCGGAGCTGGAAGCTCTGCACCACCAGCTTGCCTTCGGGCAGCAGCGTGCCGGGATTGCCGCCGGGCTTGAGCTGGCCGTGTTCCTTGAACTTGACGTCGATGTTCGGGACCTCGTCGCGGAGCACCGTGCCGAGACCGTTGAACAGCACGCTCGCGACTTCGCCGAACGCCTCGGCGTCCTCGCCTTCGATCACGCCAGCCGCGCGGCGCTGCTGGATCGTGTCGTCGGGTGTCATCATCAGCATGCCCGACATCGCGATCGCGTCCGGGACGGTGACGAGTACCGACAGGCGCCGGCCGGCGAAGTCCTTCTCGAGATCCCCCTGCGCGACGACGTAGGCACCCTTGAGGCCGCTCACGAACTCGTCGCGCGGGACCCTCACCGTATCGCCCCCGGTCACCGCGATGTCGCGACCGATCAGGCTCTTGATCGTGTCCGCGGTCGCTTCGTTCAGCTGCGTCAGCAGATCGAACAGATCGCCGCAGCTCTCGGAGGTGAGAATGGACGCCGCCATGTTCGCTCAGTTCGTGGTTGTGGGGTTGTCCACCGCCGGAATGGCGAGATCGAGATCCGGATCGAGATCGCGGGCGATCAGGTCGAAGGGCGCGGCCGAAGCATCGGTCCGGGCGGTCGTGGCCGGGCGCTCGAGCTCCGCGAACGGCGCCGTCCGAAACCGGACCGGATCCACGATCACCAGGGTGTCTGCTGCAGTCGGAACCATGCGCGCGCTGTCCGAGCTATCGGTTCGACACGCCGTTCAGGTTCAGGAGTTCTGTGTTCTGCTCGAGCTCCGTCCGGACGTGCGCGCCGGCGTTCTCGAGGTCCTCCGCGGTCAGCTGCAAACGCTCCATGGCGAGGGCGGATGGCCGCAGCTCGATGCTCGGGAAGGGGTTGCCGATACCGAGGCCGAGGACCAGGTCGTCGGCGAGTCCGAGGATCGCGGCGAGGGCGTGCTTGGCGACCTCGCGTTCGGAGTGGTGGTTGCGGATCGCCATCGTGAGCTCGCGCGGCAGGCTCCACGTGCCGGCGACGACCCCGGCGGCGGCGGCGTGGTCGATACCGAACATCTCCGCTTCGGTGGCGCAGTGGCTCTCTTGCGGCGTCACGACGTTCGGTACGGTGTCGTCCATCGCCTGGCTCAGCGCGACCTTGCCGACATTGTGCAGAATCCCGGCAGTGAACGCGGTGTCGGTCTCGGCGTAGCCGCATCGCCGCGCGATCCACTGGCTCGCGGTCGCGACCGCGAACGAGTGCCGCCACAGCGTGCCCGGATCGCCATAGATCGAGGTCGAGGCCTGCCGGAAGTGGTTGGCGGCGCAGCACACCAGCACCAGCTTCACGAGATTGCGCGTGCCGACGTAGGAGACCGCGTCGCCGACCGACGTGATCTCGTTGGGGACGCCGAACAGCGCCGAGTTCGTCAATCGGAGTACCCGCGCGGTCAGCGATGGATCGGTGCGGACGAGATCGACGAGCGTGTCGATCGAGTAGTCCGGATCGCGCACGACCTCGAGGATCCGGAACGCCACCGACGGCAACGGCGGTGTCGTCCGCAGGGTCCGGATCAGGTCGAGGACGCGGGTCATCGGGGGTCGGCGAGAGTCGCCGGTCTCACGCCGTCGCCGGTGCGCGGTCGAGCTGCGCCTTGAGGCGCGCCATCACGTTGCTGTGGATCTGGCAGACACGCGACTCGGTGAGCTCCATGATCTCGCCGATCTCACGCATCGTCAGGCCTTCGTAGTAGTACATCAGGATGATCAGCCGCTCCTTCTTGGTGAGGCTGTTGGTGATCATCTCGAGGGCGTCGCGCTGCTGGATCGTGTCGACGGGGTCGACCGACTTGCGATCGGCGAGGATCTCGACCTTCTCCATCTCCTTGTCCTCGTCGCCGTCGTCCCACTTCTCCGACAGCGAGAAGATCGTCTTGGCGTTGGCCTCGGCCTCGTGCGCCTGCATCTCCTCCAGCGAGATGCCGAGGCGTTCGGCGACCTCGGCCTGGTTCGGCACGCGGCCGAGCTCGCCTTCGAGCTGGCGCACGGCGCGATCGAGACGGTGGGCCTTGAGGCGCACGAGGCGCGGCACCCAATCCTGCGAACGCAGCTCGTCGAGGATAGAGCCGCGGATGCGCGTCGTGCAGTAGGTCTTGAACTTGATGCCGCGCGACAGGTCGAAGCCGTTGATCGCGTCCATCAGGCCGAACGTGCCGGCCGAGCTCAGGTCGTCGACGTCGATCGACTTCGGCAGCGTCTGCAGCACGCG
>JAGQRB010000045.1 GCA_020425925.1 Planctomycetota bacterium
ATCCCGCGGGCCAGGTGCTGCAGGCGCGCTGGTCGCCCGAGTCGGCGGCGGCGTTCGAGGTCGCCGGGACCCGCAGGACCCAGCGCGTGCCGCTGCGCGAGTTCGAGGTCGAGCCGGTCGGCATGCGGCCCGTGCTGATCGGCGGACCCGGCGCGAGCGAATGGCGCGACGACAAGAACTGGCAGTGGACGCATCTGTCGCCCGATCGCCCGGCGCGCTGGTTCCCCGAGCTGCCGGGTACGTACCGGATCGCGCTGCGCGTCGAGTCGCTGCCCTCCCCCGAGTTCGCGCCGTGGCCGACGTTCGCGCCGGCGGTGAACGTCGCGACCGCGATCGTGATGACCGGCGAGGTCGGAGATTGGGGCGAGCCGCACGACGGTCTGCGCGCGCGGCTGGTCTGGTCGACCGGCGCGAGCTCGATCGACCGCACGCCGATCGCGCTGCAGCTCGAGAACCACGCGGGCGAGGCCAAGAGGTACAACTACGCCGGCTCGACGATCGCGAGGATCCCGCAGCCGCAGCACTTCACCCTGCTCGTCGACGGCGTCGAGTGGACCCAGAACGAGCGCGTTCCGGTGGTGTTGCGCGCGGTCGACTCGTTGGCCCCCCACCCGGTCGGGCAACGCCGCACCATCGTCACCCGGCCCGGTTTCTGGAGCGCCGATGGCCAGACCCTCGGGGCGTCGGCGGGCAGGCATCGGATCGCGCTCGTGTTCCACTTCCGCCCGTCGGTCTGGGACACGCGGGACACGTCGATCTGGCACGGCGAGATCCGCACCGGCGAGCTCGAGGTGAACGTGCCGGATTGAGCGGACCGATCAGCGCGGCACCGTGACGAGGAACAGCGGCGGCCACCACGAACGCATGACGCGCTCGTCACCGCTGTCGACCTCGCACTCGAAGAACAGGATCGCCGGCGCCGCCGCGACCGCCGCGGAGTCGCCGGCAACCGCAAGGGTGATCGCTCCCCGCCCACTGCTATCGAGCGTCCCCCGCCCCGAGACCCTCGGCTCGACCGCGCGGTCCGGGCCCCGGGTCTCGAACGTGCGCCCGGCGAACTCCGGCCCCGCGTCGAGCGTCGCCGCGACGCTGTCGCCGGGCGCGACGAGCCGCGGCTCGACCGTGCAGCGCACCGGCGGTGCCGGCAGCAGCACCTCGGCCGCGGCGCGCGCGAGCACTGCTCCGGTGGCGTCGTTCGGATGGTACGCATCGTTCGGCGTCGCGCGCACCGCGATACCGAGCGTCGCGATCTCCTCGAGCGCCGGCTGCAGGTCGACGAACTCGACCCCGAGCCGGTCGAGCATCGCGAGCTCGAGCTCGCGCGCGGCGCGCTCGTGCGGCTGCCAGTCGCGTTCGGCGGCGAAGACCGGCAGCAACGCGATCGTCAGGCGCGCACCGCGGCCGGTCACCTCGTCGCGAAGCCGCACGATCGCGGCCTCGACCTCGGTGGCGCGGCAGGTGTAGTACTTCGGCTGCAGCCGGTCGACGTGGCGACTGTGGACCCAGAGCTCGTACAGCATGCTGCGCCGGTACCAGACCGGATCGACCGCGACCAGCGAGCCCGGGTTGCAGAGCACGAACTCGCCGTCGAGGAAACACGCCACCGTCGACTCGGTCAGGTCGTTGTTGTGCAGCCACAGCACGACGTGATCGGGCGCCAGCGCCGCCTGATGGCGGAAGTAGAACTCGACCTCCTGCACCGGATTCCAACTCTCGACGCCGGCGTTCAGGAACTCGACCTCGCGGCCGCCCGCCAACGCCCGCAGCGGCGTGGCGATCGTCGACCGCCGTGTCACCGAATCGCCGAGGAACAGGTAGCGCGTCACGTCGGCGCGCTTCGCGGCCCCGTTCTTCAACCCCCAGTCGCGCAGCAGACCGTGCTCGTCGTAGACCGGCCCGCCGAGCACCGGCACGTGGCCGAGCTCCGGATCGGCGCGGATCATCTCCGCCTCGGTGCGGGCGCGGTCGTAGAACGTCTCGATCGCGGTCGGGCTCAGGACCCGCCCGGCCGGCATCAACGCGCGCACCCCGAACTCGGCCGCGAGGATCGCGAACACGGCGGTGGCGAGGCCGAGCAGCAGTTTGGTGCGCAATCGCAGCGGTCGGCGCGAGTCGGATCGGGGCATCGCCGGCAGCTTGCTGCCTCGGCGACACCGGTGCAAGCAGCCGTCGACGCCCGTGCCGAACGATCAGCGGGGGACGATCAGCGGCCAGGGCCAGCTCGCCGCCGCGCGTTCGCCGTCCTCGACCGCCAGCCGGTACCAGACCAGACCCGGTCGCGCCAGCGCCGCCGGCGCGGCGAGTTCGAATGCGGCGGTACCGTCGGCATCGAGCCCGTACTCGCCGGCCGCGCGGCGCTCGCTGTCGGCGTCGAGATCCGCCGCCGCGACCAGCCGCGCGCGTGCGCCGGCGAACGCGCGGCCGCAGTCGGCGACCACGCGCTGGACCGTTGCGACGACGCGCGGTGCGGCGGTGATCTCGATGCTGCCGCGGTCGAACAGCCGCGGCGCCGCGGCGGCGGCGAGCACCTCGCCGCAGACCACGCTCGG
>JAGQRB010000453.1 GCA_020425925.1 Planctomycetota bacterium
AGCCGCAGGTACGACTGCGCCGTCCGCGCCGCCAGTGAGGCCCGCAGGCTGTCGCGCAGCGCATCGCTGCGCAGCAGGTCGGCCTCGGCGGCATCGTGACCGGCGCGGATGCGCCCCCACAGGTCGAGCTCCCAGGTCGCGTCGATGCCGATGGTGTGGAAGGCATTGGCCCGATCGATCACCGAGAAGCGCGGGAAGGCGTTGCGATCGCTGGTCTGGTTGCGGCCGGCACTGGCCCGCAAACTGCTGTCCGGCAGCAGGTCGTCGGCGTTCCGCACCAGCGCGGCCGCCTCGGCGACGCGACCGGCGGCCGCGACGAGATCGGTGTTGTGCTCGAGCGCACGCTCGACGACCGCGATCAGCTGCGGGTCGTCGAACTGCTGCCACCATGCGCGCAGATCGGTCGCCGGCGCCGCCATCGGCGGCAGCACGAGCTCGGGCGCACCGCGATACTCCGGGGTGCAGGCCGCGAGCAGCGCGGCGGCGGCGGCCGCACGAGAGGCACGAAGGGCGATCACAGGTCCACCTCCTCGTCGAGAACGACGGTGTGCTCGCGCTCGTGGGCATGCCGATCGACGCCGTGTCGCACCAGCAGCTTGAGGAACAGCGGCACGAAGAAGATCGCGAGGAACGTCGCCGCCAGCATGCCGCCCATGACGCCGGTGCCGACCGAGCGCCGCGCCCCGGCGCCGGCACCCGCGACGTCGGACAGCGCCAGCGGCACGACGCCGAGGATGAACGCGAGCGAGGTCATCAGGATCGGCCGGAAACGCAGCCGCGCGGCCTCGAGGATCGCATCGACGGTCGCGACACCGTGCTCCATGCGTTGCACCGCGAACTCGACGATCAGGATCGCGTTCTTCGCCGCCAGGCCGAGCAGCGTGACGAGGCCGATCTGGAAGTAGACGTCGTTCTCGAAGCCGCGCAGCATGACCGCGGCGAGCGCGCCGAACAGCCCGAACGGCATCGCCAGCAGCACCGCGAACGGCAGCGACCAGCGCCCGTACTGCGCCGCCAGGATCAGGAACACCATCAGCGCCGCCAGCAGCAACGCGATCGCGCTGGTGCCGCCCGACTTCTTCTCCTGGAACGACGCGCCGTACCAGCCGTAGGTGAAGTCCGGCGGCAGCATGTCGGCGAGGATCGCCTCAACGGTCGCGAGCGCCTCGCCGGAGCTGACGCCGGGCGCGGCCGCGCCGAGCAGCTTGACGGCGGGCTGGTTGTTGAAGCGATCAAGCGAGTCGGGGCCGGAGGTGTAGCGCGCTTCGACGAACGCCGACGCCGGCACCATCGCGCCGCTGCGCGCGCGGACGTAGAGATCCTCGATGTCCGACGGACGCCGGCGCTGCTCCGGCTCGGCCGAGACCAGCACCTGCCAGTTGCGCCCGAACTTCGTGAAGTCGTTGACGTAGGTCGTGCCGAGCGTCGCGCCCAGGGTCTCGAACGCGCTCTCGATCGGGATGCCGAGCGTCGCGGCGCGGTCGCGATCGACGTCGATGAACATCTGCGGTGCCTGCGCCCGCCAGAGCGTCTGCGCGTAGAGCAGCTTGGGCTCCTGGAAGCAGCGCCCCATGAACTGCTGCACCACCTCGGCCGTGCGCGCCGGTCCGCCCGAACCGCGATTCTGCAACCAGAGCTCGAAGCCGCCCGCGGTGCCGAGCCCGAAGATCGCCGGAGGGTTGAACGCGAGCACCTTCGCCTCGCGCACGCCGGCACCCTTCGCCATCAGCTCGTTGGCGAGATCCGCGGCCGTGACGTCCCGCTCGTCCCAGTGCTTCTGGGTGACGAACATCGTCGCGGCGCTGTTCTTGTAGCCGCCGCCGAGGAAGTCGAAACCCGCGAACGCGGTGCACTTGTCATTGGCCGGATTCGACGTCACGATCTCGCTGACCCGCCGCACGACCTCGTCGGTCCGCTGCAGCGAGCTGCCATCGGGCAGGTAGATCGCGGCGATGTAGAAGCCCTGGTCTTCGGACGGCACGAGCGATCCCGGCACCAACCGCCACAGCCCCAGCGTCGAGCCCAGCATCGCGACGAACAGCACGATGCCGACGAACGAGTGGCGCATGATCCAACGGACGGCGCCGGCGTAGCCGTTGCCGGTCGCTGCGAAACCGCGATCGAAGCCGCGGAAGAACCAGTTGCGCCCCTTCTCCTGCGGCTTCAGGAAGACGCCGCAGAGCGCCGGCGTCAGCGTCAGCGCGACGAAACCCGAGATCGAGACCGCGATCGAGATCGTGACCGCGAACTGGCGATAGAGCACACCCGTGAGTCCGCCGAGGAACGCGATCGGGATGAACGCCGCGACCAGCACGAGCACGATCGCGACGACCGGCTCGGTGACCTCGCGCATCGCGGCGACCGCGGCGTCGCGCGGGCCGAGCTTGTGCTCGTGCATGATGCGCTCCACGTTCTCGAGCACGACGATCGCGTCGTCGACGACGATGCCGATCGCCAGCACCATGCCGAACAGCGTCAGCGTGTTGATCGTGTAGCCGAGCGCCATCAGCCCGGCGAACGTGCCGATCAGCGACACCGGCACCGCGAGCGCCGGGATCAGCGTCGCGCGCCAGCTCTGCAGGAACACGAAGACGACGAGGAAGACCAGCAGCATCGCCTCGCCGAGCGTCTTGAGCACCTCGCGGATCGAGACCTCGACGAACGCGGTCGTGTCGTAGGTGATCTCGGCCTCGAGCCCGGGCGGGAACATCTGGTGGAGCTCCGCGAGACGGTCGCGCACCGCCTGTCCGACGGCGAGCGCGTTCGCGCCGGGTTGCAGGAAGATGCCGATCAGCGTCGCGGCGACGTCGTTGACGCGGCCGACGAAGTCGTAGTCCTTCGAGCCGAGCTCGACGCGTGCGATGTCGCCGAGTCGGACGATGCCGAAGTCGTCGGTCGCACGCACGACGATCGACTCGAACGCGGCCTCGGTGCTGAGCCGACCCCGCGTGTTGATGGTGTAGACCAGCTCCTGGCCCTCGACGGTCGGCGCCTGCCCGATCTTGCCGGGCGCCCACTGCGCGTTCTGGCCCGAGATCGCGGCGCGCACCTCGGCCACCGAGATGTCGAGCTGCGCGAGCCGATCGGGCTGCAGCCAGACGCGCATGGCGTAGTCCTTGGCGCCGAA
>JAGQRB010000454.1 GCA_020425925.1 Planctomycetota bacterium
CCGGTCAGGCTGTCGTCGCTGGCGCGCAGCGAGCAGCCCGGTGCACCGACGCCGGTGAAGCTCAGCGGCAGGGCGCCGAGGCTCGAGCTCGTGTTGTTGAGTCCGACGACCAGGAACGCCGCGCTCAGCGGCAGGTTCGCCACGTCGACACGGAAGGTCGAGCCGAGCGTCGGCAGCCCCTGCGGCAGCAGCGTCGGCACGCCGAGCGAGCCAGGGCAGCCCTCGCCGGCGAAGCCGTAGCCCGCGTCGCCGGTCGCGATGCCGGTTTCGAAGTGGATCGTGCCGTTCCAGACCCGCGGCGAGTACGTCGTGCCGGCGCCGAACGGTGCGCCCGCCGACGTGCCGCGCGAGACGCCGAGGTCGAGCCGCACGAAGGTGTCGTTGTAGAGCTGGTTGCTGCCGTTGCCGTCGGTGTACTGCGGCTGCGCGCCGAGGTAGTGCAGCGCGACGCCGTAGCGGCCGGGCGGCACGTGCAGCGGGGCGGTCAGCGGCACCATCGTGCGTTCGAGCGGGCCGCGGGTCACGCCGCTGCCGGAGGCGACGCGCGACCAGGCCTCGGGCGTCGTGTGCTTGCCGGCGTGACCCGCGCTGGTGAGCCAGACCTCGAGCGTGAACGGCGTGTTCACCGGCGAGTTGCTCAGGGTCTCGAGCGCGAACACCTCGATGCCCTGCTGCGGCTTGACGAACAGGTCGAACAGCACCGTCCAGCCGGTGCCGCCGTTGTTGCCGCCGTCGAAGATCGTCTCGCGGCGGCGCGACGGCACCACCGTGCGCGTGATCGTGTCGGGTGGCGAGCACAGTCGCGTGACCGTCAGGGTCACGTCGACCGGCGCGGTGGTGGGGTAGGTGAAGGCCGGGTTGCGCTGGTTCGAGTCGATCGTGCCGTTGCCGTCGAGATCCCACGCCCAGCTGGTCGCCGGGCCGTCCGAGGTGTCGGTGAACTGCAGCCGACGCAGCGCCGTGCGGCTGTAGTCGAACGCGGCCTCGACCGGATCGGTCACGATGAAGTCGGTCTTCGTCGTCGTCGCCGGTGGGTTCGAGTTGTCGGTGATCGTCAGCGCGACGTCGTAGCTGCCGCAGGCGTTGTAGACGAAGCTCGGGTTCTGCAGCGTCGAGTCGATCGTGCCGTTGCCGTCGAAGTCCCAGGCCCAGCTCTGCACGCCGCCGGCGCTCGACGTCGTGCTCATGTCGGTGAACTGCACGGCCAACGGCGTGGCGCCGTTGGTGACGTCGGCGGTGAAGTCGGGATGCAGGCTCGGCGCGACCGCGATGTCGACGAACACCCGGGCGATCGGGCCGCTCGGATCCTGGTAGCAGGGCTGGTTGCCGCCGTTCTGCGCGATGCCCGACTGGGTCGCGAAGCGGGTGAGCTGCACCGAGTTGCCGAGGATGCTGGTCGTGAACGGACCCGCGGGCGTGCCGTACGAGCTGAAGGACTGCGCGCTGCCGAGGCTGGGGTTGCATGCCCCGAGTACGCCGTAGACGTTGCCCGCGACGAGCGCGATGCTGGTCGGGATGTGCGTGCCGGCCGGTGTCGCGTTGTCGTAGAACAGCTGGGTGCCGGTGACGGTACCGGGGAAGACCGGCGGCGGCACGGTGCCGAGGTCGACGACCTCGACGACCTGATTCGGTTGCGCCGCCTCGTTCGGCACGCGCAGACCGGTGATCACGCAATCGACCGGGCTGGTGAACCAGAAGCCACGGGTCAGCGTACCGGAGAACGTGTTGCCGAACGCCGGCAGGGCGATCGGGGCCTGGGCCCGGCCGAGGACGGCTAGGGCCAGGAGGGCGGTGGCGGCGGCGAGAGCGGTGCGATGGCGCGGCAAGGCGGGTTCCCCTGATTGCGAAGGTGTACGGCGGGAGGCGCGGGGCGAAGAGTGTAGGAGGGCCCCGTGGATCCCGCAAACCGGGGCGTGGCCGCCGTGTTTCGTTGCGTTCGCGCGGCCGACGTTCCGGTCGACCGCGATCGATCCGCAGCTCGCGTCTAGTTCCCGACGACGAAACCGGCGGCGTTCGACGCGACCGCGCCGGCGGCGTTGTGGCCCGGATCGAACACGACGGCCTGCTGGAAGAACAGCGCGCAGGCGAGCGCCGGACTGCTCGGGATCGCGAGGTTCCACTGCGCCGTGCTCGACGCGCCGCTGATCAACAGGCCGACGTCGGGGCTGGCGCGCAGGAAGCAGCCCGGCGCCCCGAGCGCCGTGGTGTCGAGCGGCAGCGGGCCGAGCGGCGAGGTCGAGCTCGACACGCCGGTGAACATCAGCGCGGTCATCGCCGGCAGCCGGTCGACCATGACCTGCAGCGTCTGGCCGAGTCGCGGGTCGTTGATCGGCGTCAGCCGCGGCACGCCGAGCGAGCCGGCGCAACCCTCGCCGAGGAAGCCGTAGCCGCCGGCACCCGACAGCTGGCAGCGCTGGTAGCGCAGCGCGCCGTTCCAGACCCGCGCGGCCGTCGACGCTCCGGCCCCGAATGGCTGGTTCGGCGCCGTGCTGCGGTGGGTGCCGAGATGCAGTGCGAGGTCGGCCCCGTGGTAGTCCTGGTTGCTGCCGGTGCCGACCGTGAACGCGGGTGCCGCGCCGAGATGGTGCAGCGCCATGCCGTAGTGGCCCGGCGGCAGGTAGATCGGCGCGCCGAGGTTCATCGTCGTGCGCACACCGGCGCCGGCGGTCGTGCCGGTGGCGGTGCCGGCGAGCAACCAGGCGTCGGCGACGGTTTCCTTGCCGGCGTGACCGGCGCTGGTGAGATGGACCTCGACCGAGAAGCCGACGCCCGAACCACCTGCAACGTGCACGTCGAGGCCGGTGACCTTGACGCCGAGCGGGTTCGTCACGTCGACGTCGAACAGCATGGTGCTGCCGGCCGCGCCGGTAGCGCCGCCGGCGAACGTGGTCTGGATCGCGAGCGCGGGCACGATCGTGCGCGTGATCGTGTCGGACCCGCCGCACAGCCGCGATGCGGTAAGCGTGACATCGACGGGGTCGTGGTTCGGATAGGCCCAGGTCGGGTTCGGCAGCGTCGAGTCGGTGATGCCGTCGCCGTCGAGGTCCCAGGTCCACGCGGTCGCCGGGCCGCTCGAGCGGTCGCTGAACTGCATCGCGAGCGCGCCGACCACCTGGTCGTCGAAGGCCGCGGTGATGTCGTCGGTGCGGATGAAGGCGGTGCGCGTGACCGAGCTCGGTGAGTGGCTGGCGTCGCCGACCGTCAGCTTGACGTCGTAGACGCCGCAGGCGGTGTAGGTGTGGACCGGGTTCTGCAGCGTCGAGTCGACCGTGCCGTCGTTGTCGAAGTCCCAGGCCCAGGACGTCACGCCGCCGGGATCGCTCGAGTAGCTGTTGTCCTGGAACGTCACCGTCAGCGGCGACGACCCGGTCTGCACGTCCGACCCGAAGATCGCGTACAGCCCGGAAGCGGGCACGTAGCCGACCTCGACCACGGGACCGTGGTTGGCGGTGGTACCGTTCGCGACCGGATACATCGAGCTCGCGAAGACGCGGCCGGCGAGCGAGTTCTGCACGTCCATCTGGCCGACGTTGCCGCCGGAGAAGCTGCCGGTCGGATAGTCGACGTCGATCACGAGGTCGCCCTGCGACGG
>JAGQRB010000455.1 GCA_020425925.1 Planctomycetota bacterium
CGACGCGGACGCCGCCGACGGCGGGTCGAATCCGGCGTACTTCACCATGCATGGCGACGTGATGGGCACGCCGCCGTACATGTCTCCCGAACAGGCGCACGGCGATCTCGAAGCCATGGGGCCGCCATCCGACGTGTACTCCGTCGGGGCCATGCTCTACCACCTGCTCGCCGGGCACGCGCCCTACCAGCCGCGCGAGGGCGCCGCGGACACCGTCGCGATCTGGAAGATGCTGATGGCTGGTCCGCCCTCGCCCCTGAGCGTCGAGGCGCCCGGAGTCTCCCAGGAACTCGTCGCGATCTGCGAGCGCGCGATGGCGCGTGATCCCGGCGCGCGCTACCGCGACATGGGCGAACTCGCCGCGGACCTCGAGGCGTTCGTCGAGGGCCGGGTGGTGTCGGCCTACGAGGCCGGGACCTGGGCGGAGACGAAGAAGTGGGTGCGGCGCAACAAGCCCCTGGCGGCGTCGCTGGCTGCGCTCGTGTTGGCGCTCGCCGTAGGCCTCGGAACCAGCCTGGCCTTCAAGGCACGGTCGGACCGGCGCGGTGAGGAGCTCGCGCTGGCGCTCGCGTCGGCGGAGGCGAACGCGCGCCTCGCGGACGCGCGCCGGGCGGACGCGGAGCTCCTGGCCACGTTTCAATCCGGCCTGCTGGCTGGCCTCGCGCCGGACGAACTCGGCCGCGCGATCGAGCTCGAGCAGAGCAGCGATCTCGCCCGCGCGCTCGAAGGGCTCGGCCGGGATCCAGCGCAGGTCGAAGCGGCGCGCGCGTCGCTGTCCGACGTCCTCTTGCCGGGCAATCCCACGAACGTCGCCCAGAGCTTGCTGGAGACGTCGATCTTCGAGCCGGCGCTGCGCGCGATCGAGCGCGACTACGCCGACCGCCCCTTGCTCGCGGCGATGCTCCAGACGCCCCTGGCCGAGACGCTCGAGAAGCTGTCGCTGCTCGAACTCGGGGAACGCGCGGCACGTGCGGCCGTGGCGGCTCGACGTGCGGGCCTCGGGGACACCGACCCGGGCACCCTGACCTCGATCCACCGCCTGGCAAGCTTGCTCCACGCCGAGGGACGTCTCGCGGAGGCCGAGACTCTGCACGAGGAGGCGCTCGCCGGCCGCCGCACCGTTCTCGGCGAGGAACACATCGACACGGTCGAGTCGAAGAACGATCTCGGCACTCTGCGCCTGGCCCAGGGTCGTCACGCCGAGGCGGAGCAGCTCCTGCGCGAAGCGATCGCGAGCTACCGCGTCCTGCGCGGCGACGACCACGCCGACACCATCCTTTCGATCGGCAACCTGGCCACCGTGCTGGCAGCCGAGGGCCAGCGCGACGAGGCGGAGTCGCTGAGTCGCCAGGTCCTCGCCGCACGCCGCGCCGCACCGGAAAGCGATCACCTCGAGCTCTGCGTCTCGATCAACAACCTCGCCCAATTGCTCCAGGAGCGGGGCGAGCTCGCGGAGTCCGAGCAACTCTCCCGCGAAGCCCTGGCACTCACGCGCGCGGCCGTGGGCGACAGGAATCCGAAGACCTCCAGCTCGATGAACAACCTCGCGGTCCTGCTGCTCGCCAAGGGCGAGTTCGAGGAGGCCGAGGCGCTCTTTCGCCAAGCTCTCGAGACGCGGCGCGCGCAGCTCGGCGAGGTGCATCCGGAGACTCTCCAGGGGATGGCCAACCTCGCGGCGCTGTTGCAGAAGCGCGGTAGGCTGGCCGAGGCCGAGGAGCTCGGCGCGCGGTCCCTGGCCGGCCGGCGGGCCACGCTCGGCGAGGCGCACCCCGATACGCTGATCACGGCCGGCAACCTCGCCAACGTCCTCCACGCGCTCGGGCGCTTCGCCGAGGCCGAGGACCTGCAGCGGGAGACGGTCGGCCTTCTCCGGGAGAAGCTCGGAAACGAGCACCCGAGCACGCTGAAGGCGATCAGCAACTTCGCGGTCAACCTGCGCAGTCAGGGCAAGCTGTCGGAGGCCGAGGCGTCGTTCCGGGAGGCGCTCGCCGGGCAGCGTGCGGTTCTCGGGGACGACCATCGGGACACGCTCATCACGATCTCCGGCCTGGCGATCCTCTTGAAGTCGAAGAGGAATCTCGACGAAGCCGAGCCGCTCTTCGTCGAGGTGCTCGAGACCCGGCGAGCCACGCTCGGTGACCGGCATCCCGACACGCTCCAGGCCCTGAACAACCTCGCCTCGCTGCAGTACTCCCGCGGCAACTACGCCGAGGCCGAGGCGCTCATCCGCGAAACCCTCGAGACGATGCGAGCGGTCCTCGGGCCCGAACATCCCGAGACGCTGCAGTCGATGCACAACCTCGCGATCATGCTCCGCACCGAGGGCAAGGCCTCGGAGACCGAACCGCTGCTGCGCGACGTTCTCGCCGGTCGCCGTGCGACGCTCGGTGCCGAGCATCCTAAGACCCTGGCCACGGTTCTCGACCTGGCGAAGCTGTTGGGCACAACGGCCGCGTTCACCGAGGCCGAGGCGCTCTATCGCGAGGCCCTCGCGACGAGCCGCACCGCCCGCGGCGAGCAGGACGCAATCACCCAGCGGGCGCTGCGCGAGTGTCTCTCGCTCTACGATACGTGGCACGCGGCCGATCCCGGCGGCGGGCACGACCGCGCGGCTGCGGAGTTGCGGGCCACTGTGAAGGACTGAACGGGCACGGTTGATTGCCCCCGCCGCCCTCTCCAACGCAACCGCGCTAGGATGCGCCGCCCATGACGCGACGCGCAACTCCGTTCCTGCTGCTCCTGACCACCCTGGCGCCCCTGCCGGCCCAGACCCCGGCCCGGCCGGAATACGCGCCGCTGGTCCAGGAGGTGGAGGCCGCCGGGCAGGCGGTGGCCGATGCCCTGAACGCGAGGGACCGCGGGCAGGTGGCGTCCCGCCGCGCGGACTTCGACGCCGCCGTCGACCGGTTGCTCGCCAGCGAACAGCTGCTGACGACCCGTGACTACAACCGCTCCGCGACGGTGGCGATGATTGTCGGCTGCCCGGCGACGTGTCAGAAGATCGCGCGGTTCGCGATCGCCGAGCTCGAGCAGCCCGGCCAGCTGCGGGAGTTCCTGGGTATCGCCAACATGACGCTGTGCCAGGAGGTCGACACCGACGCCGAGATGCGCGCCCTGGCGACCGAGGCGGTCTCGGCGCTCGAGATCTGGTGCGAGGCCAAGCCGGGCAGCATCGGACCCTCCCACCTGATCCACGCCTACTCCACGCTCGGCGAGTGGGCCAAGGCCCTGGCCTGGGACGACCGGCTGCGCGAGCGCCGGTCGAACATCACCTGCCCGCCGTTCTACCGCGCGATCCTGCTCCTGGGCGCCGAACAGTGGCAGCCGGCCATCGAACTGCTGCGCAGCGAGGACGTGGCCGAAGCGGCGGAGGCCGGCGAGATCGACTTGCTCGTCGCACGCGCGGAGTCGATGCGCGGCGAGCACGAGAAGGCGATCTCGGTCGCGCGGGCCAACCTGGAGCGCGAGGTCACCGATTCGGCCGTCGAGGCCCTCGCCGACGCACTCGCGCGTTCGGGCAAGTACGACGCGGCGCTGAAGCTGCTGAAGAAGCACCCCGTCACCGAGGAGAGCGACGACCCGCGCATCGCGGCGGCGCTGCGCAAGAGCCGCGCGACGCTGGTCTACCTGATCGGACTGCGCGGCAAGCCGCCGACGAACCTGCGCCAACGGCTCGCCGAGCTTCTCGAAGTGCGCATCGCCGTCATGGGCGCTGCGCCCGGCGCCGAGAAGCTGCAGAAGTCGCCCTGGGCGCTGGGTTGGACCGCACGCAAGGTGCCTTCGGGACCGGCGGGCTGGGCCAACGACGTGCTGTTCGCGGTCTGCGTGCGCGACATCGCCACCTACGAGCAGCCCGAGGGCGAACGCCAGCTGCTCGGTGCGCTGCTCGACGACGCCGCCCGCGCCGCGCTGACCGGCGACGACGCCGTGAAGATCGCGCGCCGCAACGTGCGTGCGAGCCTGGTCTATTCGGGTGCACCGGGCGTGCTCGTGGTCGACCAGCTGATGTCCAGGCTGTGAGCGACGTGCGCCAGCCAGCGTTCGGCGGCGGCCGGACTACTTCGACCCGAAGGTGAGCTTCAGGCCGGCCGTCGTCACCGGCGCGCCGCCCATGCCGGCGTCGAGGAAACCGACCTGCAGGAACATCACCGCGCCGAGGAACGACGGGTGGCTCGGCAGCACGAACGAGGCGTACTCGGCGATCGGAGTGCTCGGTGCACTCGGCAGCACGAACTGCGGGAGGTCGGAGCTGACCAGCAGTTTGCAGCCCGGGCCGGCGCCGAACGGCGCCAGCGCGAACGGCAACGGCACGCCCATCCAGTTGCTGTCGCTGAAGCCCCAGACCGCCAGTGCGGCACCGAGCGGGGCGTTGTCGAAGCTCGCCTCGAAGCGATCGCCGAGCCACGGGCCCGCCCACGGCTTCGGCACGATCGCCGGGACGCCGGCGGAGCCGGTACAGCCGTTGCCGAACGACATCGCCGCCGCGGGAGTGAGGGTGCCGTAGCGCCATGTGCCGGCCGGGCCGAAGGCGATCACCCGCGCTTCGGTGCCGTTGTAGCTGAAGCCGTGATCGGAACTCGCCGGCGGCGGTTCGGTCGAGGAGCGCGGCCGCCAATCGATGCCGTCGTACTCCCAGGTGTCGTTGCGGTCGGTGCCGTTGCTGCCGCCGTAGAGCACGACGCGGCCGCGGGCGGCGTCGAACGCCAGCCGGGCGCGCTCACGGGCGGCCGGCGTGTTGGTGGTGATGCGACGCTGCCACGCGCCGCCGTCCCATTCCCAGGTGTCGTTGAGGTATGCGCCCGAGCCGCAGCTCTCGCGGCCGCCGAACACGACGACGCGATCGCGCCGGGCGTCGTAGGCGGCGCCGTAGTTGGTTCGAGTCGGCGGTCGGTCGGCCGGCAACCAGTCGGTGCCGTTCCAGGCCCAGAGGTCGTCGTGCGGCACGGTCGGACTGAAGCCGCTCGAGCCGAAGCCGTAGAGCACGGTGGTCGGCGTGCCCACCATGATGCCGCTGCGCCGCGCGATCGGGCGAGCCGCGATCTGCTGCGCCCAGTCGGTGCCGTTCCAGCTCCAGGTGTCGCTGTAGGTGGAGCTGATGTTCAGACCGCCGGCGAGCAGCACCTGGCCGGTGATCGGATCGAACGCCGCATGGCTGTCGGCGCGCGCCGGCGGGTGGTTCGCCGGCGACTTCGCCATCCAGTTCGCGCCGTCGAACTCCCAGGTGTCGTCGAGCGCCAGCGACCCGGGCTGGTCGCTGCCGCCGAACAGCACGACGCGGCTGCGCGTCGGATCGAAGGCCATAGCCATGCCGTCGCGCGGCGACGGCGAGTTGGTCGGCGAATACTGACTCCAGGTCGTGCCGTTCCAGAGCCAGGTGTCGTCGAGCAGTGTGGGGTTCGACGGGCTGTTGACGTTGCGCCCGCCGAACATCACGGTCCCGTTCATGCCGGGGCCGGTCGCGAACACCATGCTCGACTTCATGCGTGCCAGTGGACCGGTGCCGCCGATCGACCAGTCGGTGCCGTCCCACAGCGTCATGCCGGCGACCGGCACCCCGTTCGCACCCATGCCGCCGAACAGCGGCGAGTTCTGCCGCAGCGGGTCGAACGCCATCGCCGAGACGATGCGCGCCGGGCTCGGAGAACTGGCCGGCAGGACCTGGGTCCACTTGCCACCGTCCCACTCCCAGGTGTCGCCCGGGAAGCTGTTGGGGCCGTCCGCCCCGCCGTAGAGCACGAGTCGGTTGCGCGCGCTGTCGAAGCTGGCGGCAGAGCCGGCGCGTTTCGTCGGTTGCAGCGGAAGCGTCCATAGGGTGCCGTCGAAGCGCCACATGACGTCGTCGACCAGCATCCAGACGACGTTGCGGCGGGTGTCGAAGACCGGCTGGATGCCGCCCGCTGCCGGTGGGCTCGCGGTCGGGGCCAGCAGCACCCAATCGGTGCCGTTCCATTCCCAGGTGTCCGCGCGTGGCGTGCCGCACTCGCCGTTCGCGCGTCCGCCGAAGAGCAGCGTGCGGTTGCCGACCGGATCGTGCACCAGTCCGACGTCCGAGCGTGGACCGGGCGCCTGGGCCGAGAAGCGCCGGCGCCACGTCGAGCTGTCGAGCTCCCAGGTGTCGTCGAGATCCGCGCCGCTGGCGACCGCGCGGCCGCCGAACGTCAGGTGGGTCTCGCTGCTCGGGTCGTAGGACAACGGCGCGCCGGTGCGGTCCGGCGGCGCGACGAGCTCCTCCGTCCAGTCCGATCCGTCGAACAGCCAGGTGCTGCGCCGGATGGTACCGGTGTGGTCGGTGCCCCCGAGCATCACGACGTTGCCGAGCTGATCGGGAGCGATCGCGTGGCCGAAGCGACCCGGCGGCGTCGTCGTCGGCGTGACCTGGGTGAAGAATGCCGGGGCGCCGGAGGGGTGCGTGAACAGCCAGGTGTCGTCGTAGAAGAAGCGCGTGCTGGTGGCGATGACGTAGCCTTCGCCACCGAACAACGCGATGCTGCCGATCGAGGGCAGGAACGCCATCGCCGCGCGTCCCCGAGCCGCCGGACGGACCCCGGGCGAGAGATTGGCCCAGGTCAGACTCACCGGGTCGAAGGCCCAGATGTCGTCGTTGAAGCCACCGCCCGAGCCGCCGGAACCGCCGTAGGCGTAGGCCCGATTGCGATGCGGGTGGAACGCCATGCAGTGGTTGAACCGCGCGACCGGCCGGTCGGTTACGGGTCCGGGCATGTTCGGCACGACTTCGGTCCAGGTCTCGCCGATCGGATCGAACTCCCAGACGTCGTTGCGCGCGGCGCCGCCGAGGCCGCCGAACAGCAGCACCACGTTGCGGTTGGTATCTGTGACCATCGCGTGCCCGGTGCGCGCCGACGGCGCCGCGCCGACTACCTCGCGCCATCCGCCGCCATAGACGAACGTCTGGCCTGAAGGCACTGCGACGCCGCCGCCGTTCGGCTCGACGAGGCCGCCGAACAGGATGAAGATCGCCGTGTCCACGCCGTTGTCAGCCGCGACCATCGAGTGGTAGGCGCGTCGTCCGGCGACGCCGTCGGCCTCGAGCCGGCTCCAACCGGTGCCGAAGTAGGAATGCGTGTCGGACAACAGCGTGCCGCCTCCGGCGCTGCGGCCGCCGAACATCAGCACGCCGGCGGTCGGATCCGACGCGATCGCGTGGCCCTCGCGATTCTCGAAAGAGGTCCACGCGGTCTGGGCCGACGCGGCGGCGGACAGGGTGAGCGCGGCGATGGCGCCGGCCCGGATGTGGCGTTTGGGCATGGGGTGGCTCCTTCGGGACGTGCGCATCGCACCTTACTGTCCGTTCTCTGCGGTGGTCAATCGGAGCGCGCCACCGGATCTGGCGGTTTACGGGCCACCAGCGGGCTCTGGTGACAGCGCCGCGATGGTCCGTCGTGGTGTGGTTCCCGCCCGTTCCCCGCTGAAGCCGACATGAACACCACCAGCCGGTTCCACTTCCTGCGCGCGGCCGCCATCACCATCACCATCGCCATCGGCGCCAGCGCCGCGGCCCAGGCGCCCGTCTCGTTCCAGCTGCTCGGCAGCGTCCTGGGCCCGGGCGCCATCATCACCGGCATCAGCGACGACGGCTCGACGATCGTCGGCTACTACCGGCCGAACGCGGGCTTCAACCACGGCTATCGGCTGCGGCAGGCGACCGTGCAGGACCTCGGCGTGCTGCCGAACCACAACACCTCGTCCGCCACCGCCGTCAACGCGACCGGCGACGTCGTCGTCGGGGACAGCGCGTTCATGAACTTCTCGTTCCCGCTACCGCCGGAGGCCACGCGTGCCGGGCCGAACTCGCAGTTCGGCGGCCTCGGCCTGCTGTCGACCGGGACCTACTCGGGTGCGACCGGTGTCGACGCGACCGGCGACATCATCGTCGGCGTCGCGGACTACACCCCACAGCCGTTCACCCAGCTGCAGGCGCCGGTGATGTGGCTGCTCGGCGTGATCCAGACGCTGTCGACCGGGACTTCTCAGGACAACATGTGGCCGATTGCGGTCGACGACGTCGGCACGCGGATCTGCGGCATCGCGCAGGACGGCGCCGGCGTCCGTCACGCGATCCAATGGAGCGGCGCGGCGAGCGGGCCGGTCTATCTCACGCCGCTGCCGGGGCACCACGGCAGCGACACGATCGCGATCAGCAGCGCGGGCGACGTCGTCGCCGGCCACTCCTGGAGCCAGTTCGAGTTCAGGAGCGTGCGTTGGCACAACGGCGTGGTCGAAGACCTCGGACAGCCGCTCTACTTCAACCCCGGCCAGCGTTGGAACATCCTCTGCGCCAACGCCGACTGCACCCTGTTCGGCGGCGAGGGCACGACCAACCTGTTCCCGTCGCGCGCGATGCTGTGGAAGGAAGGCCGCGGCTGGATCGATGTGCACGATCTGCTGTCGCGGCTCGGCGTCAACCTCGGCGGCAACACTCTGGCATCGATCCACGGCATCTCCGCCGACGGCTCGGTGATCTGCGGGCTCACCACCAACTCGGAACCGTACGTGCTGCGCAACCTGCCGCTCGACGGTTTCCGCGTGCGCGACATCGGTTGTGGCATCGGCGCGGACATCTATCACTACGGTCTGCCGGTGCTCGGCCAGATGTTCGGCATCAACACCTCGGGCAACGTCCTGACGGTCCTCCTCGCCGGTGCGCCGGTATCGTTGCCGGTGCCGGGCTGCGGCAGCTGCCGCGCCGGCGCGATCGACTTCTCGTTCTTCGGCAACTCGCTGCAGGTGAACGTGCCGAACGTCCCGTCACTCGCCGGCGTCACGCTCGCGTTCCAGGGCGCCGGGCAGATCGGCTGGGGACCGTACCCGTGCCTCGGCGCGCTCAAGTTCACGGCCGCGGTCGACGTGACGATCCGCTAGGTCCCGTTGGCCCACGGCGATTCCGTGGTTTGAAGCGCTCACTCCCCGACGGGACGGCACTGGAAACGGCAGTCCCGCTACCGCTTCCAACCCGACAGGAGTCCGTCATGCGCACCGGCGCACTTGCCATCACTCTCTGCTTCGCGATCGCCCCGCTGACCGCCCAACGTCCCGATCGCGGCTTCACTCCACCGGCGGTGGTCACTCCGATCCACACCCAGGACGCCGATCCCGAGGGCGGCGCCTACGGCATCTGGGCCGCGGGCGAGGACTACAAGGTCGGATTCCATGCCGGCGCGACCTTCGTGCCCTATCTCGGCAGCGGCTACCCGCAGAATCAGCCGTTCGCATGGACCACGACCTCGGTGCAGGTCGGCGAGATCGAACTCTGCACGCGGTCGGAGCCGGCCGCTGCCACCGTGGCGCCGACGCGCTACGAGTACGACCTCGGTGGCGTCGTCGAGGCCTACGACGTGCGCCTCGAAGGCCTCGAGCAGACGTTCGTGATCGGTCGGCGCCCGCTGGCGAATGGCGATCTCGTGATCCGCGGTCGTATCGACACCGCGCTCACGGCCGATCCGGTGGTGGATCGGCACGGTCCCGTGCAGTTCGTCGATCACAACCGCGACCCGATCCTGACCTACGGCGCCGCCACCGCGGTCGACGCCAACGGCGCGTCGCGCGCGATGACGACGAGCTACGAGGCCGGCCGGCTCGAGCTGCGGCTCGACGGCGCCTGGCTGCGCGATGCCGTGTTCCCGATCGTCGTCGACCCGCTGATGACCAACAACGTGACGCTCAATACCTGGAGCGGTTCGTTCGGCCAGCACGTCGACCTCGACGTGCTGCGCGAGGACGAGCGCGCGACCGAGAACGTCTGGGTCTGCTACACGCGCTCGGTGTCGGCGACCGACCAGGACCTGTGGCTGTTCCGCACCCAGGACAACATGGCGCCGGCGCCGCTGATCCAGACCTTCGCCGACATCACGACGAGCTGGGGCAACGGCACGTGTGCGCTCGCCCACGCCGACTCGCGGGTCGTCTGCGCCTTCGTGCGCGTCTTCGCCACCACGCGGAACGTGCGTTGGCACGCCCACCACATCAACGACCTCGCGCTGCGCACCGGCGTCGGTGCCTACCTGCCGCACAGTGGCAACTGGCGTGTCGACATCGGCGGCAACGCGGCCAACACCGGGGCAACGCGCGCGATGGTGGTCTACCAGCACGAGAGCGCGCAGCCGTTCGCCAATGGCAACGACAGCGAGACGCGCGCGTTCTACATCGACTTCGCCGGCACCACGACGACGACAGGGCAGGGCACCGGCACCGGCGACCGACAGCTCTTCGGCAGCAGCACGGCCGACGTCGAACGGCCCCGCATCAATCAGGTTGCCGACGGGCTCGGCGCCAACCACTGGTGTGTCGTGCACCAGTTCGTCTCGAACACCAACCCCAACGACGATTGGGACGTCTACATCGACATCTGGGACGAGAACGGAAACCTGCGTTCGTTCACCCAGACCACCAGCGGCAACGGGCGCCACGAGCTCGGCCCGGTCGTCGCCGGTCGCGGCGGTCGCTACCTCGTCAGCTACGGCGGTGCGCCGGTGGCGCAGGTCGGACCGACGACGACCATCCTGAGCTACGAGATCCTGACCCAGCGCATCGATTTCAACGGCACCACGATCTCGCGGCCGCACCCCGAGTATCAGCACCTCGCGGACTCGACTCGCGTCCTCGAGACCCGGGACATCGCGTTCGACAGCAACACGCGCTGCCATTGGCTGTCGCTCAATCGCTGGGGTAACCGGGTGTATGCCGACAAACTCGGCTACCGCGGCCAGTACGTCACGTTCGACACCTTCATGACCGGGCAGGGTAGCGGCACGAGCGTGCGCGACGCCGCCGTCAGCTTCGACCGCGACCACGGCCGCTACGTGCTCGTCGGCTCGGACACCGTGACGGGCAGCTATCCGATCCACGGCAACGTCTGGAGCGATCCGGCGCTCGCGTCACCGAGCCTGTTCGGGATCACCTGCAGCTCGGGTGTGCTCAGTTGGGTCGCCAGCGGAGCCCTGGTCGTGCCGAGCCAGCGAATCGGGTTCGAATACAGCGGCGTGCGGCTCACCGGCGTGCCGAACGGCGCGCTGTGTTTCCTCGGTGTCTCGCTGACCGGCAACAACATGAGCCTCAACGGCATTCCGGGTGTCGCTCTCGGCTGCACACAGCTGATCAGCACGACCTCGGGCTTTCTCGGCTGGCTGGCGCCGGTCGTCGCGAACCCGCTCGGGACCGGATGGAACTTCCCGCTGCCGGAGTTCCTGCCTCCGACCACGCTGCGGTTCCAGTGTGTTCACCTCGACGGCACGGGAACGGTGTTCCAGACGACGCGTCGGCTCGACGTTCCGATCGGACACTAGACACCATGGTTGGGCTGATCGCGTGGACCAGCCCGACCATGGGGTCTAGCCCGCTTCGGATTCCTGAAACGTCTCGCGGCAGAGCCGACGTGTTTCCGCAGCGCGCTGATCCGCGGCGCGCCCGAAACCGTCATGAAAGACCCTGCTCTGCTCCCCGTTCGTCCGCGCTCGGTTCTCGGGCGCGCCACCCGGCGCATCGCTGCGTTCGCGCTCACGGTCGCCGGGACCGCCGTCGCCACCCCCGCGCAGATCCCGGCGCCGACCCTCACGTCCATCGTCACCTCCCCCGTCGCGCTCGCGGGCGGCGATTTCGAGGCCACGGCGACCGTCCCGGTGAACGGCTACGCGTATGCCCCGAGCTGGGCGCCATGGTCGATGACGCCGTTCACGGTGAGTCCGCCGGCGACCAAGGCCGGCTCCGGGATCGCGCACGCCGGTTCGTCGTTGTTCGCGCAGAGCGCCCCGCCCCCCTCGGGCAGCTACGTGATGTTCGTCGAAGGAGTCGGCACGTCGCGTTGCAACGTCGCGCTCCCACCGGGTCTGTGGCGCGTTCGCTTCCAGGCGGCGCAGCGTGGTCAGGGCACCATCGCCGACGTGCAGCAACTGCGTGTGCGACTCGGTGGCGTCACCGTCTTCGAGCGCGAGCTGCCCTCGACGGCGTTCGTGGAGTACGCCACGTTGCCGATCCGTCTCACGACGACCGCGACGATCCCGCTCGCATTTTCGGGCCTCGTCGGCACGGGCAACAACAACATCGCACTCGTCGACTCGGTCCGCATCGAGCCCGTGCTCGACTGGAGCTCGGCGACGAGCTGGCTCGACGCGTCCGGTGGCAGCGTCTCGCAGCCGCCGGGTCTCAACGACAACGTCCGCGTCGCCGCCGGTTCGGCGGTTGCGTTGACGGGCCCGAGCCTCGCCGCGACCGTCGAAGTCCACGGCAACCTCACCGCGGAGTCCGTCGATTGCTCGCTCGCCAGCGAGTGGTTGCTCGTACACACCAGCGGCGCCCGCCTCGACATCGGCAGCGCCGAGGTCCCTTTCGCGCACGAGTTCGTGCTGACCTTGCGCGGTCAGCCTGGCGCGCCGACGATCGGCGGTGCCGGCAGCAAGTTCCTCGTTGCGATGGACGGCGGCCAGATCGAGCTGCACGGGCTGCCGAAGACGAGCTGGAGCCGACTGAAGTCGCTTTCGGGAAACACGGTCGAGGTCACCGATCGCGAGGGTTGGGCGGTCGGCGATCAGATCTTGCTAGTCGCGACCGATCCGATGTCGGAACAGGACGGCGAGAAGGCGTCGCAGAGCGAGGTCTGCACGATCGTCGGCATCGCGCCGACGACCGGTGAGCTGACGCTGTCACCGGCTCCGCTGGCGAATCACTGCGCCGCGGACCCGGTGTCGTACTCGGCGCCCAACGGCGCGACCTGGACCGTCGACGAACGAGCGGAGGTCGGCATGCTGACCCACAACGTGCGGGTCGAAGGCGACGCGAGCGACTCGACGTCGGTGCTCGGGTTCGGTGCGCACGTCATGATGATGGGCGGCGCGTCGCCCGGCACGGGTCGCTTCTCACACGTTCAGTTCCGTCGCATGGGTCAGCGCAAGATCCTCGGGCGATATCCGTTGCACTGGCACATGCAGCTGGCCGCCGGTGCGGGGCAGTATGCACGCGGCTGCAGCGTCTGGGAGAGCTTCAACCGCGCCCTGACCATCCACGGCACCGACTTCGTCGCCGCCGAGGACAACGTGTTGTTCGACCACTTCGGTCACGGCCTGTTCCTCGAGGACGGCGGCGAACAGCACAACACCATCGCGGGCAACCTCGTCGTGCTGACGCGACGGCCGCCGGCCGGGCAGGAGCTGCTGCCGCACGACAACTCGCTCGACGAGCTGCAGAACCGTTCGCCGGCCGCGTTCTGGATCAGCAACCGGGAGGCCAAGCTGACCCGGGAAACTGATGATGGGGCCACCCATGAAGATCAAGTGTGAGATGGAGCTGCTGCCCGAGGATAAACAGCCCAAG
>JAGQRB010000456.1 GCA_020425925.1 Planctomycetota bacterium
AGCAGCAGAGCGCGCTCGCAGCCAGGGAACGCGAGGTCGCAACGGCGGAAGCGCGGCTCGCCGGGCTCGCCGCCGACGCCGCCGAGCGTTCCGCAGCCGAAGCGGAGGTCAAACGCTGTCGCCGTGCCCGCGACGAGCTGCTGCGGCAGGTGCCGGCAGACATGGTCATGAAGGAGCGCGCCGAGCCGCGGCCGGCACACGTCTTCCTGCGCGGTGCCTACGACCACCTCGGTGCGCCGGTCGAACGCGCGACCCCGGCGTTCCTGCCGCCACTGCCCGGACGTTCCGGCGACGGACCGCCGACGCGCCTCGACCTCGCGCACTGGCTGGTCTCCCCCACCAACCCGCTGACCGCGCGCGTCGAGGTCAACCGGATCTGGCATCAGCTGTTCGGGGTCGGACTGGTCGAGACCGCCGAGGACCTCGGCACCCAGGGCGAGCGCCCGAGCCACCCCGAGCTGCTCGACCACCTCGCGATCACGTTCGTCGAGTCGGGCTGGGACGTGAAGGCGCTGGTGCGGCGCATCGTCACGACCGAGACCTACCGGCAGGACTCGCGCGCCGCGCCGGCCGAGTTCGAGCGCGACCCCGACAATCGACTGCTCGCGCGCGGCTCGCGCTTCCGCATGGACGCCGAGATGATCCGCGACCAGATCCTCGCCAGCAGCGGCCTGCTGAACCCGGAGCACTACGGCAGGAGCGTCAAGCCGCCGCAACCCGACGGCATCTGGCGTGCGGTCACGCTGCCCGATTCGCTGCCGCGCACGTTCACGCCCGACCGCGGTGACGCGATCTATCGCCGCAGCGTCTACACGTTCTGGAAGCGCGGGATGCCGCCGCCGCAGCTGACGATCCTCAACGCGCCGACGCGCGAGTTCTGCACCGCGCGCCGCGAGCGCACCAACACGCCGTTGCAGGCGCTGCTGCTGCTCAACGAACGTGAATACCTCGGGGCCGCGCGCCACCTCGCGGCCGCGACGCTGCGGCAGGAGCCATCGGACGCCGAACGGCTGGACGTGCTCTACGAGACGATCACCTCGCAGCTGCCCGACGCCCGCGAGCGCGCGATCCTGACCGCGACGCTCGACGACCTCCGCACCGCGTACGCGCACGATCCCGCGCTCGCCGCCGCATTGGCGGACGACGACGATGCCGTCGACGCCGCGCCGGCGGAGCTCGCCGCCTGGACGATGGTGGCGAGCGCGATCTACAACCTCGACATCACGAGGACCCGGCAGTGACGCACCGCCCGCTCGTCGAACACGCCCGCCTGCTGGCGCGGCGCGCCTTCCTGCGGTCCTCGGGCATGGGGCTAGGCGCCAGCGTGCTGGCACACCTCGCCGGCGGCGACCGCGGCTCGAAGCCGCCGCGACCGCACCACGCGCCGCGCTGCCGGCGCGTGATCTTCCTGTTCATGGCCGGGGCACCGAGCCAGCTCGACCTCTTCGACTACAAGCCGGAACTCACGGCGCGCTTCCGCGAACGGCTGCCCGACAGCGTGACCCGCGGCCAGCGCGTCACGGCGATGACGCGCGGCGCCACCCAGCTGGTCGCGCCGTCCATGTTCGGCTTCCGCCGTGCCGGCGCGAGCGGGGTGTACTGGAGCGAGCTGCTGCCGCACCTCGCGGCGGTCGCGGACGACATCTGTGTCGTGAAGTCGCTGAACACCAACGCGATCAACCACGACCCGGCCAAGACGTATCTCTGCACCGGCTCGGAGATCCCCGGCAAGCCGAGCATGGGTGCATGGCTCAGCTACGGGCTCGGTTCGCTGAACCGCGACCTGCCCGACTTCGTGGTGCTGACCTCGGCGTTCTGGACCGGCGGCAAACGCAACGTGCAGGGGCTCTACAGCCGGCTCTGGGGCAGCGGCTTCCTGCCCGGGCGGTACCAGGGCACGGCGTTCCAGTCGGCCGGCGACCCGGTGCTGTTCCTCGGCAATCCACCCGGCGTCGACACCGCGGTGCGGCGCCGCATGCTCGACGCGATCGCAGCGCTGAACGACGAGCATCGCCGCGCGATCGGCGACCCCGAGATCGCGACGACGATCGCGCAGCAGGAGATGGCGTTCCGGATGCAGAGCTCGGTGCCCGAGCTGACCGACATCTCGTCGGAGTCGCCGGCGACGCTCGCGCTCTACGGTCCGGAGGTCGAGAAGCCCGGCTCCTTCGCGCGCAACTGCCTGCTCGCGCGCCGCATGGCCGAGCGCGACGTGCGCTTCGTGCAGCTCTTCCATCGCGGCTGGGACCATCACTCGATCCTGCCGCGGCAGCTGCCAGGGCAGTGCTACGACGTCGACCAGCCGGCCGCGGCGCTGCTGCTCGACCTCAAGCGCCGCGGTCTGCTCGACGACACGCTCGTGGTGTTCGCCGGCGAGTTCGGCCGCACGGTCTACTGCCAGGGCCGGCTCGAACGCGACGACTACGGCCGCGATCACCACCCCCGCTGCTTCTCGGGCTGGCTCGCCGGCGGCGGCATCCGCGGCGGCATGACGCACGGCGAGACCGACGACTTCAGCTACAACGTCGCGCGGGACCCGGTCGCGGTGCGCGACCTGCACGCGACCATGCTGCACCTGCTGGGCATCGACCACTCGCGGCTGGTGTTCCCGTTCCAGGGTCTCGACCAGCGGCTGACCGGAGTCGAGGCGACGGCGCGGGTCGTGGGCGAGATCGTGGGTTGAGCCGACGGCGGAATCTCGCCCGATCGCGACCGAGAACGCCCCGCGGCGGCCACCGGCCCGTACGATGCCGAGTCCGGACGTTCCGGCCGGCTGCACCGTGAGCCCGTTGCCCGACCGAGAGGCCTACCGTGAGACCGCACTTCCCCGATCCGCGTGCACTGATCGCCTTTGCCCTGCTTGCCCTCGGGACCGCCGCTCAGGAAGCGGCGCCCGAATCCGAGCCGGCCACTGCGACCTCACCATCGCAACCGCCGCGAACGGCCGCGGACCTCGGCATCGAGTTCGCGGTTCTCGCTTCCAAGATCCGGCGGTCGATCATCTCGACCGACACACCGTACGGCTTTGCCGTGGCGAAGGTCGCCAAGGGGTCGCTCGCCGCCGACGCCGGCATCGCGCACGGCACGATCGTGCTCGAGGTCGACGGCGTGCCGCTCCGCGAGGTCGACGAGCTCGACGCGGTACTCGCCGAGGCCGAGCCGGGTCAGAAGGTCACGCTGCTCTGCTCGTCGCGCAAGAAGGTGCGGCGGCTGTTCGATCGCAAGCCGTGGGTCGAGAAGAAGGTCGTGATCACGCTGCCGGGCGCCGCGGACGCCGGCGACGCCGGCGACGTCGACCGGACCGGCAAGGAGGCCGGTGCGGAACCGAGCCGGCAACCGGGCCGCGAGAGCGGGAGCACCGAGCGCAAGAAGCAGAGCGTGGGGCCCTTCCTGGCAGTCGCGACGCCGGTGCCGGCGCTACGCTTCGGCGGCGCGTGAACCTCGAAAGGATGATCCTCGCAGCGCCGGCTCTCCGGCTCGAGACCGAGCGGCTCGTGCTGCGGCGCCTGACCGTCGACGACCTGCCGACGGCCATCGCCCACGAGCAGGATCGCCGCATCATGCGCTGGATTCGTGATCCGCAGCCGGTGGACGAGATCCGGACGCGTTGCGAGCAGACGCTCGCGACCTGGCACGGCGACGACGGCCGGTGGCTGCTGCTCGCGGTCCAACGTCGCGGCGATCCGGCGATGCTCGGCATCGTCTGCTGCCGCGTCACCGCCGCCGAGCACGAGACCTTCGAGATCGGCTACCGCCTGCACGCCGACGTGCATCGTCGCGGCTATGGCCTCGAAGCCTGCCGCGTTCTCGTCGACTGGTTGTTCGGGCCGATCGGCGCACGCAAGCTCGTCGCCTACTGCGTCGCGGAGAACGAACCGTCTTGGCGACTGATGGAGAAGCTCGGCATGCAACGCGAGGCGGTGCTCCGGGAGTACTCGTTGCTCGACGGCGCCTGGCGTGACGAGTTCGTCTACGGCCTGCTGCGGCGCGAATGGCCGGGCAGCGGCTAGATCCCGGGTCAGGGGTCGGCAGGCCGCCCGGCGCAGAACCCGACCCGGGAGCGCGACGACGACGCCGGGACTGGCCCGTCGTCGTCGCCGTGAACCTCTCGGTCGATGACCCCGCGGTCTAGAGACCGATGACGGCGCGCACGCCGTTGGACGAGATCAGGCCGAGCGTGTTCGCGCCCGGGGACAACGCGTAGGACTGGCTCGTGATCCCCAGGCCGATGTAGGTGCCCGAGTTCGGGATCGCGACCGAGAAGGTCGCCTGGCTGCCGGACGGGATCACGACGACCGAACTCTCGGTCCCGGTGTAGCGGAAGCAGCCCGGCATGCCCACGCTCGTGAGATCGATGCCCGGGTTGACCTGCGTGAAGCTCAGCGTCTCGATGCCGAGCGTCGAGCCGGTCGGGAACTCGGTCGTCGTGAAGACGAGGTTGGACCCGATCGACGGCAGGTTGCTGCTGATCGCGAGGCCGACCGAGTTGTCGTCGCCGGTGCTGAAGCTGCCCGGCAGCGCCGCCGAGATGTCGAGGCTGCCGAGGTCGCGGTTGGGCGCGGTCGCGGCGTAGCCGACGACGTACCCGTTGCCCTGACCGGAGATCTGCTGGAACACGTAGGTGACGTTGCCGGTGCTGCGATCGAACTGGAGTTGGAACGTCTCCGGCGCGGTCGTGCCGTAGCTGTAGACGCCGTTCCAGGTCATGTAGGAGATCGTGCCGATCTCCTCGAAGAACACCTTGCCGCCGCCCGTGGCGGCCGGGTTGAAGTCGTGCCACGCGCCCCAGCGCGGCTGGCTCGAGCTGAGCCAGTCGAACGCGGACGGGACGTAGCCCGTGCCGTTGCCGGAGGCCGCCGACACGAAGCCGTTCGAGCACAGCACCAGGGTGTTGGTCGAGTTGCCCGGGTAGGGGAACGCGCTCGCGAGGGTCAACGTGGTCTCCGAATCGTCGGCAAGCGACAGCTGCGTCGCCGCGGCCGTCGGCGCGACGTAGGTCCCGCCCGGAACCGCGGTGTAGTGGTCGCCGACCTTGACCAGGAACATGCCGAAGCCGCCGTTGAGATCGATCGTCGACGCCCCGAAGGACTCGTAGAACGCCTTCGACAGCTCGTAGCAGCCCTGGCCGTAGTCCATCGTCGTCGCCGGGGCGCCGCCGCCGGGGCCGCTGACGTTGATGTCGAACGAGCCGGTCGCGCCCTGGAACCCGCCGACGCGGATGTGGTAGTAGCCGGCTCCGACCGGAACGGAGACCGACGACTGCGCGCCGCACGAGTCGTCGTTGCACGCGAGGCTCGTCAGCGCGCCGCAGCCGCCCGAGAACACCTCGATCGTGGTGTCGAAGTTGGTGCCGGCGCTGCACGTGTCGACGGTGAGCGTGCCGCTGCCGCCGCTCGCGAACACGAACCAGATGTCGGCGCCGCCCTGCCCGCAGGGCCATGCCGGCGTCGAGTTGAACGCGGCGACGTTCGAGAACGGCCCGTTGAAGCCGTTGGTGAGCGTGACCGCGTTGCCGCAGTCGTCGTTGACCGGGCCGCTACCCGCCGGGATCGGCAGCGAGTGCTGGTTGCACGCGAAGTCGAGGTCGGCGCTGTGCGGCACGCCGTTGGCGAGGTTGCCGTCGTTGTCGTCGGCGATGTAGACCTCGAGCACGGCGGTCGCCTGGTCGGTCGCGTCCGCGACGATCGAGCCGAGCACGATGGTCTCGGTGATCGCGATCGCCATCGGACGGCTCGCGAGCGTGACCGCCATGTGATCGCGCAGGTTCCATGCGAAGCCCATCCAGGACTCGCCCTGAGCGTGCGGACCCGAGCCGGTCGGGTACTGGCGCGTGTTGTTGCCGTCGCGCACGAAGCCACCACTGGTCGTGAAGTCACGACCGATGATCGGGTCGTCGAGCAGGTAGAGGCTGCAGATGTCGGCCCAGCCCTCGCTCAGGCCGTTGGTCTGCGAGATGCCGCCGTAGCGGTCGTCGAGGCCGTGGCCCCACTCGTGCAACACGACGCTCGAGTAGCCCGTGTTGTTGCAGCCGCCGCCGGCGGAATAGAAGTTGATCGTGTTGTTGGTGTAGTAGGCGTTGCACGTCGACCCGATGTTGACGGTCGGCAGCACGTTGTCCGCGGCCGCGAGTTCGGGCGAGTTGCCGAGGATGCCACGGGCCCATTCGTTCTCGCTGTCGACCCAGTAGAACGTCGAGGTGTGCGCGGCCTCGGCATCGCTGGCACCGCTGGTGAAGAACTGGAACGTCGCGGCGACGCCCGGCGTGACGGTCTGGGTCAGGCTCGGCGCCGAGCTACCGGCGACGCGGCGGCTGTGGCGGCCGTCGAGCTGGACGGTCACGCTCGTCGCGGACGTGAGGTCGACCGTGAACTGGCCATTCGCGTCGGTGACGTAGGTCGTGCTGCTGATGACCACCTCGACGCCCGGCAGCGGGATGTTGGTCAGCGGCGTGATGGCGCTCGAGCCGAGACGCGTCCAGCCCATGACCGTGATCGTGGTGTTGATCGGCGCGAGCGGGCCGTTCGCGTTCGCGGCGCGCGCGACCTCACGGGCGTCGTAGCCGCAGCCGGCCACGCCGCACTCGTGCTTGTCGTTCACGTACTGCAGCGCCGCGCCGGTCGCCGCGTCGACGTACTGCCGCCCGATCGGTCCGACGCCCTCGGCGTTGACCGCGCTGACCGGCACTTCCCACGCCAGCACCGGCGCGGTCGGGGAGTCGGCCTCGACATCGGCCCAGATCACCAGCCGGACCGGGCGCTGTCCCGCCGGCTGCCGCACGCCGTTCGGGAACGCGTTCGCCGCGTTCCAACCGAGCGTGGTGGCCGTCAGCTCGTCGATCTGCGGCACGGTGACGAAGTTCGCCGGCATCTGCACGGCCTTGCTGCCGAACATCGCGACCCGGCCCGTCATGTTGACGCGCACGTCGGCGCGGCCGCCGAGCACGGGCAGCCCGCCGAAGTACTGGTCGTAGACCAGGCACCAGGCGCGCCCCATGCGGCTGCCGATGACCTCGCGGAACTCGGAGGTGCCGAGGCCGAGCAGGTCGGCCCGTTCGTTCAGCAGCGCCCCAGCGTGGCGGCGCGCCTCGGCAAGCGAGTTCTCGCGCCAATCGGCGATCGTCAGGCCGGTGCCGAAGATGGCCGCCGGCGTGCCGGTCGCGGCGCACCACCGCACGATCCACTCGCCGCCGGTGGCGTCGAGGAATTGACGCCAAGCCTCGGCGTGCTGCGATTCGGCCTGGGCCTCGTGGTAGCTGCGCGTGGACGGGTATTTGTCCTGGCTGTCACGCCCCTGAGCCGGGAGCAGACCGGCGACCGAAGTCAGCAGGAAGAGAGAGATGTCGCGAACTTGCATGGGATCTCGAGCCGGGAGGCTCGGCCGCTGTGGGTTGTGGACGCCCGCGTCGCCGGTAGTCGTACGATCGGGCCCGGGTAAGCGTCCGCTCCGCGGCGGTTCGCGTCAATCGGGGTCGGCTCCGGGCTGCGGGTACGCGAGCGTTTCGCGACGCCGAACCGCTCCGTCAGTCGATGGAGCGAGCCGCGCGCATTCCGAGCGCTTTGTAGAGGAACCGCGGATGATCCGAGCCGCGGAGGGACAGTCGCGCTTCGCGCAGCGGCCGGTGGTAGCCGCCCCCGCGAAACACCTTGAAGCCCGCCGCGGAGTAGCCGCGGTACTCGGACTCCTGCGGGTGACCGGGATACGGCGCGTAGTCGTCACCACACCACTCCCGCACATTGCCGACCATGCCGTGGAAGCCCCATGGGTTGGGCCGGAACCGATCCACGGGAGCAGTGTACTGGTACCCGTCCTCCACCAACTCGAAGTGGGCACCGCCATGCAGCGAGATCGCCCGACCCTTGGAATCGAGCGAGTACTCGAGTCGCCCCTGGCTCCGACGGACGGCAGTCGCGTCGTGGACGTTGGCATACTCGGCGAGGCGGGATTCCTCGAAGAAGAACCGATGCGTGGTAGCGGCGCGAGCCGCGAACTCCCACTCCCGTTCGTCGGGCAACCGCAGGCCGAACCGGAGCAGAGAGGACGCCGCGTCGTTCCACGACACCTGTTCGACCGGCAGCAGGCCGGGTAGGCCCTGCGGCGTTCGATAGTAGCTCGGCTGCTCACCCGTCAGCCGAAACCACTGAGCTTGCGTCATCTCGTACTTGGAGAGGAAGAACGGTGGCACCGAGACGTGGCGGACCGGACTCTCGAAGGACGTCGCCTCCGGATCGTAGTTGGGTCCGCTCGGCTGCCTCTGTGCACCGATGTCGAAGTCACCACCGGGAACGAGAACCAGGACGATGCCGGATTCCGGCGCGAGGTGCAGGCGGCCCTCCGCCCCTCGCGCAGGCACCTCGCCCGACAGCACGTGCGCGAACTCCCAGAGTCGACTGTCCGGATCGGCGCCGAGCGGCAGAAGCCCGAACTGCGGTTCGAGCTGCAATCCGCCGTAGGACTCGTGGTCCTCGATCGCGCGACAGGCAGCGTTCCAACGGGCCTCGGCCGAGGACGATCCGATACTGGCAAACGCGGCCGCCTCGATCGTGCGAATCCGTTCCGCAACGATCCGGATCAGCCCGTGCTCCTCGTCACCGAGCTGATCGAACTTCGTGACCGAGGCAACCGTCGCTGCCCGAGCAAGCCACTCGCGAGCTCTGGGGATCGTGGCCGGCGTTGCCGGCCAGAGCGCCTCCGCGTCGACCAGGATCCGCCCCATGTCGGTTCTCGCGAGCAGCGCCGACCTCTCGCGTTGCTCGTGAACCAACAAGCCGAGGAACACCAACGCCGTCACCACCACGGCAATGCCGCCGACCAACGCAGTGCCCACAACGGGGAAGCGGCGTGCCCAACGCCAGCCGCGCTGCAACATGCTCGGCGGCCGGGCGGACACCGGCCTGCCTTCGACCGCGGCACGAAGGTCGGCCGCGAACGCAGCCATCGAGCGGTAGCGCATTGCGACGGGCTTCTCGAGCGCCTTGCCGCAGATGGCTTCCAGCTCGGGCGGGATCAACGACCGGATGCCACGCAATCGCTGCGGTTCTTCGAGCAGGATCTTGTTCGTCACCTGGATCGCGGTGTCGCCGTCGAAGGGCCGCTGCAGCGCGAGCATCTCGAAGAGAATGACGCCGAGGCTGAAGATGTCGGAGGCGTGATCGACCTCGGTGCGCCCCCGGATCTGCTCGGGGCTCATGTAGTGCGGCGACCCGACGATCGTCGACGAGGCGGTCAGAGAATCGTCGGTGATCCGTGCCAGGCCGAAGTCGGTGATCTTGGGCAACTTCGTCGGGCCGAGCAGGATGTTGCTCGGCTTCAGGTCGCAGTGCACGACGCCGGCCTCGTGCGCTACCTGCATCGCCTCGGCGATCTCGGCGACGTAGCAGCACACCAATCGGAAGTGCTCCTGCCATTCCGTGGCCCCGCGATCGAACTCCGAGATCAGGTCGCCGAGCGTGCGCTCGCTCTCGACATACTCCATGGCGATCCACGCGACGCCACCTTCCTCGCCGTGGTCGATCACGCTCACGAACGACTCGTGGGCCAGCCGCCCCCCGGCCATGGCCTCGCGCTTCAGGCGCCTCAGGTTGCTCTCGGTGATGCGGTCGGCACGCAGGAACTTCATCGCGACGATCCGCCCCAGCGACGGCTGCCTCGCTTTCCACACCTGCCCTTGCCCGCCGCTGCCGACTCGCGCCAGCAATTCGAACTTCCCGATCGTCCGACCGGGGTGCAGGTGCAGGTCGGGCAGCACGTCTCGCGCGGCGACCTGGGGCAGGGGGCCTGGCAGTGCGCGAGCGAGAAGCTCCTCCATGGCGCGACGCCGGGGCCGAATCGGTCGCGGCGGCACACGGCGTTGCACCGCCACTACTCCGGTTCTCCGAGGCCGCGGCGCGCGAGC
>JAGQRB010000457.1 GCA_020425925.1 Planctomycetota bacterium
ATTCCGAGAATGCCGGCGTACCGAGACGGCACGACCGCGGCTCAGCTCTCGCCGAGGACGTGGCCGTCGTGGACCTCGAGCGGCCCGGTCTCCGGCGCCTCCCACGGTTCGGGCGAATCCGGCGGATCGATCTCCCACGAGGTGAAGATGCGGTAGAGCGCCGGCAGCACGAGCACCTTCAGCAGCGTGCTCGACACCAGGCCGGCGATGACGACGGTCGCGAGCGGCCGCTGCACCTCGGCACCCTGCCCGGTCGCGAGCGCCATCGGCACGAAGCCGAGCGACGCGACCAGCGAAGTGATCAGGATCGGCCGCAGCCGCACGATGCAGCCCGTGCGGATCGCGGCATCGCGTCGCATGCCCTCCTGCCGCAGCTGGTTGACGAACGACACCATGACGACGCCGTTGAGCACCGCGACGCCGGAGAGCGCGATGAACCCGATCGCCGCCGAGATCGAGAACGGCATGTCGCGCAGCCACAGGCCGAGGATGCCGCCCGACAATCCGAGCGGCACACACGAGAACACCAGCAGCGCGTACTTCACGCTGTGGAACATCGAGAACAGCAGCACCAGGATCAGGAAGAACGCCAGCGGCACGACGATCGTGAGCCGATCGCGCGCCGCGGCGAGGTTCTGGTAGGTGCCCCCCCACTCGAACCAACCACCCGGCGGCAGCTCGACCCGCTGCAGCCGGGCCTTCGCCGCTTCGACGAACGAGCCGAGATCGCGACCGCGGACGTTGCACTGCACCGTCACCTGACGCTTGCCGTTGCGGCGCGAGAACTGGTAGGGGCTCTCCGAGGTCCGCAGCGACGCGACGCTCTCGAGCGGGATCGTGTGCGCGAACCCGAGCTCGTCGCCGTGCCCGTCCGACGCCCCGGCCGGGAGCGGGATCGCGAGGCGGCGCAGGTCGTCGATGCCGGCGCGCGCCGGCTCGGGTAACCGGACGACGAGATCGACGCGGCGATCACCCTCGAACATCACCCCGACCGCCAGGCCACCGACCGCGACTGCGAGTGCCTGCTGCACGTCCTGCATCGTCAGCCCGAACCGGGCCGCGCGCTCGCGGTCGATGTCGACGTCGATCATCGGCAGACCGTCGGTCTGCTCGATCTTGATGTCGCAGGCGCCCGGGATCGCCGCGAACGTCGCCGCGACCCGATCGGCGCACCGTTCCATCGCGGCGAAGTCGTCGCCGTAGACCCGCACGGCGACGTCGCTGCGGACACCGGCGACGAGCTCGTTGAAGCGCATCTGGATCGGCTGGGTGAACTCGTAGGCGGCGCCGGGGACGGTCGCGATCGCCTGTTCGAGGCGACCGATGAGCGCCGCCTTGTCGAGCCCGGGGTCAGGCCAGTTCTCCCGCTCCTTGAGCATGATGAACGTATCCGTCATGTTCGGCGTCATCGGGTCGGTCGCCATCTCGGCGGTGCCGGTGCGCGAGAACACCGTCGCGACCTCGGGGATCGCCTGCAGCACCTGTTCGAGCTCGAACTGCATGACCGTCGCCTGTTCGAGCGACGTCGAGATCGGCCGCGTCGCCATCACGACGACGTCACCCTCGTCGAGGTTCGGCGCGAACTCGGAGCCGAGCTGCATGAACAGCGCGACGCTAGAGGCGAACGCCGCGATCGCGAACCCGACCACCGCGTAGCGCAGGCGCAGCGCGAGATCGAGCACCGGCGCGTAGACCCGCTTCGCCAACCGGACGATCAGGTTGTCGTGCTCGCGCACCCGGCCGCGGACGCAGATCGCGACCAGCGCCGGCACCAGCGTGAACGACAGCACGAAAGCCGCGAGCAGCGCCATGATGACGGTCGCCGCCATCGGCCGGAACATCTTGCCCTCGACGCCGGTCAACGCGAGGATCGGCAGGTAGACGATGACGATGATCGCCTGGCCGTAGACCGACGGTCGGATCATCTCCTGCGAGGCGACCATGACCTCGTGCAGCCGCTCCTGCAGGTTCAACAGCCGCCCTTCGGCATGCTGTCGTTCGGCCAGCCGCCGCAGGCAGTTCTCGACGATGATCACCGCGCCGTCGACGATCAGGCCGAAGTCGATCGCGCCGAGCGACATCAGGTTGCCGCTGACCTCCAGCTGCACCATGCCGGTCGCGGTCATCAGCATCGACAGCGGAATCGCGAGCGCGGTGATCAGGGCCGCGCGGATGTTGCCGAGCATCAGGAACAGCACGAGCACCACCAGACCGGCGCCTTCGACCAGGCTGCGCGTGACGGTCGCGATCGTGATGTCGACCAGCTTCTTGCGGTTCAGCACCGTGCGCACGCGGACGTCGGGCGGCAGCGACTGCCGCAGCGCCAGGACGCGCTCGTCGAGGTCGATCGCGACCTGCCGGCTGTTGGCGTGCATCAGCATCAGCGCGGTGCCCAGCACGATCTCGCGCCCGCCCTGCGTCGCGCTGCCGGTGCGCGCCTGGCGGCCGAGCCCGACGGTGCCGAGGTCGCGGATCCGCACCGGCACGCCGTTCTGCGTCGCCACGGCTACGTCGCCGATCTGCTCGACACGCTCGAAGGTCCCCGCGGCGCGGATGGTGAACGCCTCGCCGAAGCGCTCGACGAAGCCGGCGCCGGTCGACACGTTGTTGCGCTCGAGCGCCGCGACCACGTCGCCGAACGTCAGGCCGTGTGCCGCGAGGCGCCGCGGATCGGGCTGCACGTCGTACTGCTTGGCATAGCCGCCGTTGCTGTCGACGCCGGCGACCCCGACGACGCTGCGCAGCTGCGGTCGGATGACCCAGTCCTGGACGGTGCGCAGGTAGGTGGCGCGCTCGAAGTCGCTGCGCAGCCGTTCGCCCTCCGGCGTCAGGTAGCTGCCGTCGCGCTGCCAGCCGGGCCGGCCCTCGACGATCGGCGCGTCCTTGCCGTCCGGATGCGCGAACTCGACGACGTACATGTAGACCTCGCCGAGTCCGGTCGTGATCGGCCCCATCTCGGGGACCGCGCCGGCCGGGAGCAACGACTGCACCGACGCGAGCCGTTCGCCGATCTGGTTGCGCGCGAAGTAGATGTCGACGTCGTCGCCGAACACCGCGGTGACCTGCGAGAACGCGTTGCGCGAGAAGCTCCGCGTCGACTCGAGACCCGGAATGCCGGCGAGCGAGTTCTCGACCGGCAACGTCACCTGCTTCTCGATCTCCGCGGCGGTCAGCGCCGCGAACATGGTGTTGATCTGGACCTGGTTGGTGGTGACGTCGGGCACCGCGTCGATCGGCAGGCCGCGCGCGCTGTGCACGCCGTAGCCCGCCACCAGGGTGCCGAGCAGCACGACGAGCCAGCGGTTGCGGATGGACTGACGGAGGACTGCGTCGAACATGGCCGACCTCAGTTGTCCTCGCCCGCAGTCGCGAGCAGCGCGTGCGCCTTGACCAGGAAGCTGCCGTCGCTGACGACCGTCTCGCCGGGTTGCAGACCCGCGAGCACCGGCACGAAGCCGTCGCGCGCCGGCCCGACCTCGATCGAGCGGGCGGCGAAGCGCTCGTCGCTGCCGGCGACCGGCACGAACACGACCGTCCGACCCTCGAGTCGCTGCACCGCGACCTCGGGCACGGCGAGCACCGGCGGGTGTGCGCCGCCGTCGCCGACGCCGTCGACCGCGATGCGCGCCTCGCAGAACGTGCCGGCGCGCAGCGCCGGCGGCGGATCCTCGATCGCGATACGGACCGATGCGGTGTGGGTCGCCGGATCGAGCGCACTGGCGATCTGCGTGACGCGACCGACGACCTCGGCACCGACGCCGTGCATCGGTCGCACGGTCGCCGCGCTGCCGAGCGCGATGCCGGCGACGTGCTCGGCAGGGACCTCCGCCAACACCCAGCAGCGCGACAGGTCGGCGATCGTGAACAGCGCCTCGTGATCGGCGTCGACGAGGTCGCCGAGCACGACGTCGCGCGCGACCACCGTGCCGGCCAAAGGCGAACGCAGCTCCTGGCGGGGTTGCAGTCGGCCGTCCCGTTCGAGCGTCGCGATCGCCTCGGAGGTCATGCCGTAGAGCAGCAGCGCGTTGCGGGCGGACTCGGCCGCGGCAAGGGCGAGCTGCTCCTCGGCCGCGGCCTGGCGATAGTCGGCCTCGCGCCGCTGGACCTCGGCGAGCGCGATGCCCTGCGTCTCGCTCCGCAGCCGTTCGGCGCGTTCCCAGGCCTGCTTCGCCAGCGCCGCGAGCGGTCCGGCCGCGGCCGCGGTGCGCAGCGCGAGCAGGAGCTCGTTCTGCGCCTCGCCGAGCGCGACACTCTCGATCACGGCGAGCACGTCGTCGGTCGCCACGACCGCACCGAGCCCGGCGCGGAGCTCGACGACCCGGCCGCGCAACGCCGTACCGCAGTGAACAACGCGCTCGCCGTCGTAGGCGACGCGCGCCGGGGCGGGGAAGTACTCGCGCAGCTGACGCAGCTCGGCCGTCGCACGACCCAGCGGCTGCCGGGCGAGCGACTCCGCCGGATACTCGTAGACCTGCGGCGCGCTGACCTGCGACGCGGCTTCGGCAGCGGCGTCGGGCACCGCGGCACGATCGCCGCAGGCGCATGCCAGGACACAGACCAACAGGCTTCGGAACGGGCGGGGGCTCATCGGCGGACCTCGGCAGGCGGCAGTTCGGATTCGGCGGGGAGTGGAGCGGCAGTGTCGGCGGCGGCGACGCCGCCGGCCGCGCGCAGCAGACGGAAGTGGGCGACCCGGAGCTCGCGTTCGAGCTCGATGGCCCGGAGCCGCACCGCGCGCCAGTCGCTCTGCGCCAGCAGCACG
>JAGQRB010000458.1 GCA_020425925.1 Planctomycetota bacterium
CCGGACCCGCGCACCCGCGCGGCCCGGCTCTTCGGCCGCCTGCTGCTGGCCGAACTCGACGCGGCGACCCTCGACGAACTGCGGGCTCCGGCGATCGCTACGGCGCTCGCCGAGATCGGTATCGAGCTACCGGCTCCCGAAGCTCTCGACACGGTCGCGGCGGAGTACTTCGAACACGTGCTGCACCCGCGCGGCCAGGCGCCGCTGGTGCAGTCGCTGTGGCACGGCGGCAGCTACGAGGGCGAAGCGGCGGTCGCCGTGCGCCGTGTCGCGGCGGCCGCAGGCGTCGAGCTCGGCCCCGGCGCGCGCGGCGCTCCGCCCGACCACGCCGGCTGCCTGCTCGTGCTCTGGGCCGAACTCCGTGAACGCAACGCGGTCATCGCAAACGACTTTGCGACGGTGCACCTGGGGTGGCTGCCAGCAGCGATCGCACGCAGTCGAGCAACCGGCTTCTACGCCGCGGTCCTCGCGGCGATCGGCGGACTCTGCGCCGATCTGACCGCCGGGGCAAACGGCTAGACGGGGCCGGCCGCCGTCCGGCCGAGCCGGCAGGCGCGGCGCAGCCACATCATCGCGCGCTCGACCTCGCGCGGGCCGTTCACCGGGATCTCGACGAACTCGCGGCTGTGCGGGTCGCCATCGTCGGGCATCCGCTTGGCTCCGATGATCTTGAGTGCTTCCGTGACCTGCGGCGGCGCGAGCTTGACCACCACGCCCTTCTTACCGAGATACGCAAAGACCTGGCCACGGACGAAGAAGGAGTCCTTCCCGTCCTGCTTCTCACGGTTGACATCCTTCCAGGCGCAGAGCCGTTCAACGATTGTGGCGAGTGGATCCATGCTTGCTTTCGGTACTGTGAGGAGTTGTGCGCGGCTCGGCTGCCGCGGTCCGGAGGCCTCATAGGCCATTCTGGCCGACCAGAGGGGGAAACAGTATATCGACGAGCCGGATCGGACGCCACGGCTGCGGTCGAGAAGTCCCTCCGAGGGCTGCGGTTCGAGCGAAAACGCCCAGCGCCGGCGGGCGCTGCCTCCGCTACCGCCGGAGGAACATGTTCTTGGTCACCAGCCAGACCATCGCCGGATACTCGTCCAGGCGACGTCTCAGATACTGGATCGCCATGTCCCAGCCGACCGCGAACGGCACGTAGAGGCGGGCCCGGATGCCACGGGCGACCAGGTCGGCCAGCAGGCGTTCGCGCGGCACACCGTAAAGCATCTGGATCTCGAAACGGTCCGGGCCGGCTCCGGTCCGCGGCACCACCTCGTCGAGGAAGCGTTGCACGCAGGCGCTGTCGTGGGTCGCGAACTCGACGTAGTGGCCGGCGCGCAGCAGACGTTCGGCGAACGCGAGCAGCCGCTCCTTCATCTCGCGCTTGTCGGTCAGCGCGACCTCGGCGGGCTCCTGGTAGATGCCGATGACGAGGCGGACGCGACAGCCCGCCGGCAGTGCCGCGAGATCGGCCTCGGTGCGGTGCAACCGCGTCTGCAGCACCGCGCCGACGTGATCGTGGCCGGCGGCGTGCAGGCGGGCGAGCGCGTCGAGCGTGAAATCGGTCCACGGCCGCCCCTCCATGTCGATCGTCAGCCCGACGCCGCGAGCGCCGGCGCGGGCCGCGATCTCGGCCAGGGCCTCGTACGAACCCGCGCCGTCACCGCCCTGGTGCAGCGGACTCGCGGTGTAGGACGACGGCTTCATCGAGAGCGTCGGACGCTGGTCGGGTTCGAGCGCCGAAG
>JAGQRB010000459.1 GCA_020425925.1 Planctomycetota bacterium
AGCCCGGATCGCGTGCCGCCGCGAGTTCGCCGGCCGCGATCAGTGCGTCGGTGACGCCGCGCATCGCCGAGACCACGATCGCCTGCGCCGGGTCGTCGCGCGCCGCCAGCAGGTCGGCGACGTGACGGATGCGCTCGGCGGACGCGAGCGACGTGCCGCCGAACTTGTGGGCGACGGGACGCGGGTTTTTGGACGAGTGCGCGGAGGTCACCGAGGTGGGAATCGAGAATAGCGCGCCTCGCACCGTAGCTCGATTGCTGGCTAAGATCGCACCGATGCGACCGCTCCACGCCGCGTTGGGCACGGCTCTCGGACTGCTGGCCGGTGTGCTCCCGGCGCAGGGGATCCACGGGCTCGGCACCAAGGGGGTCCGGGTCCGACTCGACGGGAACTGGCAGCGCGAGGACGGTTGGAACGGCGTCGACCGGTTCGCCTGCGAGTTCGACGGCGGCTTCTTCAGCGAGCCCAAGCAACTCGGCCTTCGCGTCGTCGAGTTCGAGGGCATCTTCGAGAACCGCGCCGACTACGGGCGGCTGCTCGAGACCCTGCACCCGGATGGCCGGGGCCAACCGTTCGAAGTCGAGAGCCGCGGCGGCCTGGTCCGGGCCTGGCGCATCGTCGAGCAACGGGTCGACGGCTGGGACCAGGCGATCACCTACGAGGTGCTCGTGCTCGACGGCGTCGCCTATGGGATCACGGCGTGGTCCTATGCCACGGATCGTGCGCAGCTGGCCGCGCGCCTGGCCGATTTCCGTGCCGGGCTCGAGTTGCCGCCGCCTGCGAGTCCGTGGGCGCGTTCGCTGGCGCCCGTGACGTCGGCGCACGCGATCGGCGACGTCACCGTGAAGCTCGAGACCCGTCCCGGCCTGCTGGCTCCGGTCGAGCTCGAGGGCTTCGTCGCCGCCTGGCACGCGCGGCAGCAGCAACAGCGCCTCGCGCTCATGAAGTGGTCCGACGTCGTCGGGCTCGACGCCGCCGCCAACGCCGAGTACCGCACGCTCGTGGCCTGGGACGACAGCTTTCGGGTCGTCGAGCGATCGAGCCGCACGATCGACGGGGTCGAATGCGGGGTGGTGCTCGGTCAAACCGACGACTTCACCAGCAAGACGCTGTTGATCCCGGCCGGTCCGGGCTGCTGGGCCGTGCTGCGCCATCTCGCGCCGGGCGAGGCCGGCGAACCGCGCCCGTTGCGCGAGGCGATCCTCGCGTCGGTGCGGGTCGCGACCGCAGCGGACGATCTCGGCCTGCCGGCGCTCGCCGGCTCCGACGTCACCGCCGATGCGACCGCCCCGCGCAGCCGTATCGACGCCTTCGTCGCGTCGACGACGCCGTTCGATCGCCTGCAGCTCTGGGCCGCGCACGGTCAGGCCCTCGGCGCGGGCGGCTTCCTGTTGGTCGGTTGGGACAAGGTCGTGCGCGCCGAGCGCGACCGTCACGAGGTGCTCTACTCACGTCCCGGCGGTGCGATCACCGCCGCGTCGTGGTCTGCGGGGCGATTGCTGGTCGCGACCAGCGACGGAGTCGTCGCGATTCGAGACGGCGAGGCGCTGCCCGCCGGTTTCGAGGCCGACTGTCTCTGTTCGCTCGGCGACGACCTGCTGCTGGCGCGGGCACGGCAGCCGGCGATCGCCGGCCTGACCTCGGAAGATCGCGTCGGGCGGGCCGTGCTGGTCCGCCGGCGCCCGGCCGGTGACGAGGTCGAGATCGCCGATCTCGGTCGTCTGCGCGTGACGGCGATGGCGCCGAGCGGCGAGGGCCGCCACGTGCTGCTCTTCGGCCTCGCCGCCGACCTCCGGCGCGGCGGACCGACGCCGCAGCTCATCCGTGTCGGTCTGGCGGACGGCGCGGTGACGGAGCTGTCCGCGTGGCGCTTTGCGCGCGCGATCGGTTCGGCGGCACAGGGTTGGCTGGTGTCGGGTCGGCCGATCGACCGCGCGACCGGGATCTGGCACCTCGCAGTCGACGGTGCCGTCGCGCCGCTCGTGACCGGCGGCGGCGTGATCGGCATCGCGGCCGACGACGCGGAACTGCTGTTCGCGCGCAGTGTCGGCGTCGAGCTCGAGCTTCGCACGGTGACGTTGGCGCGCTGTCGCGAGGTCGGGGCGGGCTGCGCGCCGATCAGCGCCGCGATGCTCGACCGCATCGGCGTCGCGCTGACGACTGGTGGTGCCGAGCCGCCCGACTCGGCCACCGCGATCGCCGACACGGTCCGGGCGATGCAGGACTTCGCAGCCGCGCTGACGGGTCTCCGGCTGCCGGTCGCCGCACCCGATCTCGAGGTCCTGCTCGCCGAGCTCCGCGACCCGGCAGCGCCCGCGAGCGTGCCGGCCCGGACCGTCGCGACCCTGCTCGTAGCCCACGCGGCGATTGCCGGTGGCGGCGCGCACTGGGTGTCGTCGGGCGCGGTCGACTGGCAACAATGGCAGGCGCGCGCCGCCGCGGCGTCGAGCACGCCGTTCGCCTACTGCGCCAGCCCGGTCGCGTTGGTCGCCGAACGACTCGACGCCGACGAACCCGAAGCGGCCTTCGCCGGGCTCCGGACGGCGACGGCGGGGCGTCACCTGCTGCTCGGACTCGACCCGGCGGCGTTGGGCCGGCGGGCGGCGGAGCTGCAGCCGATCGAGTTCGACCCGGCGGTTGCCGCACTCGACGTGGCGGCCCTCGGTGGCGTCCTGGCACGCGCTCCCGCGAACACCGAACTGCGCCGCCAGCTCTATGCCGAACTCGCCGGACGCGATGAGCTCACCGCGGTCGAGCGCCTGGCGCGGGCGCAGAGCACGGTCGAAACGCCGCTCGGTGTCGACCTCGTCGCCTGGCTCGCGGCGTGGCACGAGCGGCTCGAGCATGCCGATCCCGCGCCCGACGTGGCGGCATTCCGCGAGCTGTTCGACGCCGCGCTCGCGGCGGCGCACCGGTGCCCGCGCGCAGCAGGGATCTACTGGTTCCTCGGCCGTGCCGCGGCGCGGGCGTTCCCCGACCGGCCCGACCGCGCGCGACGCTGCTGGCAGCGCGTGCTCGAGGTCGAGAGCTGGGGCGAGTGGGGCCGCGCCGCGCGGGCCGCGCTGAAACAGTGAGCGGCGCGCGGTGCTCGGTGACACGATCTTCGCAGTGGCTTCCGCCGACGGTGCCGCCGAGCGCGCGGTGCTGCGGCTGTCCGGGCCCGCGGCGCGCGCAGCGGCGGCGCTGGTGTTCACACCGGCGTTGCCGGAGGAACGTGCCCAGGTCGACGGCAGCGTGCGGGTGCGCGGCCACGACGTCGCCGCGTTCGCATTGGTGATGTGCGCACCGCGCTCGTTCACCGGTGACGACATCGTCGAGCTGCACGTCCCGGGCAGTCCGCTGCTTTGCGCCGTGCTCGGCGAGGACCTGCTGGCGCGCGGCGCCGGGCTCGGGCTGCGCGCGGCGTTGCCGGGCGAGTTCGCGGCGCGCGCCTGCAGCAACGGCCGGCTCGACCTCGCCGCCGCCGAAGGCATCCTGATGCTGCTGCACGCCGCCGACCGCCGCGAACTGGCGCGTTCGGCGGCGTGGCTGGTCGGCGGCACGGGCGCGGCCTTCGCCGAGCTGCGCACCGGCCTGCAGGACGTGCTCGCGCTGCTCGAGGCCGGGC
>JAGQRB010000460.1 GCA_020425925.1 Planctomycetota bacterium
CAGGGTCGCGACCTGGCCGTGGCGCGCCGGATCCTGCACGACGACGAGCAGGTCGCGGTCGGCGTGCAGCGGTTCGACGCGCTCGAGCACGAGGTCGAGCAGGATCGGATCGGTGGTCTCGCCGAGTGCGAACGTCAATGCGTCGAACACCTGGCGACAGAGCTGGAGGGTCTTCGGGGACGGTCGCCCTCCGCGACCGTTGGGTACGGACTTCATCTGGCGAACAGCGGGCGCACCGTTGGCGGCGCGCAAAGGGGGCCGGGCCCGGTCGGTCCCTGGTGGCAGGACCGCGCCGGGCGGAGTCAGGTGGCTTCGCGGCCGGCCGCCGCGCGATCGCTCGGACGATGCGAGCTAGGCGCGCGAGGACCGGCGGGCGTTCGCAGCGAGGAAGTTCGTTGCCATGATGTGCTCCGGGTCGGGACGCGGAGAATAGTCAGAACCGCCGAACGCCACAACCCGCCGAGACCATGAGACCGACACCACTGCTCGTTGCCGCCCTGCTCGCGGGCGCGGCTATCACCCAGGATCCGGGGACCACGAAGCCGGCGACCGCGGTGCGCCTGGTCTACGAGCTGCCGGTCGACGCGCTGCAGCGCGCGCACCGTGGCGATCCGGACTTCGATCTCGAGCGCGCGCTCGCGGATACGATCGCCAACGTCGCGCGGCGGATGCCCGAACGCGCCGAGGTCACGCGCGGCGATGGGGCGACGTTCGCGGTCGGACTGTGGCGCGATTCGGAGCGCCTGATCACCCAGGCGCGCGCGCTGGTCGAGACCGCCGGCACGTTCGAGATGCGCATCGTCGCGAATGGCGACTACGCCGGCGGCGACGTACGTTTCGACCTCGCCGCCGAGCGCGCCGCGCTGCAGGCCTGGCTCGACGCCGGCGGTCGCGAGCGGCTCGCCGCGGACCCGACCGTGATCCGCGAGTTCACGCCGGGAAACCGCGCGCTCGGCTGGTACGTGCATCGCATCGAGGTCGATCCCGACGCCGCCGGCCGCTGGCAGACGCCGCTCGCACGCTCCGTACCCGACGCCGTCGTCGCGGCCTACCGTGACAGCGACTGGAACGACGGTGCGGTCCCGCCTCAGCTCCGGCAGCAGCCGGCCGAGGCGCGTTTCCTCGTCGAGCTGGTGGCGCTGAACCTGCACGAGGAGCACTTCGACAACGCCGATCTCGACCCCGACGGCGTCGCCGCGACGCAGGACGGCAACGGCCAGCCGGCGGTCGACTACCGCTTGGTCGACGCGCGGGCGATGGCATACTCGGACTGGTCGGCGCGGAACGTCGACCAGCACGCCGCGATGGTCTGGAACGGCGAGGTGCTGCGCGCGCCGAGATTCCTGTGCCGGATCCCGGGCCACGGCAGGATCACCGGCCTGCCGACGCGGGACGCGCGCGCGGTCGCGCAGGCGATGGTCGCACCGCTGCCGTTCCCGCCGAAGCTGCTGCGGATCGAGCGCCCCTGAGCGCTACCACAGCCCGACGCCGTCGAAGTGCGCGCCGAGCACCTTGCCGTCGTCGATACCGAGCCAGCGCAGCAGCTCGGCGTAGACCGAGCGGAAGTCGGTCGTGACCTTGATGTCGCCGTCGTCGAGGTCGCCGAGGTCGGGCACGGCCCCGAGCGGACCGCCGCCGACACCGCCGCCGAACACGAAGACCGGCGCCGCGGCACCGTGGTCGGTGCCCTGACTGGCGTTTTCGGCGACGCGGCGGCCGAACTCGCTGTGCACCAGTACGGCGACGCGCTCGCCGAGTCCGTGTCCGTCGAGGTCCGCGAGGAACGCCGCGAGCGCGGCATCGAGCTGCTGCAGCAGCCCGGCGTGGGTCGGCAGCTGCCGCGCATGCGTGTCGAAGCCCGGCAGCGTGACATGCACCA
>JAGQRB010000461.1 GCA_020425925.1 Planctomycetota bacterium
GACGCCGCCGGCGAAGGCGACGGCAACCCGCGGCTGTTCGCCTGGCTGCACGCCGGCGCCGACGGTCGCTTCACGGTCGAGACGATCCTGCCGGGCGGCTACGGCGGCGCGCCGCCGCACTTCCACTTCGGCATGACGCGCGATCCGGTGCGCCGCGGCCGCGGCAGCCGGGTCTACTTCGACGACGGCTCGCCGATGCACCCCGAGATCGCCTCGGATGCAGCGGCCGGGCACGCCTACGTCGCCCGGCTCGCCGAGCAGGGCGGCGCGCTGTACGCGACGGCGACCTTCGTGCTGCGGGATTGAACGCGTTCAAAAAAGCTGCGACCGGCTGAAACTGCGCCCCGGCCCGCGAGTTCTTGAACATGTTCAAACCACTCGCACCGGCTCACGCCGGGGAGGCTCCCGATGGACCCGACGGTCTACACCTACCTCGCATACGTCCTCATCAGCGTCGGCCTGACGATCTGGGTCGCGCGCACGCTGCACAAGAACGGCCGGCCGTTCCTGGTCGACGTCTTCGCCGACCGCGCCGACCTCGCCGACTCGGTCAACCACCTGCTGGTGGTCGGCTTCTACCTGATCAACTTCGGCTACATGTCGCTGGCGTTGAAGCTGGCCTACCGGGTCGACACCGCGGTCTCCGGCATCGAGGCGTTGTCCTACAAGGTCGGCCTCGTGCTCGTCGTGCTCGGGCTGATGCACTTCTTCAACCTCTACGTCTTCAGCCGCATCCGCCGGGCGAAACGCATCGAGCGCGCGCCGCGCCCAGTGCAACCCGACGCGATGACCGCGCCGCCGGCGCTGTGAACCGAAGGCGCGGTGAACCGAGGCAACGATGAACGACGACCGCGACATCGCGCTGCGCGTGTTCTTCGACGGCGACTGCGGCCTCTGCCGCCGCGTCGCCGCCTGGCTCGACGCGGAGCCCAAGTTCGTGCCGCTCGAGTGCGTCGCGGCGCAGTCGGCGGCATCCACGGGTTGCCCGTTGACCGCCGAGGCGCTGCTGGCGCAGGTCACGGTGATCGCATCCGACGGCGCGATCTACCGCGGCACCAACGCGTGGCTGGTCTGCCTGTGGGCGCTGCGGAGCTATCGCGGCTGGTCGCTGCGACTCTCGGAAGGCGCGCTGCGACCGTGGGCCGAGCGGTTGTTCGCGGTGATCACCGGGCTCGCGAAGCTCACGAAGAGCCGGTAGCCCGGTGCCCGACCGGGAGCGTCAGAAGGCACCGACCGTGAGGCGCAGACCGTTCGAGCTGCTGACCAACGGCGGTTGCAGCGGCCCGCCGGGCTCGAGCTGCAGGAACTGATGGAACAGCACGAGCCCGATGTGCGCGGGCGAGTTCGGGATCGTCACCGTGTCGCTCGCGGTGCCGGCCTGCGGCATCACGAGGTCGAGGGCTTCGATGCTCGCCAGTTGCGAGCAACCCGGTCCCGCGAACGGGGTCCACACGCTGAGCGGCACGTTCGGCGAGCTGAGGCCGACCACGGACGCGCCGAGCGCGCCCGGCGCGAAGCCGGCGGCGGCGGATTCGAACGTGCTTCCGACCCAGGGCAGCGAGCTCGCCGACAGCGTCAGCGGGCCGGTGGATCCGGTGCACGCCGTCGGGATCGGAACGGCGGTCCCCGGGCAGGTCGATCGCCATTCTCCCAGGAGAACCCCGGACACGGTGTTCGTGCCCATGGCACCTGCGAACGCGAGCGCGCCGTCACGCCGGAGCGCCAGCGCGACCACGCTGTCCGCGGCATTGACGATGGCCGACCACGCTGTGCCGTCCCAACGCGCGAGGGTGAACACGGGCCCCGAACCAGCGATCGTGAAGTACCCTCCGGCGATGAGATCGCCGCTCGGCAGCACCTCCAAGGCGAACATCCGCCCATTGAAGCCCGAGCCCAGCGGAGACCACGCGATGCCGTCCCAGCGCGCGATCCGGTTGGCGCTCGTGGTGCCGTTCACGATCGTGAAGTCACCGGCTGCGACGAGGTCGCCGTTCGGTAGACAGGTCAAGGCGCGGACACGACCGGCGGTGCCGGCTGCGAGGGGATGCCACGAGCTGCCGTCCCACCTGGCGATGTTGGCCGCAGTCGTTCCACCGATGGTCGTGAAGAGACCACCCGCAACCACCTCGCCATTGGGCAGCTCGAGCAGGGCAGACAGGGAGGTGTTGGACCCGGCGGTTGGCAGCCCGACGTCGTGCCACGCAGCCCCATCCCAGCGCGCGATCCCGTTCGAGATCGTCCCGCCGACGTAGACATCGCCGCTGGAGTGGACCACGCAGGCGGAGACCTCCCCACCGGGTGGCCCGCTGACGCCAGGCCCCAGGGGCTGCCACGCGACGCCGTCCCATCGCGCGACGTGATTTGCGGCGACACCACCCACGCGCGTGAAGGCGCCGCCGGCGAGCACGTCGCCGTTCGCGAACTCGGCGATCGCGTTCACGGCACCGTCCCAGTCGGCGGGATTGCCGGAGCCGAGCCCGCTCCACGAGCTGCCGTCCCAGACGGCGATGCGGGGCGCGCTCACACCCGCCACGCTGTCGAACGTCCCCCCCACGATCAATCCACCAGCGGCCCGGGCGGTGAGTGACGTCAAGGTGCCATCGATTTTCCCCGTCGGCGGACTCCACTCGATCCCGTCCCACCGCGCGAGGTTCAAGAGCGTGGTGGGCCCGCTGCTTCTGAAGTCGCCTCCGGCGAAGAGCTCACCGGTCGGCAGCTCCGTCAAGCCGAGGACGTAGTAGTTGAGACCGTTGCCGAGCGCAGACCAGGTCGACCCATCCCACCGAGCGACGCCGTTGGCCGGGACACCGTTCACGGAGTTGAACGATCCACCGATGACCAGGTCGCCATTCGATCGCATCGTCATGGCGAAGACCGTGACGTTGGTACCGGCGCCGAATGCAGACCACGACGAGCCGTTCCAACGCGCGAGGTTCTTGGTGATCGTGGTGCCGGCCATGTCGAACCAGCCCCCCACCACGAGGTCGCCGTTCGGGAGTACCGCGAGTGCGAGGACCGTCCTGCCCGGCGACACCGACAGCCCGGAGCCGAGCGGATGCCAGGCGCTGCCGTCCCAACGCGCGATGAGGTTGGCAGCCGTGCCGCCGGCAGATTGGAAGTAGCCACCCGCCACGACGTCTCCGTTCGGCATCATCGTGAGGGCCCGGACCGCGTCGTCCGTGCCGGCGCCGAGCGGATACCAGGCGGTGCCATCCCAGCGGGCGACGCGGGAGGCCTGGACGCCGCCCGCGGTCGTGAAGTAGCCGCCGGCGATCAGGTCACCGTTCGGCGCGACGCAGAGCGCAGTGACAGGACCGTCCATTCCGGAGCCGAGCGGATGCCACGAAGTCCCGTCCCAGCGCCCGATGTAGTTGAGGCTCGTGGGGCCCGAGAACGAGAAGTTGCCGCCCACGACGAGATCGCCGTTCGCCAGCGTCGCCAGGGAGTACGCTCCGCGGGTCAGCGTCGGGTGCGTAGGCCCACCGAGTCCTCGGCCGAACATCGAGACGCGGCCGGTCGCCGGATCGAAACTCGCGATGTTGTTCGCGGGGACGCTCCCGGCGACGTCGAACCTCCCCACCGCGACGACCACGGGCGTCGCGGGACCGGGACCGTCCGGATCCCAGCTCGTGAGCGCCGAGAGAAAGTCGCTGGTGCCGGGCAGGCCAACGAACGAACTCCATTCCGCACCGCACTGCGCGCGCAGCGGGGCGCACAAAGACACCGCCATCACGAGCGCAGGGGTTACCGCTCCGCGCACCACGCGACGCCAGCCGGGTCGCGACGAGACGGCAGGGACAAGGACTCGCAGGAGATTCTCTCGCATGGGTATCACCGAGCTCGGTAGCCGC
>JAGQRB010000462.1 GCA_020425925.1 Planctomycetota bacterium
GCGGCGTGGCGACGGGCCGCGAGGAACTGGTCATCCGCCTGCCGGAGGCGGCCTGGGTCTGGATGACGGGCACCGTCGTCGGCCCCGATGGCGGCCTGCCGGCGAACGTGCAGGCCTCGCCGTCGCTCGTCGGCGGCAACTGGGGCACGCCGGTCGAGACCGTCGACCCGAACGACGGGTCGTTCCGGTTCGGTCCGTATCCGCCGGGTACCTACCGATTGATGTTCCAGGCCGACGGGTTGCCGCGACTGCGATTCGAACGCAAGCTCGGCGCCGACGAGACCTGGGATCTCGGCACGGTGCGATTCCCGCGCGGCGGCCATCTCGCGGTGCAGCTGCTCGGCTCGCTGGCGCTGCCCGCGAAGCTCCGGCTCGGCATCACCGATCCCGCGAACGGCGCAGCTCTCGAGCGCGTCGACCTCGAGAACGGCATCGGCCGCTCGCGCCCGCTCGCACCCGGCGACTACCAGCTCGAGGTTCACGGCGAAGGGTTCGCGTCGCAGATCGTGCCGTTCTCGATCCGGGCGGAACAGGAGACCAAGCTCGACGTCGAGCTCGCCGAGGGTTTCGCAGCGAAGCTGACGATCGAACTGCCGGCCGGCCGCCAGCGCGGCGGCTCGATCGACCTCGAGGTGCGCGACGAGAGCGGCCGCCTGATCCGACGCCTGACGGCGAGCTCGAGCGGCAAGGCGCCGTCGCAGAGCCTGTCGCTCGCGAGCGGCCGCTACCGGGTGTCGGCGAGCTGGCAGGACTGCAGCGCGACCGCGGGGTTCGAGGTCGGCGGCCGCAGCGCACAGACGACCACGGTGCTGCGGCTGCAGCCGCGCTGAGCTCGCGACCGAGGACTCAGTGACCGAGGATCTGGGCCCGCGGCACCTGCTTCGTCGGTCCGATGTTCGGGTGGTGCGGCGTCGGTTCGGGATCGGGCACCGGCAGACGCCCGGCCTCGAGGTCGCGCTCGAGGAACCGTGTCAGCGCCGCGAACATGATCCAGGCCTTGAGCCGCACACCGATCTGGTTGTGGTGGATCGCGTCGATCGCGAGCTGCTCGTGCTGCGGCAGCTCGCCGCCGACGTCGATCAGGTCGACCCCTCGCGCCGCCGCCCAGGCGACGAAGAAGCGGTTCTGCAGATCGGCGAGCGCGCGGATCGTCGAATAGCGGAACGGCCAGTAGGCGCGGTTGAGGTGCACGTGCACGTTCGCGGCCCAGACCGGGTCGAGCAGCATGCCGTCCTGCGCGAACCACCAGAACGTCGACACGACCAGCCGCGCGCCACCGCCCTCGACGACCTTGCGAATCGCGTCGAGATCGGCGGCGATCACGCCACATTCGAGCACGTCGGCGGCGCGCTCGAGCGGGAACGCGGTGTTCGGATCGAGGATCTCCGGCGACAGCGTCAGGTGCTGCGCGGGCTTTTCCGGCTCGGCCAGTCGCTTGCTCCCGGCCAGCGCACCGCGCAGGTAGCGCGCGGCCGCCGACCAGGTCGCGATGCCGTCGAGCCAGCTCGAATCCGCGTTCTGGACCTCGTCGTAGTTGCCGACGACGCCGGGCGGCGGCGACGCGAGCACGTAGTCACCCTCGATCGCGACGTGCTGAGCCAGCCCATCCGGCTGGAACTGGTTCGCGCCCTCGTAGTAGACCAGGTAGTCGATCGCGAGCGGCATCACCTCGTCGGTGACGATGGCGCGGATGTCGGGCGATTTGATCGCCTCGCGCGCGGCATTGATCGTCTCGAAGCGGACGTCGAGGCCGCGCGCCTGCGCCCACCGGCCGAGCCAGTGCTCGACGAGGTCGGCGACCGTGTGCGGCAGTTGGTGCGCTTCGACGGTCGTCGAGGCGCCGACGAATGCGATCCGCACGGTGCGGTCCGGCTTGTCGCAGTCGATCTCGCGGCCGCGGAAACCGAACTGATTGGTCATGAGGCCGGTCGGCAACGTGCGCGACGCCGGATAGCGATAGTGCGGCGCCGTCTTGCGGCCCGGTGGCTCGAAGACGGTGAACTCGTCGGGCAGCGTCAGGTTCGGCGCCTGCATCAGCTTCTTCGCCAGCGGCGAACGCAGCAGGACCTCGTTGACGACGTAGTAGTTCAGCAGCCAGTCGCGCTGCGGTAGCAGCGGCAGCTCGAGCCGCGGCGGCGCCGGCGGTGGCGGCGGCGAGGTCTCGAGCCAGGCGATGTCGAGGTCCGGGCGGGCCGCCCGCCAGTGCGCCGTGAACGGCTCGACGACGTCGTGCGCCATCGCCAGCACGGTCTCCGGGTCGCTCGCCGACCGGACCGGCTCGAGCCGCGGGGCGAACAGTCGGTAACCACCGGTGATCCGCAACACGCCCTCGCCGACCACGGCACAGAACAGCAGGGTGCAGCTCGCGAGCAGCAACTTCGCGAGCCGGCGCGGACGGCGGGCGGGCGGCGGGCGGCGAATCGGCTCGGTCACGCGCCCGAGCGTAGCCGCGGCCGCGGGGCATGCGATTCCGCGGATTCCCGAATACCCTGCCCCGACCGCTGTGACTGAATGGACGTGACCACGTTGGCGATCGGAACCGGAGACTGGCTGCGCTCGGAATCGGCCCCGCGCAGTGCCGCGGAGGATGCGATCCGGGCCCATCTCGGCGGGGTCTGGCGCTACCTGCGCATGCAGGGCGCCCGCCCCGACGAGGCCGACGACCTCGCCCAGGAGTGCTTCGTGATCGCCGCGAAGAAGCGCGCGCTCGAGCTCGAGCCCGCCGCGACCGCGACGTTCCTGCGCCGCACCGCGCGTTTCCTGCTGCTGCGCGCGCGCCGCGGCGGACGCGAGGCCGAGCTGCTCGCCGACGCGGTCGACGAACTCTGGGATCGCGACTGCGGCAGCGACAAGGGCGACGCCCTGCTCGCGGCGCTGCGCCGGTGCCTGGGGGCGCTCGCTCCGCGGGCTGCCCGCGCGATCCGACTCGCCTACGGCCTCGGCGGCGACGAGCCGGCGAGCCGGCAGGCGGTCGCGGCCGAACTCGGCCTCGCCGAGAACGGCGTCAAGACCCTGATGCAGCGCACGCGGCAACGTCTGCGCGAGTGCCTCGACCAGCGGAGAGAACACGATGACCAGTGACCGTTTCGACGTCCACGCGCGGGAGCTCCAGCTCGACGCGCTGCTCCACGAAGCCGCCGGCGTGCTGCCGGCACCCGGCCTCGCCGACCGCATCGCCGACGCGCTGCACGGCGCGCGCTCGCGCTCGTTCGCGCCGTCCCGCCGCACGCTGCTCGCTGCCGCCGTCGCGCTGTTCGGACTCGGCGTCGTCGGCGGCGTCGCCTGGTGGCAGCAGAACGGCGGCTCGATCGCGGCGATTGCCGTGGCCGAGCCGGACACCCAGGATCCGCAACCCGCACCTGCAGTGCCGAAGCGCGCGCTCACGTTGATCGCCGACTACAGCGACAACCGCGTCTTCGAGGTCGACGAGAACGGCAAGGTGGTGTTCTCGCTCGATGACGTGTTCGGCGCCTGGGACGCCGAGTTGCTGCAGAACGGCAACCTGCTGCTCACCGAGTTCTCGGTCTCGCGCGTGCAGGAGATCGATCGACGCGGCAACGTCGTCTGGGAATACGAGAACCTCAAGAACCCGTACTGCGCCGAGCGACTCGGCACCGGCAACACCCTGATCGCGGACACGTTCGCGAGCCGCGTGATCGAGGTCGACAAGGACGGCAAGGTCGTCTGGGAGTTCGGCACGGAGATCCGGCCGTTCGACGCCGAGCGCCTGGTCAACGGCAACACCCTGATCGCCGACGTGCTCGGCGATCGCGTGATCGAGATCGACAAGGAGGGTGAGATCGTCTGGGAGCGACGGGACCTGCCGAACGTGCACGACGCCGACCGCCTGCCGAACGGCAACACGCTCGTCACGCTGCGCAACAAGGGTGCGGTCTACGAGATCGATCGCGACGGCAAGATCGTCTGGGAGATCGAGGGCTGCAGCAGCCCGAGCGACGCCGATCGCCTGCCGAACGGCAACACGCTGATCGCCGAGAACACGCAGGTCCGCGAGGTCGACCCCGACGGCCGCACGGTGTGGCGGCGCGAGACGACCTGGGCGGTCGAGGCCAACCGCTACTACCGCTGACTCGCGAGCGCTGAAACCGAAGCGGGGGCGCGCTACCGTCGCCGCGCATGCCGGCACCCGACACCCCGCGGAGCGCGCTGCGCCTCTGGCTGCTCGCCGCGGCGGTGTTCGCCGCTGCGGCGGCGGTGTTCCTGCTGTTGCCGCAGCGCCATCTGCACGGTGTCGACGGCAACTCGTTCGTCGTCTGGGTCGAGGAGGGTGACACCGGCAGCTACGCGCGCCACGCGGCGTATCTGCACCTGTGCACCGCGGTGTTCCGGTTGCTCGAGCCGTTCGGTGCGACCGGCAACGACGCGCTGCTGGTGAGTTCGGCGCTCGGCACGGCGCTCGGCCTCGCGTTGCTGGTGCTCGCGTTCGCGCGGCTGATGCCCGCCCACGTCGGATCGCCGCTCTGGCCGACGCTCGCCGTGGCGCTGACGCCGAGCTGGTTCTACTTCGCGACCACCGGCGAGATCCCGGGCGTGCTCGCCGCCGGTGTCGGACTCGCGTGGTGGCAATTCGCGCGCTGGCTCGATCGGCCGACCGTCCTGCGCGCGGCTGTCCTCGGCACGTCGTGTGCGCTGGCCGGCGCGCTGCACGCGCTCGGGCACCTGCTGACCCCCGGCATGCTCGCGACCGCCGCCCTGCTCGCGCGTTTGCCCGCCCGCCGCACCGGCCGACTGCCGCAGATCGCGGCGTGGCTGTCGGCCCACGCCGCGCTCGCGCTGCTGCTGTCGCTGCTGCTCGCGCACGGCGCCGGTGGTCAGGCCGAGGACGCCGCCAACGTGCTCGCCGACTATTGGCGCACGTTCGCGCCGCTGACTGCGCCGGCGGTGTTCTACCGCGAGTGGGTCGTGCCGTTCCTGCCGTGGTCGGTCGGCGCGCTCGCCGCGCTGGCGAACCGGCGCTCGCGACCGCTGGCCTGGGCCGCACTCGCGATGGTCGCGCTCTACCTCGGCCCGAACGTCGTGTTCCTCGGCTTCCACGCGATCCACGAGCAGGGTGCCTACTTCGTGCCGATTGCCCCGGTCGCGGTGCTCGCGACCGCCGCGTTCGTGACCCGGCGCGGCTTCCTGATCGCGATCGCGGCCGGTGCGATCGTCACCGTGCTCACGGTGTCACCGGGATGGCGCCATCCGGTGCCGCCCGAGTACGGCATCGGCGTGCGCGAGCTCGACGGCGAACAGAAGATCGCGCTCGTCACCGGCTCGCGCGAGGAACTCGACGGCGCGCGCGCCGCGGTCAAGGGCCTGATGGCGATGTGGCTCGGCGGCGTCGTCAACGGCTACGTCTCGCTGCCGCAGCCGGCGCCGCCGTTCGCGCAGTGGTTCGACGGCTGGTACGACGGCCTGCGCGCGCTCGGCATGACCGCGGTGCTCAGCGAGTCGGCGCGCGACTTCTTCGCGACCACCGACGATCCGCAGCTCGGGCCGTTCTGGCGCGAGCACGTGCCGGCGCGCTACGAGGTCGTGCCGGTCGAGCGCGCCGGGTTTCGCGGCGTGATACTGGTGCGGCGCTGACGGCACCGACCGGGTCGGCTACTTGCCGTCGCGGCCGGACTCCTCGAGCACGAAGCGCAGGAAGTCGAGCCAACCCTCCTGCCAGACGCCGGCGCCGCCGCTGAGCGAGTGCTCGGCGACCGTCTCACCGGTCTTCGGATCGACGACGACGAAGTAGGGCATCGCGAGCGTGCCCGCGATGTCGTCGCGGAGCTTCTGGTTGGTCGCGAACTGCTCCGCGGTCAGGGTGTTCTGGGTGTCGACGTGCAGGCGCGCTTCGACCAGGTTCTGCTTCATGATCCCGGAGACCTCCGGGGCGAGGAACACGGTGCCTTCCATGCCTCGGCAGCTCGCTCAATTGAAGCCGGTGAAGTTGTAGAGCAGCAGCTTGTCCTCGGCCTTGGCGACCTCGAGCGCGCGCACCGGATCGTCCTTGATGATGATGTGGCCGGTTGTGGCGACGCCGTGGCCATCGCCCTCGCCACCCGCACCACCCGAGCCGGGACCGAAGCCCTCGACGAAACTGGCCGAGTAGGGCGGTGCGAACGACGTGGTGTAGAAGTCGAGCCGGTGGCCCATCGCGCCCGACAGCAGGTAGACCGCGAACAGCACCACGAACATGCCGGTCGCCTGCCGCCCGGCGCCGACGCCGGCATAGGGCACACCCTGCTTCGGCAGGAAGCCGAACAGGAACATCGCCCACAGCAGGAAGATCGCGCCCGTCAGCAGCAGGAACAACTCACGGTTGAGGAACGACCAGCCGAGCGAGAGGTCGACGACCGACAGGAACTTGAGCACGGCCGCGAGCTCGACGAAGCCGAGCGAGATCTTCAGCGTCTCCATCCACTCACCGGAGCGCGGCATCGCCTTGACCTTGGTCGGCATCAGCGCGAGCGCGACGAACGGGATCGCCATCGTCAGCCCGAAGATCGCCATGCCGAAGCCGACGCGCACGGGTCCGTACTGCGCGACGTTCGCGATCAGCGAGCCGACGATCGGTGCGGTGCAGGTGAACGACGAGATCACCAGCGCGGCGCCCATGAAGAAGACCCCGAGCATGCCGCCGACGCCGCTGGCCTTGCCGGCCGCGTTCTGCAGGAAACGCGGCGGCTCGAAGTTGATCCAGCCGAACAGTACGAAGGAGAAGAACAGGAAGACCAGGCCGATGACGAGGTTGGTCGCCCAGTGGTTGACGAACGGCACGATCACGGACGACAGGACCACACCGACGAGCACGAACATCAGCACGATGCCGAACCCATAGGTCAGCGCGAGCGGCAGCACGCTGCCGTGACGCTTCTCGGCCTGCTTCGTGAAGAACGAGAACGTGATCGGGATCATCGGGTAGGTGCACGGCATCGCGAGCGCGAACAGCCCGCCACCGATGCACGCCAGGATCAGCGCCCAGAGCGAGTCGAACGCGCCCTTCTGCTGCGGCGGGCCCTTCTTCGCCTTGGCGCCGTCATCCTCGCCGACGCCGGCCGTCGGCGCGCGCGCCTCGCCGGCCTCGATCGTCAGCGTCGCCGTGAACGGCGCGTCGGTCGGCGCCTGGCACGAGTTCTCGTCGCAGACCTGGTAGTCGAGCCGGCCGCTGATCTCGATCGCGCCGGGCTTCGCATCGGCGGGCACCTTCAGCTGCTGCGTCACCTCGAAGTACTCGGGCAGCGGGTGCGTCACGGTGCCGAGCGCGTCGGTGTGCTCCTCGCCCGGCGGCACGCTTGCGTCGCCGGCGGTCTCGAGCCCGTGCAGCTCGAGCTTGTCGTGGTCGAGCGACACCGGGATGTTGCCGGTCTCCTCCGAGCCGTAGGCGTGCCAGCCGGGCGTCACGGTGCCGCCGAGCACGAGCTTCACGGTCTCGCCGGCGCGCGCCGTCGCCGGCTCGAAGCGGGCCTCGACCGTGACCTTGTCACCGTCGAGGTCACCGAAGCCGCCGACGCCGCCGAAGCCGGGGTCCTGCGCCCGGACTGGCTCCTGACCCTGCGGCTCGCCGGCCTGCACGGTGAGCTTCGCGGTGAACACGTCCGTCGTCGGCGCCTCGCACGAGTTCTCGTCGCAGACCTGGTAGCCGAGCTGGCCGGTGATCTCAACGTCACCCGGCGCCGTGCCCCCGGGCACCTTCACCTTCTGGCTGACCTCGAAGTACTCGGGCAGCGGATGCGTCACGGTGCCGAGCGCATCGGTGTGCTCCTCGCCGGGCGGCACGCTCGCCGCGCCGACCGCTTCGAGGCCGTGCAGCTCGAGGCTGTCGTGTTCGAGCGAGACCGGAATGTTGCCGGTCTCGAGCGCGCCGTAGGCATGCCAGCCCGGTGTCACCGTCGCGCCGACGATCAGCTTCACGGTGTCGCCGGGCCGCGCCGTCGCCGGCTCGAAGCGCGCCTGCAGCGCGACCTTCTCGACGTCGAGCACGAGGCCCGGCTTGGTTCGACCGCCCTGCGCGACAGCGGGCAGAGCGGCAGCCCAGAGCGCGGCTGCCGTCAGGATCCAGCGAAGCAACGGAGTCATGGCGGCGGGATGATACGAGCCGCGCCGCCGAGGTTGCGCAGAAGTTCGGAACGCCCGCGCCGCCGCTACTTCCCGGCCGTCTCGGCGTGCAGGTGGATCGCCGCGATCGCGGCATTGGCGAGCCGGGCGATCTCCTCGTCCGCATCGGCGCTCCACTCGATCAGGAACGGCAGCGCCTCGGGCTGCCCGAGCACGCCGAGCGACTTGATCGCGAGCAACCGCTGCGCCCGCGGCTCACCCGGGCGTGCCTGCAGCA
>JAGQRB010000463.1 GCA_020425925.1 Planctomycetota bacterium
CCGGCGCGCAGCTCGTGTTCGACAACGCGAGCGGCAAGATCCTCGCCGTCGCGCCGGCGATCGGAACCGGCAACCTCGACACCTTCGAGTTCACGCCGAGCGTCGCCTCGTACTCGACGACCTCGCCGACGCCGTGGACCTGCTCGGCGACCGGCGCGCCGCTGCTGATGACCGTGCAGGGCAACGACCTGCCGATCGTCGGCGCGACGTTCCACATGGAGCTGCGCAACGCGGCGCCCGGTGCGCTGCTGGTCGGTGGTGTCGAGCTGCTGCCGGCGCTGACGTCGGTGCCGCCGCCGGTCACCTCGTGCGGGTGCCCGTACTACCAGAACAGCCCCGTCGGCTTCTCGTTCGCCAACGTCGGCCCGGTCTCGCCGTTCGACCTCGCGATCGCGAACAACCCGGCGCTGATCGGTGCGTCGTTCTCGGTCGAAGGCTACCACGTCGACTTCTCGACCTGCGGGATCAGCACGACGTCGGTGCTGCGGCTGAACGTCGGCACCTGATGGTCGCAGCGGATGGCTAACGGGCCGACGATGCGACCGCGAAGTAAGCGCCCGGCGTCTCGCCGACGACCCGCTTGAACATCGCGATGAACGCGCTCGTGCTGTCGTAGCCGACCGCGAGTGCCGCCGCCGTGACCGAGTCGCCGGCCGCGAGCCGGCGCAGTGCGTGCAGGACACGGCACTGCTGCTGCCAGCGGCCGAACGTCATCCCGGTCTCGCGGCGGAACAGGCGCTCGAGCGTGCGCGGGCTGGCGCCGCTCCGCTGCGCCAGCTCGGCGAGCGGCTTCTGCGACCGGGGATCGGCCTGCAGCTGCGCCGCGACGCGGCGCGCACGCGGATCGTTCGGCAGCTCGAGCCGGAGCGGCGCGACGTCGGTGACCGCGATCTGGTCGAGCAGGACCGCGGTGAGATGGCGGTCTTCGCGCCGCTCGGACGAAAGCATGCGGCGCCGCAACGCCTCGAGGATGAGCTCGCGGAGCAGCGCCGGCACGCCCAGCACGCGGCAGGTGTCGGTGAGTCCGGCACGCAGATCGGGGTGGAAGTACACCGTCCGCATCGCGACCGAACCGGTCATGTCGATCGCGTGCTCGCAGTTCGCCGCGATCCAGACCGCACGTTGTGGCGGCACGACCCAGGCGCCGGCCGCGGTCGTCACCGTCATGACACCGGTAGTGGCGTAGACCAGCTGGTGCCAGTCGTGACTGTGGGGCTCGATGCGGTGGTTCGCCGGCAGCCGCAGGCCGAGCGTGCGCACGATCAGCCGGTTCTCGGCTTGGCGGTTTCGCGACACAGGATGGCAGGATAGCGCAAGACCGCCGCCCGACCAGCCGTCTAGGGTGTCGCCATGGCCAACGACATCGCCCATTTCGCCATCCACGCCGACGACTGCGAGCGCGCCCAGAGGTTCTACGGTCAGGTCTTCGGCTGGACCTTCGAGCCGTGGGGGCCGCCGGGCTTCTGGCGCATCCACACCAGCCCGACCGGAATCCACGGCGCGCTGCACGCCCGGCGCGAGCCGCTCAGCGGTCAGGGCATGCGCGGTTTCGAGTGCACGATCGGCGTCGACGACGTCGGCGCGATCGCGGCGGCGGTCGCCCAGCACGGCGGCAAGGTCACGCTACAGCCGTTCCTGATCGAGACCGTCGGCACCCTGATCATGTTCGAAGACACCGAGGGCAACGTCGTCGGCGCGATGCAGTATCTCGACGGCGTGCGCTGACGCGCCGGCCAACCGCTCCGGTTCAGCGCGCCAGTGCGGTCAGCAGCGCATCGAGCCGCGCGCGATCGTGGTCGCCCATGTGGCCGATGCGGAACGCCTTGCCCTTGAGGTCGCCGTAGCCCTTGTCGAGCTTGAAGCCGGCGTCGGCGGCGCGCTTGGCGAGCGCGTCGACGTCGGCGCCGTTGGCGTCGAGACAGCTCACGGTCGGCGAACGCGCGGCGTCGTCGGCGACGAACGGCAGGAAACCCTGCTCGATCGCCCACGCCAGCGTCGCGTCGCGCAGCTCGCCATGGCGGCGCCAGCGCTGCTCGAGCGTCTCGAGCTCGATGCGTTCGAGCTGGCGCTGCAGCGCGTAGACCAGCGGCACGCACGGGGTCGCGAGTGTCTTGCCGGCGTTGGTGTCCTTGACCGCCTTCGGCAGATCGAACAGGAAGCCGCGCTCCTCGACCTCGGCGGCGCGCGCGAGCGCACGTTCGCTGACCGCGTAGGTCGCGAGTCCGGGCGGCAGCGCGAGGCACTTCTGGGTGCCGGCGAACGCGAAGTCGAGACCCCAGTCGTCGAAGCGCAGTTCGGCGCCGGCGACACTGGTCACGGCGTCGACGATCACCAGCGCGTCGGGCTGACACTCGCGCACCACGGCGGCGAGCGCCGCGAGCGGCTGCAGCACACCGGTCGAGGTCTCGTTGTGGGTGATGACGACCGCCGCGACCGGTGCGCCACCCTGCAGGCGGGCGCGCAGTGCGGCCGGATCGTGGGCCTGGCCCATCGCGACCTCGAGCACCTCGGGCCGGCGTCCGCACGCCTTGGCGATCTTCGCGAAGCGCTCGCCGAACGCGCCGCCGACGAGGTGCAGCGTCGCGCCGCCGCGCGGCACGAGGTTGCGGACGGCGGCCTCCATCAGCGCGGTCGCGGGCGCGGTCTCGAACGCCGCGTGCTGCGTCGTCAGGTAGAGCGCGCGGAGGCGCTGGCAGACGTCCTGCACGACCGCGACGAACCTGGGGTCGCGGTGGCCGAGCAGCGGCATGGCCATGATCTCGCGCAGCGCGAGGTCGACCTCGGTCGGGCCGGGGATGAAGAGCACGGGGTGATCGCCCATGCCGGAAGCATCACTCTTCGGCCGCGGAAAGCAATTCACTGAAGCGCGGCTGCGAGCGCAGGCGGGCGCGTTCGCCGGCGGTCAGCACGTGGCGCAGCACACCTGCGAGGCTCGGTCCGGGAACCCATGCCTCGGCGTTGCTGCGAACGATCTCGCGGGCCGCGACGCCGCCGAAACCGACGAACAGATCGGCACCGTCCATCTGGGTCTCGAGGTCGGTCGCGCCGTCGCCGACGAACGCGACCGGCCGGTGCTCGGCCGGCAGGCCGAGCAGCACCTCGACCTTGCCGCCGTTCTGCCACAGCGGCGAGCGACGATCGAAATCGACGTAGTCGCCGCTGGCGGTGAACTCGAGCGGCACCGCGTGCACGTTGACCTCGGGGATGCCGAGATCGCGCGCCAGCATGCGCACCGGCAGCAGCAGTCCGCCGCTGATGATGCCGACGTGTTTGCCCGAAGCGCGCAGCGCCTGCACGACGTCGCGCGCGTGCGGCACCTCGTTCTGCACGTAGAGCTCGCCGACGCGGTGCAGCAGGTCGCGGCGCGGCGCGATGCGCGCGAGCCGGGTCTCGTAGACCTCGGCCAGCGGCACCTGGCCGTTCATCGCGCGCTCGGTCAGCTCCGCCAGCTCGACGCGCAGCCCGGGGTCGATGGCGTCGATCAGCTCGTCGACGCCTTCGATCGTCGCCAGGGTCGAGTCACAGTCGAAGTAGACGGCGCGGAAGAGCACGCCGGAACGTTACGCCAACGGCTACCGCGCCGCACGCAGGGCTTCGAGTCGGGCGGTTGCGCGCATCAGCTGGATCTCCCAGGTCAGCCGCTCGTGTTTGTCGGCCTTTCCCATCGAACGCGACAGCCAGGCGACTTCGCTCTCGGTCGCGCGGATCTCGCCGTCGACGAGGCCGCGCACGATCTTGCGCTTCTGCTCGAGGTTGCGCAGCTTCGCGACGTCGCGGGCAAGCTCCGACTTCGGCACCATGTTGCGGCTGGCCAGCGCCTTGGATTCTTCGATCTGGGCCTGGGCGAGCTCGATGTCCATCGTCAGGTCGAGCAGGCGCGACGCCAGCGCGACGATCGCCTCGGGATCGGTCGTGCCGGCGGTCGTGACCGATGCGGGAACGGTCTGCGACGTGCCCTGTTGGAAGAAGTGGTTCAGATACGGAATCTGCGCGTAGGGCATCGGCGCGTGTGTGCCCGGAGTCGCTCCGTTCACATACGCGTCCAGCAGCGCGCGCGCGGTTTCGGTGGACCCTTCGCCGGTCGCAGGAGGCGGCGCCATCCGCGGGATCTCGGCCTCGGTCGGGATCTCGCCCGGCGGTGCCTGCACGGCGCCGACGACACGCACCTTTCCGGGGCGCCGGCTCCGCGGCGGCGAGCCGGTCCCGGCGCCGGTGTCGCCCGGCGCCGGCGCGGGTTGCGAACTGCTCAGCGCTGCGCGCAGGTCCTCGATCTGGGCGCGCAGCG
>JAGQRB010000464.1 GCA_020425925.1 Planctomycetota bacterium
CGAGCTCACGGTCGCCGGCGACGGCACCAACGCGATCGAGGTCACCGAGGGCGCGGTGACGTTCGACTTCGACGGCCGCGTCGTGTTCGTGCCCGCCGGAGCCGCAACCAAGGTGACCGCGAAGGGACCGAGCACGCCGCTGTTCACCGACTGCTCTGCCGAGCTGCGCCGGGCGGTCGGTCTGTTCGACCGGGCAACGATGGCCGGCGAATCCGGCATGCGGGAGAAGGGCGTCTACGCCGTGGTGCAGGCGGTGCGCGAGCCGCGCGACACGCTGGTGCTCTGGCACCTGCTGCGCGACCCCGACCCGCTGCTGCGCGAGCAGGCCGCCGCCGCGCTACTCGATCTGGCGGGGCCGCCACCCGACGATCCGATCGTGCTCGACCCGCCGACCTGGGACCCTGCGGTCTGGCTCGCCTGGCTGCGGCTCGGCGCCTGGCGCCCGGCGAAATAGTCGGCCGCCGACATCGTCGGAAGAGAGCCGCCGTTTCAGAATACAGGCTCTCCAGCATGCTCCGACTCTCTCCGGTGCTCGCGCTCGCGAGCCTCGCCGTCGCCCAGGGCGAGACGTTCTCCGCGCGCCGGCCGCTGTTCCGGCTGTCCGTGCACGACCTGCCCGGCCTGGTCGCCGCCGTCGAACGGACCGCAGTCGGAAAGCTGCTCGCCGACCCCGAGGTCGCGGAGGTCTGCGAGCTGGCGCAGCAGCGCGACGCCGCACAGGTCGAGCGCTGGCGGCGTTACACCCGCCGGATCGCCGCGGAGATCCCCGAGTTCATCTCGTTCCAGGAGGGTGCGGAACTCGAGCTGCGCGCGCTGGATTGGCGTGATCTGCACGACTTCGAGATCGCCGCCTCGCAACCGGGCGACGACCCGGACGACCTCCGAGGGCTGTCCAAGGTCGCGATGACCTTCGCGCTCCAGGCCACTCCGGCGGCGACCGCGCGCTTCACCGAGCGCGCGACGGCGTTCGTCACCGACTTGCGCGAGCGGCCGCCGAGCGGATCCAGGGTCGCCGAGCGACGCGAGGTCGATGGCCACGCGGCACTCGTGCTCGACCCCACCAACGGGATGGCGCGACCGATCTGGATCGCGACGTCGGCCGGCTCCGTCGCCGGCGGGATCGGTCACGGCAGCGACGCGGTCGGTCGCTTCGTGACGCGAAATCCAGCAGCACCGCCTGGCCTCGCGCTGGCGACCGACCTCGCGCGCTACGTCCGGATGGTCGCGACGCTGTTCTCCGGGTCATCGTCGGAAGTCGACCCGTTCCTCGCCGCGATCGGGGTCGCGAACACCACGCTCTGGGAGTACCGCCTCGCGGCAGTCGGCGAACGGCTGCAGACCGAGCTCGCGATCGCTTTGGACGGCGAACCCGTAGGTCTGCTCGCCGCGCTGCTCTCCGGCTTCGCCCCGCTGCCCGAGCAGCCGCTGCCCGCCGACGCGCTGCTGCAGCTCCGCTGCGCATTCGACGTGCCCGGTCTCGTCCGGGCGGTCGACCGGCTGCTCGAGCTCTCCGGACTGCGACCGCTCGGCGATCCGATCACCGCGGACCTGCGAGCGGCGTGGACCGGCGGCGGCGCGTTCGCGATCACCCGGCCAGCGGTCGGCTCCCCGGTGCCGCACGTCTACGCCAGCTTCGGAATCGTCGACCCGGACGCGCTCGATCGCCTGCTCGCGGCGCTGCGGGCCCAGCCCTGGGTCGCGACCAGGACCCGCGAGCTCGTCGGCGTGCCGTGCACGCTGCTCGAGATCGCCGGGTTGCCCGCGGCGCTGTCACCGGCCTGCTGCGTCCGCAACGGCACGTTCCATCTCGCCGAGAGCGCGGCCGGACTGCGCGCGCTGCTGGCCGCGGCCGATGCCGGCGCGGCGGCCGTGCTCGATGTCGGCGATGCGCCGCTGCCGGCCGGCGAAGGCGCGCCCCATCCGATGTTCGAGCTGCGCTTCGACGGCGGCGCGATCCACGCCGCGCTGCAGGAGATCTGGCTGCCGCTCGCCGCCGCCACCGCGGCGACGGCCGAGGCCGAGCCGCTGCTCGCGGTCGACGAGCTACCCGACGTCGAAACGGTCAGCCGTTGTCTCGGCTGCGGTCGCGGCATGCTGCGGCGGACCGCAGGCGGGATCGTGCTGAGCTGCACGAGCCCGCTCGGTGGCCCCGAGCTGCTCGCGTTGGCGACGACCTACGGTCCGATCCTGTCGTCCGAGGTGACGCGACAGCGCGACTGGACCTACGGCAATGTGTACTTCGAGCTGGTCTGCCACCGCATGCAGCGGCTGAGCGCGGCGATCGCGGCGTTCGCGCAGCGCGAGGGCAAACCGCCACCGACGCTCGGCGCGCTCGTGGCGGCCGGAGACGTCGACGCCGCCCTGCTCGAGTTGCCCGGCGACGAGCTGGCCGAGCCGGTCGTGCACGGCGGCGAACGGCTCGGTCTCGCGTCGTTCCGCTACTACCCCGACGGTCTGCCGTTGACGATCGAGGGCAACCCCGTCCGCGCCCAGCTGATCCCGGTCGCGGCGGGACCGGATTGCCGCGTCGCGCTCGACACCGACGGTGGCGTCCACCAGGGCTGGGGCGAGTTCCACGTCAGCAGCATCGACGAGATCGAGCGCGCCGCGCGGGCGGGCGCGAACGGCGGGAAGTAACCGCCGTGGCGGCTGCGCGCGCCGACCCCCCGCTGTTCGTCTACGGCACGTTGATGCGGGACGGCGACGCTCCGGCGGCCGCGGCGCTCCACCGCGGCGCGACGTTCGTCGGCCCGGCCACGCTCCGCGGTCGCATGTACGAATGCCCACCGATCGGCGACTCGGTGGGCTACCCTGCAGTCGTGCCCTCGGACGATCCCGCCGACGTCGTCCACGGCGAGCTGTTCCGGCTCCACCCACCGTTCGACGAGCTGCTCGCAAGCCTCGACGCCTACGAAGGCGTGACGTCGGCGACCGCCGAACCGCCCGAGTACCGCCGTCGGACCGCCGTGACCACGAGCCCGGACGGGCGCGCGATCACCGCGTTCGTCTACCTCTACGAACGCTCGACGCTCGGTCTGAAGCGGATCTCGAGCGGCCGCTTCCGCAGTTCGTAGCGATCGCGAGTTTCCGCTCGCGCCCGAACACCCCATCGGCTGTAGTTCTTGCCCGCAATGCCGCGTCGCACCGACCTCGAGTCGATCCTGATCCTGGGATCGGGCCCCATCGTCATCGGTCAGGCCTGTGAATTCGACTACTCCGGCGTGCAGGCCTGCAAGGCGCTGCGCGAGGACGGATACCGGGTCATCCTGATCAACAGCAATCCGGCGACGATCATGACCGATCCGGAGACCGCGGATCGGACCTACGTCGAACCGATCACCCCTGAGGTCGTCGCCAAGATCATCGAGGCCGAACGGCCCGACGCGATCCTGCCGACGCTCGGCGGCCAGACCGCGCTCAACTGCGGCATGCAGCTGCACGACATGGGCGTGCTCGAGAAGTTCGGCGTCGAGATGATCGGCGCCCGCCCGGCGTCGATCGCGAAGGCCGAGGGTCGCCAGGAGTTCCGCGAGGCGATGTCGAACATCGGGCTCGCGAGCGCACGTTCGTGTCTGGCCTACACGATGTCCGAAGCACGCGCAGCGCTCGACGAGATCGGACTGCCGTGTGTCATTCGACCGGGTTTCACGCTCGGCGGCACCGGCGGCGGCATCGCCTACAACCTCGAGGAGTTCGAGGACATCGCGGCGCGCGGCCTGCAGCTGTCGCTCAACAGCGAGATCCTGATCGAGGAGTCGATCCTCGGCTGGAAGGAGTACGAGCTCGAGGTCGTCCGCGATCGCAAGGACAACGTCATCATCGTCTGCTCGATCGAGAACTTCGATCCGATGGGTGTGCACAC
>JAGQRB010000465.1 GCA_020425925.1 Planctomycetota bacterium
CTCCTGATGCGAGTGCCCCGAGTTCTCGCCGCGCGCGATCGCACGCCGGTAGCGGGCGATCGCGGCGTCCGTGTCCCAGACGCCCAGCGCCCGCGCGATCGCCGGCAGCACGTCGGGCTCGTCGGGCCAGAGCTCGTCGAGCACGAACGCGGCCTCGCGCGCGGCGCGCGGGTCGGGCGAGAACCGACTCGCCTCGGCCCAGGCGCACAGGTAGAAACGCCGCTGCCTTTCGCCGAGCAGACAGGCGCGTTCGAGCAGGTGGAACGCGCGCTCGCCGAGTTCGGCGCGTTCGCTGTAGATCGCCGCCTCGTAGGACAGGAGGCCGGTGAGGAACGCGTCGAGCGCATCGTCCGGCTCGCCGAGCTCCGTCAACCAGTCGCCGCGGTAGAACAGGCGGCGTTCGCGCGCTGCGAGGTAGGTGCGGAGGATCCGCAGCACGGGGGCGTCCTCGTGCCGCGCGGCGAAGGACTCGACGATGTCGGCGGCCCGGTTGCCGCCGCCGCGTGCGGCCTCGACCAGCACCATGCCGCAGAGTGCTTCGAGCTGGCCGGGTTCGCGCGTCAGGATCTCGGCGAACTGGCGCTGGGTCGACGCGGTCGGCGATCGGCTCATGATCTCGCGGAAACCCTGCGCCAGGCGCGACTCGATCCAGTCCTGGCGGACGGCCTGCTCGCCGAGTGCGATGAAGCGTTGCTTGAGCGCGACGAAGCCGCCGAGGCCGCCGATCAGCAGCGCGGCGACGGCGAGCATCACGGCGAGCCAGGCGCGCAGCGGTTCGCGCCGCATCCAGCGCAGCAGGCGCCCGAGGCGCCGCACGGGTCGAGCGCGCACTGGCTGGTAGCTCAGGAACGCACGCAGGTCCTCGGCGAGTTCGTGCGCGGTCGCGTAGCGTCGCTCGGGTTCCTTCTCGAGGCACTTGCCGACGATCGCGCACAGATCCGACGGCAGCCGCGGGTTGAGGCGCGCCGGTGGCGGTGGTTCCTGTTTGAGGATGCGGCGCATCTCCTCCTGCGACGACCCCGACTCGAACGGGCGCTGCAGCGTCAGCATCTCGTAGAGCGAGACGCCGAGAGCGAATACGTCGGTGCGGCGGTCGACACCGGCGCGGCGGCCGTCGATCTGCTCGGGCGAGACGTAGCCGGGTGTGCCGACGAACGCGCCGTCGACGCTGACGGTCGGCAGGCCCTGCTCGCGGGCGAGGCCGAAGTCGGTGAGCACCGGCTGACCGTCGGCGCGCACCAGGATGTTGCTCGGCTTGACGTCGCGGTGGACGATGCCGGCCTCGTGGGCGTGGTGCAGCGCGTCGGCGATCCGCGCCGCGATCGCGACCCAGACCTCGGTTGCGCTGCCCGCGGCGGGCGGTGGCGACGGCACGGCTTCCGACTCGCCGACCGCGCCGGCGGGTCGGATCGCGAGCGTTCCGACCGCGCGCCAGACCTCGCCGCCGTCGACGCTCTGCGGGTCGCGGTCGGCGAGCGACTCGAGCACGCGATCGAGCGGCGCACCCGGCACGAGATCCATCGCGAAGAAGTGGTGGCCTTCGTCCTCGCCGACGGCGAAGACCTTGACGATGCCGTCGTGTCGCAGCCGGCCTGCCATCGTCGCCTCGCGTTTGAAGCGCGCGATGCCGAGTGCGGAGAGCGCCGGCGACGCCGCCAGCACCTTGAGCGCGACCCTGCGACCGATCGAGACCTGCTCGGCCTCGAACACGACACCGCAACCGCCGCGGCCGATCTCGCGCACCAACCGGAAGTCGCCGAGCCGCCGTTCACCAGGGTCGCTGCCGTCGCCCTCGCCCTCGCGCAGCATCGGTTCGAGCAGGCGCCGCAGCGGCTCGTTGCGCGCCAGGAACTCGGCCTCGGGGACGCGCTCGGGATCACTCTGCCAGTCGAGGTAGACCTGCAGTGCTTCGCAGAGGAGGTCGAAGGGCTCGTTCTGTTCCGTCGTCATGCCGGCGCGACATCCGCAGCGTAGCCGATGCCGGCTCGCGGAGTACGACGGCGAGGGCGATCGCGGCGCAGGGCCGCTCGGGCCGCCCCCTTGCGCAGAACCGCGATCGCGTCAGCGGGCGAGGCGAACCGCGATCCGCCCGCGCCGGAGCGGAGCGGCGGTCGGCAATGCCAGGGCGCGCGCGGCGCGGGTCGCGAGCTCCCAGCGGCGCGCCAGCGGCAGCAGTTGGCGCCGCAACCCGGCGTCGTCGTCGAGCCCGGCGAGTCGCACGATGCGCCCACGCAGCCAACGCAGCTCGTCGTCGTCGTCGGTCGGAGCGGTTGCGGGTGGCGCCGGCAGGCCTTCGCCGGGCACGATGTCGTGCTCGATCTGACCGCGGTAGCCCAGGAACTCGCGCAGATCGCGTTCGGCCGCGCCGTGCCACCGCACGTAGCCGGTCACGTAGGCGAACCAGCGAGGATCGTCGCGGGCGAAACCGAGCAGCACCGTGCACGGCGACTGCAGCACGACCAGGTCGAGCTCGGGGCCTGCGACATGGCCGTCGTCGAGGCAGGCATGGACCGCGGACAGCGGCAACACACCCGGCCGGCACGGGCCGCCCGTGAGCTCGGACTCGCGATGCTCTGCGACGATCGCGCCATCGGCCGCGCGCAGCACGGCGTAGCCGTCGTCGAGCTGCCAGCCGATCACGAGCGTGCGGCGGGGAGGCGCGTTCGCGCTGTTCGTGGCAGCCCTGTTCGGCGCGGTGCCCGCCGGCACGAGGCCGTGAACGCGCAGCTCGTCGGCGAGCGCGGCGGCGACCGCGGCGTGGCCGCTCGCGCTGTAGTGGCCGTCGGATCGGAAGCAGAAACCGGTGCGCTCGCGGCGCGGTGCGCGCCGCATCGCAGCGGTGACATCGAGCACGTGCAGGCCGGCGGTCGGATCCGCGAGCTCGGCGAAGCGCCGCTGGAAGTGCGGCTCGCGCGGTTCGGTCAGGTAGCGGGTCGTCGGCAGCGGCACGATCGCCACCGGCACGCCGGCCGCCGAGGTGTGGAAACGGCGCACGATCGCCGCCAGCAGCCGCCAGCCGACGCTGTTCGGGTCGGCGTAGTCGGGATCGGGCGGCGGCTTCACGATCGGACCGACCGCGGCGACGAGGCGCTGCCGCAGCCAGGCCGTGAGCTCGCGTCGTCGCGCGGCGAACGGGCTCGCGATCTGGGGCCACGGGCGCTCGACGAGCTCGTCGCCGCGTTCCGATACCGGCACTCCGCGCAGCTCGAGCGCGCCGTTGCCGTCGAGCGCGAAGTGTGGTCGGTCGACCTGCCACAGCCGCCCCTCGCGGTCGATCGTCACGCGTTTGCCGGACTGGATGCGTTCGATGGTGTGGACCGCGATGCACCAGAGGATCAGATCCGGCCGCGGTAGCGCGCCCTGTTCGAGCTGCAGCACGTTCTGGTCGGGGCCGTGGCCGGGGACTGCGACGTTCGACACCGTGATGCCGAGCGCCGCGGCGAGCCGCGTGCTGAAGCGCGCCGGGTTGTCGACGCCGTCGCCGGCCGCGTACGAGTCGCCGTAGCACAGCGCGTGGAATCCCGCCGGCGGTGGCTCGAGGTCGTGGTCCTCGCGGAAGCCCTGCGCGTTGGTGCGCGCGAAGTAGGCGCCGCGTTCGTGTGGCACCCGCCGGTCGATGTCCTGGACGAAGGCGTGACCGAGCTGCGGGTCGTGGCGGATCTGGCGGCCGAGGATGACCATCCGGTGCGGGAACGGCGCGCTCGGCATCCCACCCTCTTAGCGACGGCAGGGCCGCCGCGTCCACGGTAACCTTTGCCGCCATGCACGCCCTGTACGCCGCGACCCTCCTCGCCGTCGCCGTCCCGTTCGCGCTCTCGCCGGTCGTCGCCCAGGCGCCCGAACGCGAGCCCGATGCCAAGGCCACCGGCAAGGTCTACGAGTGGAAGAGCGCCGACGGCCTGGTCTACCAGTACTACCTGCCGAAGGACTACGACGCCGGGCAGCCGATCAACCTCACGTTCGTGCTGCACGGCAGCAACCTCGATCGTCGCTGGGGCTTCGCGAACCACCAGGCCGGCACCTTCCGCGCCGCCGACCTCGTCGTCTGTCCCGACGGCACCACGTCGAACGGCAACGGTGGCTTCAACTTCCTGCAGGGCAAGAAGGACCTCGAGCGACTGCACGGCCTGCACGTCGAGCTGAAACAGAAGTTCGACGTGCGCGCGACGTACGTCTACGGCCACAGCCAGGGCAGCTTCTTCTCGTTCCTCTACGCCGGCGCCTACCCGGACGACGTCACCGGCGTCGTCGGCCAGGCGAGCGGGGTCTGGATCGGCACCCAGGCGACCAAGAAGCACCACCACCAGGCGATCGTGTTGATGCACGGCACCGCCGATCCCGTGGTGCCCTACGGTCAGAGCGTCGGCGGACTCGAGTTCTATCAGGAGGCCGGCTACCCGCATGTGCGGTTGCGCAGTCTCGACGGCTGGAACCACTGGCCCGCGCAGCTGCAGACCGAACAGGAGCTGGCGTGGTGCGAAGCGATGACGACGGCGGATCCGGGGCGGCTGGCGGCGGCGTTCGAGGCGATCGACACCCAGAAGGAACGCGTCGATCCCGCCGCGCTGTACCAGACCGCGAAGCGCGTCGTCGCGACCGACGGCGTCGACGACAAGGTCAAGAAGGCCGCAACGGATGCGATCGCCGCGGTCGAGGCCTGCGCCGGCGATCACGTCTACGCGATCGAGAAGTCGCTCGGCAAGGGCAAGCGCACGCTCTGCGACAAGCCCTGGGTCGGTCACCTGCCGCTGTTCCTGCGCCACTTCCGCGGCGTGCCGGCCTGTGACGAGCTCGCCACCGACTGGCAGAAGCTGCTCGAGAAGCAGCAGGACCTGGTCTCGAAGACCGCGCGCGAGTTCTGGCAGAACCGCGAGCAGAAGCCCGAGAAGGCGTTCGCCGCCGGCCTCGAACTCGTCGAGGGCGCGTTCCTCACCAGCATCGCCGACAACGAGGAGATCCTCGGCAGCCTCGATAAGTGGGCCGACGGCAAGACGCTGAAGCTGTCGAAGAAGGAGCTCAAGGCCTTCAAGGAAGCGGTGCCGGTGCTGCGAGAGGCGCGCGAGAAGGGCCGGAAGTCGTTCGACAAGGTCGACCGGCGTTTCGGCTGACGGCGACGGGTTTGCCGGCCGTGGCCGTCAGGCGTGTCGCAGCGCCCACACCGCCGCGACGCCGACCGCGACCGTGACCAGCAGGCTGGTCAGCGTGCCGATCAGGTAGTACTCGCCGAAGTGGCGGCGCTCGAGGTCCTTGATGCGCGCGATCGACTTGGCCGCGATGATGCCGCCGAGGCCGGCCCAGGCCTCGAGCAGGATGAACGTCAGGCCGAGGCTGCGCTCGAGCACGCCGATCGCGTGGCCCATGCGCGCGGTGTTGATCGGCTCGCCGTCGGCGTCCGTCGTCGCGGTCTCGGCGGTCGCCGTCGGCAGCCGGTAGCGCGCGAGCACGAGCCGCACGATCGCCGAGCCCGCGGTGGCGCAGAGCACGTAGGCAATCGCGAGGATCGCGGCGCGCTGCAGCTCGGCGGGCACCGCGTTGGCGTCGCGCACCGGCGCGAGCCGGGTGGCGACGAGCACGGTGACGAGGTGGAGTGCCTGATCGCCGAGGAACGTGCGCAGCGACTCGCCGCGGCGCCGTTCCACCGCGGCCTTGCCGGCATCGATCGCGGCATGCGCGAGCACGAGTCCAGCCACCAGCCAGAGCAGGTGCGGACTCCACGTCGCGTAGCAGAGCAGCGGCAGCAGGCAGATCGCGTGTGCGAGCAGCACGAGCCCGACATGGTGGGCGAGCGCGCTCGCGCGCAGCCGCTTGGCTTCGGCGAGCGCGCGGCTCTGCAGCACGAAGTCGCCGACGACGTGGCCGAGCAGCAGGAACAGCAGCACCGCGTTCATCGCCGGCGCGGGTTCGGATTCGGCGCTTCGGGCGAATCCGTCGCCGATTCGGTCAGATTGCCGAAGTGGGTCAGGAGCGCCACCAGTCCGTCCTCGCCGCGCCGCACGAGCTCGAAGTTCGCGGCCTTGAGGCTCTCGCTGACCACCGACGGGCTGACCTCGAACGCCGCGGCGACTTCCTTCTGCTGGCGCTCGCGCGCGGCGGCGGCGTAGAGCCCCTGCTTCTCGGTCCAGCCCTGCCGCAGATGGCCGACGAGCTCGAGCAGCGCGTCGAGCGGGGCGCCGATCGGGTCGAACCCGAGCGCGGTGGCCCAGGCGCCGCGGTCGGCAGCGGCCGCGAGCGCGGCGCGCGCGCGATGGAAGCAGGGGCCGTCGAGCAGCGGCAGGCGCCGGGCCTGACGCCGCGCCGGCAGCGGCGTGGTCAACGGGCCCCAGCCGAGCCCGAAGCGGAGCTGGACCGGGTGCAGCGCGTCGCTCAGCGACTGCAGCAGCGCGACCGCGGCGGGCGGCTTCGGCAGCAGCGCCTGCAGCTCGTCACCGGCGGTGAGCTGCACGTCGGCGGCGAGATCGCGGCGCCGCGCCGCGCTGACCGCAGCCGTCGCCTCGAGCAGCCGGGCTTGCAGCGCCGGCCGATCGTCACTCTGCCGCGAACCGACGACGTCGGCGGTGACGGCGAGGAACGATTCGGTAGTCTTGCCGATTTCGCTCACAATTCGGCAAAATAGCCGAATCCGAAGCCGAATCAAGGACTTTGCGTGCGCCGGGCCGGGTTCGGTCCTTGGGTGGGGAACCCGAACCCACTCGAACGCCATGAACCACCGCACCGTCCTCTCCTCGTTCGCTGCCCTGCTGACCACCGCCGTGGCCGTGGCCCAGACCCCGGTGTCGCTCGTCGGCCTGACGCGCTTCACCTCGACGCTGGCGCAGACCCTGCACGCCCCGTGCGCGACGCTGCCCGGCTGCCCCGCGGCCGGCCTGCCGCCGGTCGCCGGCGTCGGCTTTGCCGCCGGCGGCACCGCCTACGACGGCACCAACAACACCGTCTGGGCCACCAACGGCCTGATGCTCGCGAGCTACGCCGGTCCGGCCAGCGCCTGCGCGGTGGTCTGCCCGCCGATGCCGTGTCCGAAGTCCTCGGCGGTCGCGCAGGCGACCGGCCTCGATGTCGCCGAGTCGCTGAACGAGCTCTGGGTCGTCGACGACCAGAACTGGCTGACGCGCTGCGCGCTCGGCTGCCCGCCGACGATCACGGCGCAGTGCCTGGTCGCGACTCTGCCCGGCGATCGCATCACGGGTGTCGCGGTCGACGACGGCAACGGCGTCGTGTTCTACACCGCGGTCAGCGCGGTCGGCAGCACGCTCTATGCCGCGCAGATCGGCAGCCCGTGCTCGCCGTTCGCGAACGCGCCGCTGGCCGACTGCTCGGCGGCGGCAGTGCCGGCCTACGGCGTCGCGGCCGACTGGGGTGCGGCGCGGCTCTACTGGACCGACGGGCCGAGCACCTACGCGTTCTCGTACGCCTACAACCCGTCCGGCCCGTCGATCGCCTACGGCCCGCAGACCTGCTGTCCGTTCGTGCAGTCGCCGAACGATCCCTACACCGATCTGACGCTGCGGCCGCGCGGCACGTCGCCGGCCGGCAACCCGTGCGCCAACGGCAGCTGCCCGACCTGCCTCAACTACCACGGTCTGCGCAACGCGCCGATCCTCGGCAACACCGTCGAGCTCGGCCTCGACGACGCGCCCGAGGCGTCGTTCGCCTGGTGCCTGCTCAGCATCGGCTCCTGCACCACCGGCATGCCGACGCTGCCGCCGCTCTGCGGTCCGCTGCTCGTCGGCCCGGGTCCGACGCTCGGCTTCAACATCACGAGCGGCACCTCGGGCTGCCTCGGCTCGACGACGTTCTTCCTGCCGCTACCGGCGGCGCCCGCGTTCGCCGGCCTGCCGCTCGCATCGCAGTGCGTCCTGCTCTGCGGTGGCGGCACCGGCACCGCGCTCAGCAACTGCCAGTCGTGGGTGCTGATGGGCGTGTGAGTCGAAGCGCCGCCGGCTCGGGTATCGTACTCCGATGCCCCGATTGCGCGCATCGCAGCGCTCGCACCCGGCCACCGTCGCCGCTGCCCTGCTGGCGCTGACCGCGGCGACCGCGCAGCAACCCGTGCTCGCCGGTCGCGTCGCCACCCCGGCCGGCGAACCTGCCGCGGGCGCGGCCGTGACGCTGCGCTGGCGCATCGCGCCCGAGCTGCCCGGGCTCGCGGGCATCTCGCTCGGCGACGCCGGACTCGCGGAGCTCGTCGTGCAGAGCGACGAGCGCGGCAGCTTTCGGATCGGGCTGCCACACCACGGACCGTTCGAGATCGCGGCGGGCCTCGGGGATCAGCGCAGCGCACCGCAGTTTCCCGTGATGGCGGGCGCATTCGTCGAGCTGTCGCTGGCTGAGCCGGTGACGGTCGGCGGTCAGGTGTTCGACGCGGCGGAGCAACCGGTCGCCGGCGTCGACGTCCGCCTCGTTCCCGAGGTGACGACCTGGGGCAGGCTCGCGGCGTATCGCGTGCCCGAGCCGCGTGGCGGCGCGGTCACCGACGCCGACGGGCGGTTCGCGATCCCGTTCCAGGACACCTACCTGCGCCGGCGTCAGGTCGAACCGTTCGTGGTGTTCGACTTCGCGGTCGACGGCGTCGCCTGCAGCACGAACGATCTGCTGCGGC
>JAGQRB010000466.1 GCA_020425925.1 Planctomycetota bacterium
CGGGCTCGTGCGAGCTGTGGCCGGCGTCCTCGATGATGACGAGGCTCGACTCCGGCCAGCGCTCGTGCAGATCGACGGCGCTCTTGACCGGGCAGACGATGTCGTAGCGCCCGTGCACCAGGAAGCCGGCGCGCGATCGAGCCGTCGCGCCGCGCTGGCGCGGGATTCACAGGGCCTCGCAGCAGAGCGATCGTCGGTCGTGCGCGTGATGCGGCTTCATCGCCAGCGCACCGCGGCGCGAGCCGCCATCCGATCGACGAGGCGCGGCGCGATCAGTCGGAGCCAGCGTCCGATTCGCGAGCGGAACGAGGTCAGCACCAGGCGCCGGCGAGAGAGCATGGCGGAAACCAACAGATCGGCGCATTTTGCAGCTGCGAGTGCGTGCTCGTGCCGCAGCGGACTGTAGCCGAGTTCGCTGCCGTCTGCCGTGAGCGCGCGCTCGTGGATCCGGGTCGACACGTAGTCGGGCGCAGCGATCGTCACGCTCACCCCGCGGTTTCGAAGCTCGATCCGCAAACTCTCGAAGAAGCCGACCATCGCGTGCTTGCTCGCGGCATAGGCCGTGCGAGTAGGCACCCCCGTCAGCCCCGAGACGCTCGCGACCGCGAGGATGCGACCGCCCGAGGCGAGCAGCGCCGGCAGCGCGGCATGCGTGCAATAGGCAGCCGCCAGATAGTTCACGTGCGCGAGGCGCTCGTAGATCGCGAGGTCTTCGACATCCTCACAGCGCGCGATCATGGTGACGCCCGCGTTGGCGACGAGGGCATCGATCCGACCGAACTCGGTCGCCGCCTCATCGACCGAACCGGTGCAGCGTTCGCGGTCCGCGAGGTCGGCGAGGATCGGCAGCGCCCTCGCACCGGCGTCGCGGCAAGCCGCGGCGACGGCGCCCAGCGCGTCGGCTCGACGCCCGATAAGCGCGATGTCCCAGCCACGGCGCGCCAGCGATCGGGCGATTTCGGCGCCGATGCCGGCGGAGGCGCCGGTGACGATTGCGACCCTGCGTTCAGCGATGTGGGACCTCTACTTCAAGTAGTCGAGCTGCGTGAGGCGAAGCGCGAGATAGAGATGACCGAGTCGCTGCCGCAGGTCGTCGGCGGCACCGCGTCGCCAGAAGCGCGCGTAGCGCGGCAGATCGAAGCGATAGATCGGGTTGCCGTCCATGCTCTGCGAGTACGCCACCCAGCCGAGTCGCTTGAACAACCGACGACCCGATTTCGAGGTACCCTCGCCGAGGATCAGGGGGTGCGGCGGCGAAGCGGGATTCCAGGTCGCAGGCAACAAGCGTGCGACCTCGTAGTAGATCCGGTAGAGCGCCTCGCGCACCGCGCCGGTCCGCTGCCAGAGCTTGCGAACGAACAGCGCTTGCACGTAGACGTTCCAACTCGCGCCCTCCGAGCGATTGGCGGCGACGATGTGTTCCGCGTCCCAGCGGAACTGCGAGATCCGGATCTGACTGTCCTCGTTGCGCTCGTCGATGCCCGTGTAGGAGGCCGCCGCCTTGGCCGTGATCGGCAACACGCCGATGTAGCCGATGTCCTCACCGCTCTCCGGGTGCACGAGGATCCGGTAGGCATCGGCATTGATCGCGAGGATGCGCGCGAAGTAGTCGTGGCGGCTGCCGTAGCGCGAAGGCAGCTGCCCGAAGGCCATCATCCCGATGGCCGTCAGCCGGTCGGCACCGACGTTTTTCTCCCAACGGAACCTGCGAGCCTTCGGGTCGGACGAAAACGAACGGTAGCCCTCGTCCTGGATCCGCTCGGCGACGTAGTCCAGGCAGGCATCGACGGCAAACACACGATGGACCTTCGGCCGCAGTGCCCGCGTCTCGAGAAACCGCTGCTCCTCGCCGCCCATGAGGAAGTCGGCCACGTCGGTGAATCCACGCAGCTGCTCGAACACTCGGGGCCAGCGCTTCGGCACGAGACGACGACTCGCGGCGAGCAACGCCGCGGCCGGATCAGTCGGCAGCGAGGCCGCCTCCGGCAGCCCCGCACGTTGCACGAGCGCCGCAAGCTCACCTTCCCGACCTTCGGATTCGACTACGAAGGCACTCCGGAAACCCAGTCGGACCGCGAACTCTGCCTTCTCGCGCAGGAGATCCGGCGCGAGCGGCTCGAGCCGTCGACTACTCGGGTCCCACGCGCCGAACGGCACCCAGGCAAAAGGGCTGCCGACATCCCGCAACCGCGCCGTGGTCTCGTTGTCCGACTCGCCGGCCAGCAGCTCCGAATCACGAACTCCGCCGAGCAGCACGATCGCGAGCAGGGCCGCGAGCCCGGCCGAGCGATCCTGGACGCACTCCACGCGAGAGGGCACATCGAGGTCGTCGACGAGCGGGGGGCACCTCGTCTGCTCGCGAAGGTGTTGCTTGACCTGCTCGATCGTCTCGATGAAGTCGGCTCGTGCGGTCGTATGATCATCGCGCCGCGTGCTGCTGAAGCGTAGCGAGAGGAACCCGACCACGAACTCCGAGCTCTGCAGGCAACGCAGGACGATCGGCACCCCGCTCGGACCGATCGGGCGGTGCGGAGCGACCTGCGGCGAGGGGGCGACGCCGACGTGGCGCAGCCGGGCGTGGATCTTCCCCGGCAACGCTCTGTCGGCGTAGAGCTTCGACTGGATCGCCTGCAGCAGCATCTCGACCGGCGTGTTCCAGACATCGGCGTCGCGAACCTTCGCGGCCCTTCGCAGCTCGTCGACGACGCGCGACCGCATCACTCGATCTCGATCTGACCGACCGGGAACCACTCCCCGCCGATGCGAACCGCCAATGGCCCAGACGGCTTCACGCCGGGTGGGCTGGCCAGTCGGAACAACCCGTCCTCGTTCGGGTCGACGCTCGGGTACTCGTGTTCGCCGATGCGAACGGCGTCGAGACCGGGCGCCGCCGGATCGAACTCGAGGATCGGAACGCCGTCGAACGCCTTGTAGACCGTCAGCTCTGCTTCGCCCATCGGGAACCGAACCGGGCGAGTCTGTTGCTGCCTGGTCTCGGCAGCGAGGATCACGCGCTCCGCCGGCGCTTCCGCTTCGACTGCGTCGGCGATCTCACCGACGAACCCGCAGACGCATGCTTCGACGCCCGGCGCCCCGGCCGCCCGTCGCAGACGTTCGAGACTGCGGGTCAGCGCGTTGCCCTGCGCCAAACCGCTCGCTCGCACCTCGAGCAGCACGCAGAGCAGCTCGCTCAGCAGGTCGTACAAGCCGGGAAAGCGCTCGGCGACCTCCTGCTCGGCCTCGCTCGGCAGTTGGGCGAGAGCGTGCTCGCCGGCCGCGCTGGTCGTGGGAAGCGGCGCCTGCGCGTCGCCCGCCATCTCGGGGAGACGAAAGCCGAGCTCGAGGCAATTGCCACGCCGCGCGATCGCGAGCCGCTCGAACAACCAATCCTCCGAGCCATCGCGGAGCAACTCGGCGAGGCGTCCCGCGATCGCCTCGGCAGCTCGGGCCGAGAACCCCGTGTTCCGCGTCGCCGCGCGCAGCATCCGGCCGACGTCGTGTTCTTCTGCCGGCGTCGCCGACCAGTGGCCGCGCCATGATGCGGTGTCGATGACGAACACGGGGGAATCCTCGTCCACCGCCGCATCCGGCATCGTCAACTCGAGCCCCAGCAACAGGCCGGCAACGGCCCTCAGGAGCCGATCCGCGAACTCGGGACCCGCGTCACCCACATACTCGGACAGCAGCGGGTTACCCTCGAGCCATTGACTGCGCAGGACCTCCAACCGCTCGTAGGCGGCGCTGTCAAATTCTCGAATCGACCGGATCAGCCGACCGAGGTCGGCGCCCCGGAACCTCGCGTCGGGTTCGCTTCGCCCCTCCTCCTCACGGGTGATCTCGCGCAGGATCGCCTCGAGATCGACATCCTCACGGACGTTCGCGGAGTGTTCCGAGGCTCGGTAGTGCGAGAACTCGGCGATCTCGTCGAGCACGACGCGCTCCAATGTCTCAGGCTCGTGTTCCTCCAGTTCATTCGCAGCCATCACGCCTTCCCCTGGGTATCCGGCCCTGACATTTCACGACGCAAACGATCGATGATGCGAATGCGCCGAACGCGCAGTGCACCAGGTGAAAGACCGAGGACCCCGGTGAGGTCCTCGGTCCACGGTTGGTTGGGTGCGCAGTTGGCCCAGGCTTCGAGAATGCGCCGCTCGACGTCGGGTAGCCCGCGGAGGAGTTCTCGCAATCGCTGCTTGGGATCGTTGTCCTCCCTGCTCGCGGGCACAGCCGAAGCACTGGAATCGGGAGCGGGTGATTGGGTGCGTGCCAACCGGTCGGTACCGGCAACCTCCCTGCGATGGCGCAGCAGATCGAACGCGATGTTGCGCGCAATCGCGAGGATCCAGGGACCCGGCGATCGATCCGGCCGAATCTGGTCCCGGTGGTTCCACGCGCGGAGGATCGTCTGCGAGACGATGTCCTCTCGATCACTGGCCTGCAGGGAGGAGCCGAGTTGCCAGCGCAGCCAACGATGGATCGAGGAGCCGAAGCGTTCGAAGATCGCGCCGAGCGCCTGCTCGTCGCCATCTCGAAGCCTGGCCGCCAATCCTGGGGGCGTGTCGTCTGCATCGTTCTCGGGTCTCCAGTTCATCGCCCGGGAGCCTCGCGCTCGTGGGGCCACCCGGGACTACGTGCCGCGTTACTCCGACTGCTTCGTAAACGGGTCCAGCAAAGACGCTTGTCTGGATACTGCCAGCCGTAATATTTGCCCGGAAAAGGCCTTGGGAAGTCCCAGACAGCTTTCCACATCTCCAGATCCACGGCAGAGACACCGTTGCCATGGCAAGTTGCGACGAGGACAGCCAATCGTACTTCTCCACGCGCACTCTACATCTCGAGCTCCTCGAACGCCTGCCTCCAGAGCCTGAACGCTCCCCGGTGCCACAAAAACAAGTGGGTTTTCCAGGTTCGCCGCCCGCCCGCCGCGCGGTGGACGTGGTGCACCAGGAACCCGGGCAGGCCGGACCAACCGACCGCCTTGGCGGTCGTCGAGGCCTGTCGCAGCGTCGCCGGCGCGCGCAGCTCGTGCAGCACCGCGCCCGGGCCCGGGATGGCTCGCGGCGCGGAGGTCGGCCAGTGCCGATGACCGGTCAGGACGACGTCGACGCGATACTGGCCGGCGAGCGCCGCGAGTCGGGCCTTGTCGCGCTGCGCGAGCGGCCAGGGTGGTCGGTCGGCCGCCGGGGTCGCCGCCGTCTGCGCGACGGCGGGCATCGGTTCGAGATCGTGGTGCATCACGATCGCCCGGAGCGCCTCGGCGGGCGTCCGCGCGAGCTCGAGCTCGAGCCACGCGACTTCGGCGGCCGCGATCTCGCCACAGTTGCGGCTGCGTCCCGCCGGGCCGCGGTCCAGTCGGCCCGAGTCCGTGTTGATCCCGAACAAGACCACCGTCAGACGCCGATCCGAGCTCACCAACGTGGTCTTCCAGGGGCTCGGCAGGCGCAGCGTCGGATCGAGACCGGCCGGGCTCGCGACCGCGATGCGACCGTGATCGCGATCGCCCGGCACGATCGAGAGATCCCCGCCCGGCCCGAACTCGAGGCCCAGACCGACGCGGGCAGCCGCGTGGCCGAGCTGGACCCGGCCGGTGAGGAATGCCAGCGCGGCGTCGAACGCCGTCTCTCCGGCCCCGGCGGTGACGTCGCCCGTCACGACGAAGTGCAGCGGCGTCGCGCGCGGCACGCGGACATGGCGATGCAGGCGCCGGCAGGCGGCGGTCAGCCCTTCGAGCAACTGCGGATCGTGCGGTTCGAGGTGCCGCCGATCGCGATCGCCGAAATGCAGGTCCGATAAGTGCACGACGAGAAGATCCGAAGTGGCATCCGAACTCGCATCCGAACTAGGCATAGGCATTCCCGGCGGTCACGCAATCTTCCCTGACGCGGGATTGTCGGTGCGCGCTCGCCGAATGCAAGCGAACCGACGGCAACTCGCGCCGTCCCCACCGCCGGTGCACGGGTGTCTGCCAGCACTCGACTTGCGGTGATCGCGGCCGGCTCGGGCCGCCCCCTCTGCTGGGGCCACCGGGGCCGGCAACTGGCCGGACCCCGGGAGCCGGGATCGATCCGCGCCGGCTAGCTCCGGTCGGGGTCTCGGACGTGTCGGATGATCAACGCCGCGACTCGATGGAGGCTGTCGTAGACCGCCTGTGGCGATGTTCCGTGCCGCTCGGCGACGTCCTCGACCTCGCCTTCGCCCTCGCCCTCGAACAGCTCACGGACGATCGAACGGTGGGGCTCCCCCAGGCGGTCCAGCACCTCGAAGAGGGTCAGGAACACGGGCGGCTCGAGCACGGCGAGCCCTTCGACCCGCAGCATGTCCGACACCTCGACGCCCGCGAGCCGGAGCTCGTCAAGGTGGAGCTGCCGGTTTGCGCGACGCAACAGCGCCAGCGCGTGCTCGCTGTCCGGGACCGCGGTCAGCGGCTGGGGCGGCGGGCCCGGCGCCGCGGCGACCGCGTTCGCGAGCAGGAACGCCAGGCGGTCGTGAGCGAGCTCCGGCAGCGGGCTGGCGAGGAACCGACAACGCAGAACCGCGCGGTCCGATTCACGGAACGCGGGCTCGATCCGCGCGAGGCGCTCGAGCGCACCGTCACGCCCGCCGGCGCCATCAGCGGCCGCCGGCGCCATGTCGGTGCGCAGGCCGGCCGCGACCGCCTCGCGGCGCCATCGCGGGTAGTCCTTGGCGTAGGGCGGCTTCGGCAGCGCGAGCAGCTCGAACAGGGTGCCGACACGGGCTTCGTGCCAGTCGAGTTCGGGCAGCCAGGTCAGGGCCCAGGCCACATCGGCCTGTCGGTGCAGGCCTTGGAGGATCCGAGCGACGAGCTCGGCGAGATGGTCCTCGGTGCTCGGCAACGGGACGCCCGGGTTCATGCGTTCGAACTTGGAGTGACTTCTTCCAAACTCGGACAAGTGCTCCTGCATCGTGTCGCAGACCAGCTGACACGCGCGTCGGAGCAGGCTCTCTATCGCAGACGGAAGGTGTCGGGTCATTTTCGGGATCTCCGATTTCTTGATTCCCCGAGGGGAAGGTCCTTTCGCATTGGGAGTGTCGGCCGACGTCGTCAAGAACGACGCGCCTACGGCCGACCACCAATCGGACTACGCGACGCGTTACGTCGTCGCGCCCGACGGGAGCACCGACCCGAGAAACCGCGGCGCTCCACGCATCGACAACGTGTGTGGGACTGCCCGCGCGCCGCAACGGTGCGGCGCGGAGCATGCGTTCACCGACTCGGAGGAACTCCCGTGCGTTACCTGATTCCGCTCTTCGTCTTCGTCGCGATCCACGACTCGGCCTGTGCCGCCGACATCCGCCCCGACTTCGTCCGCGTCCGCGCCTTCGATCAGCACTTCGCGTCCTTCACGGCGCCGGCGCTGGCCGTGGCGCGGCCGACGACGGTCGCCGCCGAGGTGTTCTTCACGGCGGCCGGAACGCCGTTCACGGCGTTCGGGCGTGACTCGCTCGACGCGCCGTTCGATCACATCGCCGACGGCAGCTACACCGGCTTCGCCGGCTTCGACAGCTTCGACAGCTTCGACAGCTTCGACGGCTTCGCCGACGGCGCGGCGGCGTTCCGCTTTCCGGGCATCGCCTGATCCCATACGAACCCAGAGGAACAGAGATGAAGTTTTCCTTCCTTGTCGACGGCAGCCGCCGTCTCGCCTTCGTGGTTCGGACTCCCGATGAGCAGCGCAGCCTGCCTCACACTCTGGTCGATGGCTGGAACTGGTTCGAGAACGTCCCCGACAACGCCGAGATCGGGTTCTTCTGCCCCGACGCCCCCGACGAGATCTGCTGGAAGGACCCCGCGGAGCTCGCAACCGAGCCCGGCTTCGGGGCCCAGCTCGCCTGGCAGGACGGCGTCGTCGTCGTCGTCGGAACGCCCGCGATCACGGCCGACGCCTGGGGGCGGAGGTCGGTTTGGCGTCCCGACGAAGTCGACTGGGCGGTCGCGGTCCGCTAGACGACTCGGCCGCTCTCCGTCTATGGTGGACTTCGCCCGGTGCGACCGGGCGACGGCCATGCAAGACTCGGTTGCGTTCCTTCTGACGCCGGCCCTGTGCCTGGAACGGGACCGATTCGAGTCGGAGGGCTACGAGTTCACCTGCGACGACGGCGAATCGCGCGCGACGGTGCGGCTCGCCGGCGACTCTTCGGCACTGTGGGTGGCCGTCGCGCTGCTCACGGGCCGGACGATCGCGGCGGTCGGACTCACGGTCCGGACGCCGGCCAAGGAGCGCTTCGTCCTCGCGGGCGAGCGCGCGGCCGGCGAACGGTCGTGGCCGCAAGCTCGCGATCGCGCGGTCTATCGCGTTCGCGATCTGCCGGATCTGCCCGCGCTGCACGAGGTGGCGATGGGCGCGGTCTGGAGCGTCAGCATCCGCTGGGCCTGAGTGTCGCTCGGCGCCGGCGGCCGCCGCGGGCGGTCGCCGGCGCACGGTGAGTTGACCGCTGAGCGCGCGCGGTAGAACATCGTGGCATGAAGGACAGGAACAGGGGCACGCGCGAGGTCGCCGAAGCCATCGCGAACGCGCGGTGGACGAAACCGAAGCGCCTTTCCCTCGTGGGCAAGGGGATCGACGAGCTGCCGGAAGAACTCGGTGAACTTGACGAGCTGGAGGAACTCGATCTGTCGCACAACGCGCTCTCCTCCCTGCCGGACTGGCTCGCGAACCTCACGGAGCTCCGTGAGGTCTCGCTCACGGCGAACCGCTTCTCGGCCTTGCCGACGGCAGTACGGTCGCTCCGAAGACTCGAGCATCTGAGAATCGACCAGAACGCGCTCGAAGAGGTGCCCGAGTGGATCGGCGACCTCCAGCCCCTCCGAATCCTCGAGCTCGACGGCAACAAGATCTCGGACCTGCCGGCAACGATGCGTCGGCTGGAGAACCTCAAGGAGCTCTACCTCGGCTCCCAGTTCGGTGGCAACCCGCTCGGCGCCGTACCCGCGGTCGTTCGGCAGCTCAAGAAGCTCGACACGCTCCTGCTCGACAGCTGCAAGCTCACCGATATCCCCGAGTGGGTCGGCGAACTGTCGCTGCTGTGCGAGCTAAACTGCCAGAACAACCGGCTCACGGATCTGCCAGGCTCCGTGTGCGGGCTCGACGACCTGGTCTACCTCAGTCTGGGCGGCAACCCGCTCAACCCCGAGCTCGCCGCCGCCTACGAGGAAGGCCTCGAAGCGGTCCTCTCCTACCTGCGCGAGAAATCGAAGGGCACCCAGCAGCGCTACGAGGCCAAGCTGCTGGTCCTCGGCGACGGCGACGAGGGCAAGACCTGCGTCTCGCGCGCACTGCGCGGGTTGCCGTTCGAGCCACAGCACACGACGCGCGGCGTCGACGTCGAGCCGTGGTCGTTCCCCCACCCGGACGCGCCCGGCGACGAGACGCGCCGGATCACGCTCAACGTATGGGACTTCGAGGGCCAGGAGATCAACCACCAGACCCACCAGTTTTTCCTTACGACGAACTCGCTCTACCTGCTCGTGTTTCGCTGCCGCGAGCAGTTCCGGCTCGACCGCGCGCGCTACTGGCTCGACACGATCCGCGCGCGCGCACCGGGCGCTCGCGTCGCGATCGTGATCACCGAGTGCGAGCAACGGACGCCCTACGTTCCCGAGGAGCTGCACGCCGAGTACGAGGACGTGTTGCTCGAGGACGGCTGGCTGTTCGCCGTCGGCTGCGAGGACGGTACCGGGATCGACCCGCTGCGGGAGTGCCTGACGCGCCAGGCAGCGGACCTCGACCACATGGGCCGCGACTGGCCGAGCAGCTACAGCGCGATCGAGGACCGGATCGGCGAGCTCGCCGCGGCGGGCACGCCGAGCATCGCGCGTGCCACGCTCAACGGGATCCTCGCGGACTGCGGGATCGACGCGGCCGGCTTCGGCGACGTCGCGCAGTGTTTCGCGACGCTCGGCATCGTGACCCAGTTCCCGGACTGTCCCGATCTCTCGGACTTCATCGTGCTGCAGCCGCAGTGGCTCACGAAGGCGATCAGCTACGTCATGGAGGATCGGCAGCTCGCAAGCGACAAGGGCGAGATCGAGTTCGCTCGCATGCAGGCGATCTGGCGCGACCGCGACTACGAGGGCATGTTCGCCAAGTTCCACGACTGCATGAAGGAGTTCGAGCTCTGCTACGACCTCGAGGACGCGAAGCAGGGCTGCCTCGTGCCGCTGCGGTTCGGCTACGAGCGGCCGGAGATCCCGTGGTCCGACGATCCGGCGCTGCGCGAGCGCCGCGTGTCGTACACGCTGCCGATCCGGCCGCCGATCGGTCTGATGAGCCGGTTCATCGTCAAGACGCACCACATGATCGTGACGACGCCGGCGGCGCCGACCGGGATCTACTGGCACAACGGGGTGTTCCTGAGCACGGGCAAGGGCGCGTTGCGCAGCGAGGCGCTCTGCGAGTTCGACCGCGAGTCGCGCACGCTGAGCGTGCGCGTGCGGGCCGCGTTCCCGCAGAACATGATCGAGCAGATCCATGCCTACGTGAAGGCGGTCTTCGCGTTCTTCAAAGGGCTCGAGCCGCTGCGGTCCTTCGGCTGCATCGAGATCGACGCGGCGACCGACGGCGAGACGGAGTGTCCGGCCCGGCACTCGGAACGGAAGATCTCGTTCGCGATCGAGAGCCGCGAGCGGGTCGCCTGCGAGGAGGGCCGACACCACATCGACCCCTGGCGGCTCGTCGCCGGCATCGGCAGCTTTGGTTCGGATCTACGCCGCACCCTGCGCGAGGAGCTCGATCGACCGCCCGAGTGGGCCGAGCCGCTGGTCCAGGGTATCGCGACACTCGTCGATTGGGCCGACGCGCACGGCGCCCAGCTCACGCAGCTGGTCTCGAACCGGGCCGAGATCGTTCCCGAGCTGCGCCAGGAGCTCGAGCTCAAGCTGCGGGAGTATCTCGGCCACATGAGCGAGCTACTCGACGAACGACACCGAACCGCGGCGCCGTGCCTGTTCTCGCTGGCTCCGGTCGACGGCAGCGCGTGGAACCCGAACAGCTACTTCCGACAGAAGTACGTGCTGACGCCGTTCTGCGAGTGCGACGGCAACATCCACCGCCACGAGCCGGGCCGCGTCGAGTTCACGAAGAACAAGAAGTGGTGGGACGCGACGGCGCCGTGGATCGCGCGCGGCACGAAGATGCTCGCGGTCGGCCTGCAGCTGGCTTTCGCCGGAATGCCGCTGCTGATCGGCCAGCAGGCCTACGACCTCGTCAAGAACGACGTGACCTTCATGAAGCAGCTGAGCCGACACATCGAGCTCGAAGCCACGCCCGACGGGTTCGCCGCGAAGCACGGTGCGGAGGTCGGCGGGGAGCTCGCCACCGACCTGCGCGCGCGCGGTGGCAAGGTCGCCGTCGCGCGTGCTGCGATGATGCGATTCCTCGAGGCCACCGCGCCGGACCGCTACCGCGCCCGCAGCTGGGGCGAGCTCAGGCGGATCCACATGCCGGACAACTCGTACCGCTGGCTATGCCGCGAGTGCGCTCAGCGCACGAGGCGCTGAGCCGGACTCCCGGTGTCCCGGATCCGGTCGGTCGCGGCGACGAGCGCCTTCGTGATGCCGGGCTCGTGCGAGCTGTGGCCGGCGTCCTCGATGATGACGAGGCTCGACTCCGGCCAGCGCTCGTGCAGA
>JAGQRB010000467.1 GCA_020425925.1 Planctomycetota bacterium
CGCGCCGTCCTCGAACGTGACCTCGACGACGCACGGCTGCATCGCGCGTTCACGGTCCTCGATCGTCACCACCGTGCGACCACCCTGCCGCTCGACACCGCCGACCGCGTGGTCGAGCTTCCACGACTCGAACATCCAGGTCCGGAAGTAGGGCTCGAGGTCGGTGCCGGCGTGGTCCGAGAAGGTGCGGAAGAAGTCGTACGGCGTCGGGTGCTTGAAGGCCCAATCGCGCGCGTAGCGCCGGAACGCGCCGAAGAACGTGTCGTCGCCGAGCATGCCGCGCAGCTGGTGCAGCACGGCCTCGGGCTTGCTGTAGCTCGCGAGCCCGTAGTTGTCGTCACCGTAGGCGTCGGCGTGGCGCATGCAGACCGCGTCCATGCCGCGGCTCGCCATCATTCCGTACATCCGGACCGAGCGCTCCGGCCCGCTGTCCGAGCCCGTGAGATCACCGCGGCAGAGCGTCGTCCAGAACGACGTGAAGCCCTCGTCCTGCCAGGCGTAGCGCTTCTCGTTGCTGCCGACGAGCATCGGGAACCACATGTGGATCAGTTCGTGGGCGATCGTGCCGGCCGGGCGCCGCCCGCCGATGATCGTCATCATCGGGAATTCCATGCCGCCGCCGATGATGCCCTCGCACGCGGTCATGTGGGGCCACGGGTAGGGGTGCAGGTTCTCCGACATGAACTCGATCGTGTGGCGCGCGTACTCGGCGCCGCGCACCCAGTCGCCGGCGTTGGTCTCGTAGACCGCGTGGATCATCGCGATGCCGTCCTTGCCCGGGCCGTGCTTGTGCCGCACCACCGCGTGGGTGGCGTCCCAGACGTAGGTGCGGGCGATGCTGACCGCGGTGTCGCGCACGTTCTCGGCGTGGAACTTCCACGTCAGCGACGCCGCGCCGGGACGTGTGACCTCGCCGGCCTCGAGATCCTCGGCCGTGATCACGTGCACGATGTCACGCGTCTTCGCCGCCTCGGCCAGCCGCGCGATCGCCTGGTCGGTGAGCACCTCCGTGGCGTTCTGCAGCTCGCCGGTCGCGCGCACCAGGTAGCCGGCGGGGGCGGTGATCGCGAGGTCGTAGTCGGCGTAGTCCATGTAGAACTCGCCGTTGCCGCGATACTGCTCGGCGACCCAGCCGTCGACGTCGTCGTAGACCGCGAACTGCGGATACCAGTAGGCGAGATAGAAGACCTTGTCGTCCTCGTAGCCGGTGCGCGGCGCGGTGCCGGCCTTCGGAACGTCGTAGGCGTAGTCGATCTCGAGCGTCGCGCTGCCGCCGGGCGGCACGGCCTGGCCGTCGCCCAGGCGCACGTAGAGCCGGGTGTCGCGCACGCGCATCGCACGCCGCCCGAGCTCTTCGCCGTTGAGCGTCACGTTGCCGAGCTCGAAACCGCCCGTGGTGGCGACGTGGCGGGTGCGCATCTCGCCGGCCTTGGTGAGGTTCTGCCGCAGGTGCACGACGAGCTGCGACAGCTCGTCGGGCGAGCGGTTCTCGTAGGTCATCTTCGCATGGCCCGTGACGCGCTTCTGCGCCGGGTCGAGCGTCATCGCGAGCTCGTAGTGCGCGGTGTTGGTCCAATACTTGTCGCCCGGATGGCCGTCGAGCGTGCGGGTGCCGTGTTCGACCGCGGCGACGAAGCTCGCGGGCAGATCGATCGGATAGGGCGCGACGCGGGGCGACGACTGCTGCGCCGCGAGCGCGGCCGCGACCACGAGCGCCGGGAGCGAACGGAGGGCGAAACGGAGAATCATCGCCGGACTGTAGCCGGTGCGCGGCGTCGGGCCCGCCGCCGGAGTGGCACCGAACCTGGTTCCGAACGTGTAACGGCGGCCGGCACCCGGGCATAAGGGGCCCGTGGACGCACTCGCACGCGATTTTGCCGACTATGTCGATCGGGGGGATCCCGCGGCGCTCGGGCGCGTGTTCGACGCGACCGCCGGGCGGCTGTCGCTGCTGGCGGCCCACCTCGCGGGCGGTGCCGGCGGCACCGGTGGCACCGGCGGCGACGACCTCGTGCAGGCAACGTTCCTGGCGGCGATGCGGCGCTGCAGAACGTGGGATCGCGAGCGTCCGCTGTGGCCCTGGCTCGCTGCCATCCTGCAGAACGAGGCGCGCATGCTGTGGCGCCGACAGCGGGTGCGCCGCGAGGTCGCGATCGACGCCGCCGCCGACAGAAGCGGCGACGCCGACGTCGATGGCGGCGACCCCGCGCTGCTCGCGGCCAACGAGGAGGTGCTCGCGGCAGTCGCGCGCGCGATCGACGAGCTGCCGGTCGACCATCGCCAGGTGATGCGACTGCGGGTCGTGCACGGCCTCGAGCCGATCGAGATCGCGCGCGCGCTCGAGCTGCCGGTCGGCACCGTCCGGGTGCGGTTGCACCGCGCGCGGCAGCGGCTGCAGGCCGCGCTGCCGGCCGGTATCGCGGGTGCGCTGGCCGCGCTGCTCGGGGGCGGCGACGCGCTGGCGCAGGTGCGGGTCCGGATCCTCAGCGCGGCCGGCGCCGCACGTGTCGCAGGCCCTGCGGGGGCCGTGGTGTTCGGAGGTGTGGTGATGAAGAAGGTCGTTGCCGTCGCGCTCGTGCTCGTCGCTCTCGCGGTTGCGTTCGCGGTGGACTGGCGCCCGGCGGATCCGGTCGGGACCGCTGGTGAGACGGCGCAGCTGCCGGCTGTCGCGGTCACCCGGGCGCTGCGCGAGCCTGACGTTGCGCTCGCTACGACGCCGGCCCGCGAAGCTGCACCGCCTTCGGGTCGCGCCCGCGAGATCGTCGTCAAGGTGCTCACGCCGGAGCGCGCACCGATCCGTGGCGCCCGCGTCGTCATCGAGCTCGCACCGCGCGGGCCGAACGAGCTGCCGCGCGACGAGATCGCGGTCGGCGAGACCGATGCCGAGGGCACGTTCCGTTGCGCGGTCGAACGGCTCGCGTCGCGGCCGGTGCTGGTGCGCCGCACGAGTCTGCTTTGGCTCTCGGCCACGGCGGCGAGGTGCGTCCCGGGCGTGGCGGTACGGGGTGTCGGCGAGGCGATCGACCACGACGACGCGATCGAGATCTGTCTGGAGCCGGGTCTGACGCTCACCGGGACCGTCGTCGACGCCTGGCAGAATCGGGTCGGCGGCGCGCGTTTCTGGGGTGTCGGCCGGTCCGCGGAGGCCGAGCACGATTGGCGCACTGCCGACGACGGCTCGTTCCGGATCGTCGCCGCACCCGAGGACCTGCTGTTCGGGTCGGGCGACCCATCGCGCCGGTTCGATCTCGTGGTCGACGAGCCGCGGCACGGTACCGCGCGCGTCGAGCTGCCGACCCGCGCCGCGATCGAAGCTGCCGGCGGGACGTTCGATCTCGGCACCGTGCAGCTGGCGGCGAACGCCGAGATCCGCGGCCGCGTCGAGCTCGGCGACGGCAGCCCGCTGGCGGATTTCCCGATCGAGTTCGTCGCGTTGCCGGAGGTGGCCGATCCGGCCGATTCCGCGGCGGTCCGCGCGCGGTTCGAAGCGGCGCTGTTCGCGCCGGATCGCGGTGGCTCGTGGCGGCGCGAGCATCGCGATGTCTTGCGGCTGCGCGCCCGGACGCGCACCGCGGCGGACGGCACGTTCCGCTTCACGTCGGTCGACCCCGCGTCGACCTACGGCGTCGGCCTGCGCGACACCCCGATGGGCATCCACGTCCGTGCCGTTCGCGCCGGCCAGCAGCCGGTGACGCTGACCCTCGACCTCCAGCTCGTGCGCGTCGCCGTCAAGGAGTCGCACGGGGCACCGCTGCTCGGCGCCAACGTCTCGGCCACCGGCTGGCCGCCGGGCGCGAAGTTCCCGACCGATGTCGTGTTCCCGGGCTTCCCGGCGGCGATGCCGCACGTCGCGGCCCGGTTCTTTCCGATCGATCGCGACGGCTGCCTGCTGGTGCTGTCGCCGTTCGGCTGGGTCTGGCGCATCGGGCCGTTCGACGAGTGGGTCCGGCCCGAGTTCGTGCGGCACGACGCCGTCGCGGGCCAGGCGCGGGCCGAGATCGGACTCTGGCTCGCTCCCGAGGGACGTTTCGGCGCGGTCGAGCTCACGGTCGTCGGACCCGATGGCGCGCCGGTCGCTTCGAGCCACGTCGTGCTTCGCGGTCTCGACCGCGAGATCGAACGCCGCAGCACGATCGCCGCGCCGGTCGATGCGTTCGTGCTGCCCGAGGTGCCGGTCGGCCGCTGGCGGCTCGTCGCCGGTGTCGGCCGCGCGCTGCGCTTCGACACCTGCTTCACGCGCGGCGAACACGAGCGCGAGATCGTCGTTCGCGAAGGCGAGACGACCGTCGTCCGGATCGAAGTTCCGCGCGGCGGGATCGCACAGCTCGCGTTGGCGGGAGTGCCCGACTCGGGGTGCAGTTCGGTCGCGGTGCGGCGCACACTCGGTGGGGAGGAGCTGCCGTTCGAGCTCGCGGAACGAGAATACGCCGGTCCGAGGATGGCGTTGATCCGACCCGGGACGAGTCTGCTGCTGCGTGAGCTGCTGCCGGTCGGCCGCCACACACTGTTCGTCGAGGTGGCCGGTTGCGAGCCCACGACCTGTGAGGTCGAGATCACGGATGGCGACCTCGCCCACGCCGAGGTCGAACTCGTCCCCCGCTGAGCGACTGCAGAGGTACCCCGGTTCGCGACAACGGCCTCGCGGCGTTCGTTGCGAACCGGCTACGGTCTCCTCTGCCATGACCGCGAGCGCCCCGGACCGAGAGCCTGCCGCCGCGACCTACGTCCAGGTCGCGCTCAAGCTGCCGCTGCGGCGCGAGTTCACCTACGCGCTGCCGCCGGGAGTCACGGCCGAACCCGGCAACCGCGTGCGCGTGCACTTCCATGGCAGGAAGCTCGGCGGCATCGTCACCGCGACGAGTCCGACCACCGACCTGCCGAAGGCCAAGGTCAAGCCGATCGAGGCGGTGCTCGACTCCGAGACCGCGCTGCCGCCGGCGCTGCTCGAGCTCGCGCGGCGGATGGCGGCGACCTACGGCTGTTCGCTCGGCGAGGCGCTCGACGCGACGCTGCCGGCGGTCGCGAAGCGCCGCGGCGTTCGCCGCATCCCGCACGTCGAGCTGCTGGCGCCGCACGACCTCGCGCGCCGCGCGGTCGACGAGCTCGAGGAACAGCACCAGGCGCGATCACGCGTGCTGCGCACGGTGCTCGAGTACGGCGGGCCGATGCCGATCCTCGACCTCAAGCGCCGTACCGGCACCAGCGACAGTCCGTGGCAGACGCTCGCCCGGCATGGGCTGTTGCGCCGTGTGATGCTCGCCGAGGAGCTCGAGGAACTCGTGCCGGCGGCCGACGAACGCGCCGAGCGCCACGAGCTCAACGTCCACCAGCGCGCCGCGGTCGACGCGATCGTCGCGCCGGTGACGACCGCGACGCACCGCACGTTCCTGCTGCACGGGGTCACCGGCAGCGGCAAGACCGAGGTCTACCTGCGCGTGCTCGAGGAGGTCCGTCGGCTCGGCAAGAGCGCGATCGTGCTGGTGCCCGAGATCTCGCTGACGCCGCAGACCGTCGGGCGCTTCGCCTCGCGCTTCCCGGACGTCGCGGTGCTGCATTCGGGGCTCACCGATGCCGAGCGCGGCCGGCAGTGGCAGCGACTGCTGCAAGGCGTCGCCAAGGTCGCGGTCGGTGCGCGCTCGGCGCTGTTCGCGCCGGTGCAGAACCTCGGGCTGATCGTGCTCGACGAGGAGCACGAGACCTCGTTCAAGCAGGACAGCACACCGCGCTACCACGCCCGCGAAATGGCGATCGTGCGCGGCGAGATCGAACGCGCGGTCGTCGTGCTCGGCTCGGCGACGCCGACGCTAGAGTCCTACGGCAAGGCCAAACGCGGGATCTACGAGCTCGTCGCGCTGCCCGAGCGCGCCGGCGCCGGCCGGCCGCCGCGCGTCGTCGTCGAGGATCTGCGCGGCGAACCGAAGGAGTCGCGGCGTTCGGGCGTGGTGCTGTCGCGCACGCTGCAGGTGATGATGGAGGAGCGCCTGAACGCGCGCGACCAGGTGCTGCTGTTCCTGAATCGCCGCGGCTACTCGCCGGTGCTGCTGTGCCCGAGCTGCGGCGAGGCGGTGCGCTGCGAGTCGTGCTCGGTCTCGATGACGTGGCACGTGCGCCGCGGCCGTCTGATCTGCCACTGGTGCTGTCGCGAGAAGCGCCGGCCCGAGACTTGTCCGACCTGTCAGCACGCCGGCATGCACGAACTCGGGGTCGGTACCGAGCGGCTCGAGGCGGCCGTCAAGTCGCGTTTTCCCGCCGCCGTCGTCGCACGCATGGACGCCGACACGATGGCCGAGCGCGGTGCACACGAACGCGTGCTCGGCGCGTTCCGCAAGCGCCACATCGACATCCTGATCGGCACCCAGATGATCGCCAAGGGTCTCGACTTCCCCGATGTCACGCTGGTCGGCGTCGTCTCCGCCGACACCGGCCTGTTCGTCCCGGACTACCGCGCCGCCGAGCGCACGTTCCAGCTGCTGCAGCAGGTCGCGGGTCGCGCCGGCCGCGGCGAGAAGGCCGGCACGGTCGTGATCCAGACCCACTGCCCCGACAACTACGCGATCGCCGCGGCGGCCCGGAACGACTACGAGAGCTTCGTCAAGCAGGAGCTCGTGCACCGCAAGGTTGCGGGCTATCCACCGTTCTGCCGGCTGGTGCGGGTGTTCGCGGAGGCCCACCGCGAGGCCGAGGCGCAGCAGGTGCTGCGCGATGCGGTCCTGCCGCTCAGGGCTCTGCGCGAGGTCGAGGTGCTCGGGCCGGCGCCCGCCGTGGTCGCCAAGGTCAAGGATCGCTGGCGCTGGCACATGCTGGTCAAGTGCTACGAGCCGGCGTCGTTCGAGGCCGTGATGGCCGAGATCGGCACCGTGGAAGATCGCGGCACCCGAACGTGTCGGGTCACGCTCGACGTCGATCCGGGCAGCCTGCTTTGACACGTGCGGGCGCTGCCGCTTCGATTGCCGGCCAGTGCCGACGTACTACGAAGAGCGCCTGCAGAAGGACCTCAGCTGGATCCAGCAGCTCGTCGCGATCGTCGGCACGGCGGTGGTCAACGGCATCGACGACGCGGTGCGCTCGGTGTTGACCCTCGACAAGGACCTCGCCGCCGCGACCGTGCTCGGCGACCTGACGATCAACCGGCAGACGCGCGAGCTCGACCGACTGTGCCACGTGTTCGTCGCGCGGCACCTGCCGAGTGCCGGGCATCTGCGCTACGTCTCGTCGGTGCTGCGGCTCGGCATCGCGCTCGAGCGGATGGGCGACTACGCCACGACCATGTCGCGCACCGCGGCGCAGCTGTCGGCGCCGGCGCCGCAGGTCGTCGCCCACGACCTCGAGATGATGGCGCGCCACGCGCACCGCATGCTGCGCGACGGCCTGCGCAGCTTCGACGCCCGCGACGCCGTGCTCGCCCGCGCGACGCTGACGACGGCGTCGCAGTTCACCCAGCACTTCGACAAGGTGTTCGCCGATCTCGTCGACGAGGGCGAGGCGCGCACGCGGCCGGTCACCGATCTGTTCGCGCTGATGGCCACGTTCAACCGGCTCGAGCGTGTGATCCACCAGGCCAAGAACATCTGCGAGGAGACCATCTTCGTCGCGACCGGTCGGGCGAAGGGCGAGAAGGTGTACGAGCTGCTGTTCGTCGACGAGTCGAACTCGGGTGCGAGCCTGCTGGCGGAGCATTTCACGCGGAAGAACTTCCCGGCCAGCGGACGCTACCGCAGCGCGGGCTGGCACCCGGCCGAGGAGACCGATGCGTCGTACGTCGAGTTCGCGCACACCGTCGGCCTCGACCTCGCGGAGAGCTGGCCGAAGCCACTGGCGGCGCAGCGTGAGCAGCTCGACGACTTCCACTTCCTCGTCGGCCTCGGCGTCGGCGCGCGCGAACGGATCGGCCCGGTGCCGTTCCACACCACGGTGCTCGAGTGGCCGGTCGACGTCGCCGCACCGCCCGACGCGGTCTACCGGGCGCTGGCGCCGCGGATCCGTGAGCTGATGGAACAGCTCCGGGGCGAGCAGGCGAGCTGAGGTCCGGTCGCCGGCGGCCGAGGATTGCGGAGCGAGGCCGGCGTCGAATACAAGGGATCCCCGATGAGCTCGCAGGATCCGTTCGATTCGACGCGACGCGCGACCGGCGGAGATGACGCGAAGCCGGCCGGCGATGTCGGCGACCACACGATCCCGCAGGGCCAGCCGCTGCAGCCGCCGCAGCAGCCCGAGCCCGAGCCGGCCACCGGATCGGAGCCGCCGGCGGCAGCCGATCCGCCGCCGCAGCCCGCGCCGCCGAAGCGTCCGAAGGATCCGCTGATCGGCACCGAGCTCGGCGGCTGTCGGCTCGAGTCGCTGCTCGGCCGCGGCGCGATGGGGTCGGTCTACCGCGCGCGACAGCTGCGCCTCAACCGCGAGGTCGCCGTCAAGGTGATGCGGCCGGAGCTGCTCGAGGACCCGCGCATGCTCAACCGCTTCGAGTCCGAAGCGCGCATGGTCGCCCAGTTCCAGAGCCCGCACGTCGTGATGGTGCACGACGTCGGCTTCGAGAACGGCGTGCACTTCCTGGTGATGGAGCTCGTGCGCGGCAAGAACCTGCGCGACTACACCCGGCTGTTGGCGGGCGGTCGACTGCCGGCGGCCGAGGCGATCCCGCTGCTGCGGCAGGCCTGCAAGGGACTCGAGGAGGCGCAGCGCCAGGGCATCATCCACCGCGACATCAAGCCCGACAACCTGATGCTGACCGAGCGCGGCGAGCTCAAGATCGCCGACTTCGGCATCGCCAAACCCGAGAACGACGACCTCGGCCTGACGATGACCTCGGAGCTGATCGGCACGCCGCTCTACATGAGCCCCGAGCAGTGCCAGGGCACGCGCGACATCGACTTCCGCAGCGACATGTACTCGCTCGGCGCGACGTTCTACTACCTGCTGACCGGCGAGCCGCCGGTGCGCGCGAGCTCGGTCTACGAGCTGATCCAGACCAAGACCAAGCTCGCGAATCTGTGCCTCTGGAAGGCGCTGCCCGAGCTCGACGAGCACCATCCGCTGTCGCGCGTGATCGCGCGCATGACCGCGCTCGATCGCGCCGATCGCTACGACGACTACGAGGAGCTGACGACCGACCTCGTGCTGGTGCAGCAGGGCCGCACGATCGAGATCAAGGCACCGAAGCCGCGACCGACGCCGAAGGAAGTCGAGCCGGGCACGAAGCGGGACGGCAAGCGCGTGCCGACCGGAACGCGACCCGAGCCGCAGCCTGGGAGCAATCGCGCGCTGCTGATCGGCACCGCGGTCGTCGTGCTGCTCGGCGCGCTCGGCGGCGGCTGGTGGTGGTTCGCGATCGGTCGTGACGGTGGCGCGAGCGGTGATGCCGCCGCGGCGCTGGTCCGCGCCCGCGCCGAACTGCGCTCGCAGGGGCCCTCCGCGGCGCTACGCGACCGGGTTGCCGGTCTCGCGATACCCGAGTCGCTCGCGGCGGTGCGTCGGCAACTGGTCGCCGACCTCGACCAAGGGGTCGCGATCACGGCTCGTCTCGCCGCGATCGAGCCTCCGGCCGAGACATCGCTAACGCTCGAACCGCTCGCCGCGCACCTCGAGCGCGTCGACGCCGCGGTTGCCGTAGGCGACGACGCCGGCCCCGAGCTGCGAGATTGGGCCGCGAAGCAGCGCGAGCAGGCCCGCGCCGAGACCGACCTCGCGAACGTCGGGGTCGCGGCGGTCGCGGGTGCGTTCGCGGCCTGGCAGCAGGATCGCGCCGCGGCCGGCGGCGAGGTTTCCGCGGACGGCGAGCTCGCGACCCGCCTCGGCACGATCGCGGCCGCCCGCGAACGGCTCGTCACCCTGCTGCCCGGCGCCGCGGCGCTGTTCGGCAGCTCGCTCACGGTCGAAGCGCTGGCGGCGGCCAGGCAGGGTCTGACGGCGGGCAATGCGCCGCAACCTCCCGACCCGAAGCCGGAGCCGGAGCCGAAGCCGCAACCGGGCAGCCTCGCGGCCGAGCTCGCGAGCCTGCGCGAGCAGTTCCTCGCCAAGGGACCCGACGCGGTGCGCGCCGACGTCGAGCGGCTGGTGCCCGAACGCGACGAGGACCGCACCGCGCGCGAGACGTTGCTCGAAGACGTCGCCAAGGCGCAGCGCTGGCTCAGCAACGCCGACAACGTGCGGCTGCGCGGCTTCCCGCGCGCGGAGCTGCCGTTCGAGGATGTCGAGCGCTACTTCGACGCGCTCGACCGCGAGTTCGCCGGCGCCAGGAAGCCCGACGGCTCGCTGCAGCCTTGGGCGAAGACGGCCTGCGACGAGCGCCGCCGCGCCGGCGATCTGCAGGTCGCGGCGGTCGGTGCGTGCCGGACGGCGTGGAGCGCGATCGAGGCGCGGCTCGCGGCGCCGACCGCGGCGACGACGACGGCCA
>JAGQRB010000468.1 GCA_020425925.1 Planctomycetota bacterium
CGCGCAGGTCGTGCAGCAGCAGGCAGGTCTTCACGCCGGTCCGCGGCAGCGGCAGGAAGCCGTGGTCGAGCACGTTGGCGCCGATCGCGGCGAGCGTCGCTGCGAGGTGTCGCCGTTCGCCGAACACCCGGCGCAGCGTCGGGCTCGCCGCGATCGGCACCGCGTGCCAGCGCACCCCTTCGCTGTCGGCCGGCGGCCGGTGGCCGGCGGCGCGGCCGTAGAGCACGGTGATGCGCTCGCCCGGTTCGAGCAGCGCGGCGGCGTGTTCGACGACCGCGAGCAGCCGACGGTTCGCGCCCGAGGGTTGGCCGAGCAGCCAGCCCGACACGGCCACGTGCAGCTGCGATGACGTCACGGTCCGAACTCGCGCGCGAGCTCGGCGAGCATGCCGGGCACCTCGGCAGCAGCGCGACCTCGGACGAAGCGGTCGCCGGCGGCGAGGTTGTCGGGCGGATCGAGCGCCTGCACCAGCGTGCGCGCGCCGATCGCGCGCGCCGCGTGCAGCATGCCGGCCGCGGGCCAGACCGCCCCGCTGGTGCCGATCGCGAGGAAGTGCGTGCAGTCGCGCAGCGCGGCTTCGATGACGTCGAGGTGGTAGGGCACCTCGCCGAACCAGACGACGTCCGGCCGCAGTCGGGCGTGGCCGCAGCCCCTGCACGCCAGGAACGTCGCCGCGTCGAGTGCGTCGAGATCGCGGCGCGTCGCGCCGCAGCGCTCGCAGCGCAACACCGCGAGCTCGCCGTGCATGTGCAGCGGCGCGCTGCCGGCGCGCTCGTGCAGATCGTCGACGTTCTGGGTCACGAACGTCAGTCGCCGGCCGGCCGCCGCGACGGTCCGCTCGAACTCGGCGAGGGCGCGGTGCGCCGCGTTCGGTTCGACGGTGCACAGCTGCGCGCGGCGCTGCTGGTAGAAGCGCCACACCGTCGCGGGGTCGCGCGCCCACGCTTCGGGCGTCGCGACGTCCTCGGGGCGATGGCCTTCCCACAGGCCGCCGGCATCGCGGAACGTGCGCACGCCCGAGTCGGCCGAGATGCCGGCGCCGGTCAGGACGACGATGTGCGTGCTCACCGCCTGCTTCTACCCGTTGTCGCCGGCCTCGGATACGTTCGCCGCGTGGCCAACGCGCACTTCTATCCCGCGATCGAGCCGTTCGCGCACGGTGAGCTCGCGGTCGATCCGCCGCACGTGCTCTACTGGGAGCGTTGCGGCAAGCCCGACGGCGAGCCGATCCTGTTCGTGCACGGCGGACCCGGAGCGGGCGCCACCCCGACCGACCGGCGCTTCTTCGACCCCGAGCACTTCCAGATCGTGCTGTTCGACCAGCGCGGCTGCGGCCGTTCACGGCCGATCGGCGAGCTCGACGGCAACACCACCGCCGACCTCGTCGCCGACATCGAGCGCCTGCGCGAGCATCTCGGCATCGAGCGCTGGCATGTGTTCGGCGGCTCGTGGGGCAGCACGCTCGCGCTGGCCTATGCCGAGGCATTCCCGGCGCCGGTGAAGAGCCTCACGCTGCGCGGCATCTGGCTGGTGCGGCAGGAGGAGATCGACTGGTGGCTCTACGGCATGCGCCTGATCCAGCCCGAGCGCTGGTCGGCGTTCGCGGCGCGCGTGCCGGCCGAGCAGCAGGGCGACCTGCTCGAGGGCTACTGGCGGCTGTTCCATTCCGACGACCGCGAGCTCGCGCTCGCAGCCGCGGCCGAGTGGGCGCGCTACGAGGTCAGCAGCTGCACGCTGCTGCCGAACCCGGAGTTCCTGTCGCACTTCGAGGAGCCCGACGTCGCGTGGGCCGTCGCGCGGCTCGAGGCGCACTACTTCCGCAACGTGCGTTTCGATCCCGATGACCGGCTGCTCCGCGACGTCGAGCGCGTCCGCCACATCCCGGGCTTCCTGGTGCACGGGCGCTACGACATCGTCTGCCCGGTCAAGAGCGCCGTCGATCTGCACGAGCGCTGGCCGGAGTCGAGCCTCGTCATCATCGAGGACGCCGGCCACAGCTCGCACGAGCCCG
>JAGQRB010000469.1 GCA_020425925.1 Planctomycetota bacterium
CTGTCGACCGTCGTCGGCACGCCGTCGATCTCCATCGTGCGCGCGACCAGGCGGATGCCGTGGCTGTAGTCGACGTGGGGGAAGGTGTGGCCGTTGTAGAGCGGCTGGATCGGCGTGCCGTTCTGGTAGTGCCAGCCGTAGATGCAGACGCGACCGGCGACGGCGGCGATCAGCGCCGAGGCGACGACGTCCTTCTTGATGCCGGCGACCAGCAGGGTCTGCGACACGCCGCCGCGCTGCGTCTCGATCTGCAGGTGGTGCTGGTGGAAGAGGTCGAGCGAGAGGATGTTGTAGACCGACGGGCTGTACGGGAACGGCGCCAGCTTGACCGGCGCGTGCGCCCAGATCGTGTTCACCATCTTGCGCGTCGGCAGCACGCAGTCGAGCCGATCGGCGAGCTCCTGCGCCAGCGTCGGCGTCATCGGCATGCGGAACCAGTCGTCGTCGCGGCCGAGCCCGAGATAGTCGCGCGTGCACCAGAACCGCGCCTGGCGCGTTTGTCCCTGGATCACGGCCTGCGTCGTGACCTCTACCAGCGTGCGCAGGAAGTCGGGCACGTTGCCGGCGGCGAACTCGTGCCAGAGCGCGACCTCGCGTTCGGTCAGCGACAGGGACGACAGCTGCGGGCGCAGCTGCGAGCCGGTCAGCGCGTTCGGTGAACGCGGCGGCAGCACGAGGCCGGGTGGATACTGCGCCGGGGCGGCGGCGCAGGCGGCGGCGAGGAGCAAGGGCAGGCGGGCGAACATTGGTCGGGGTGAGGATACCCCGCCGTCCGGCCGCGCGGTCGGCCTACTGGATCGTGACCAGCTGCGCGTCGCTGTAGGTCGTGCTGCCGCCGACCGGGCCGCGGCTGATCGCCTGGATCCACATCGTGTAGCCGGTGAGGCCCGACGGGATCGCGACGTCGACCGGACTGCCGCTGAGGTCGGTGACCTGCAGCAGGAGTCGCATCTGCCCGGCGTCGAGCCAGAGTTCGGGCGGGGTGCCGCCGCTCGGCATCTGCCCGGTGATCGCGAGGTCGGCGTAGACTGCTGCCGGCTCGTTCTGCGTCGCGCCGAGCGGCGAGAACGGCTGGATGCGCAGCGTGCTGCCGGAAGTCGCGGTCTGGTGGGTGACGAGGTTCACGATCGTCGAGTCGACGCAGGCGCGCAGCTGGAAATCGCCGTCCGAGCCCGGATAGGGCCGCGCCGCCGCGGGTTGCGAGCGATCGGCGAAGCCGACGAGCTCGAGCCACTCCGCCTCGCCGATGCCGTCGCCGAGCAGCCGGTTGACGAGCGGCGTCGACGAGCCGAAGTCGACCGCGATGTCCTCGATGCGGCCGCCGTAGATCGCGACGTACCAGAGCATCGCGATCAGCACCTTGCCCGAGGTGCTGGGGTGGTGGAAGTCGCTGCTGTAGAGCAGCGCCGGATAGCCGGCCGTGGCGGCGTAGCAGGTGCCCTGTTCGGCAATGCGCGCGGGCGGGTTGGTCGGATGCGCCGCGGTGATTGCAGCCGCCGCCGTCGCGTAGCCGTCGTGCGACCAGGCCAGCCAGGTGGCGGGATCGGGCGCGACGGTCGGGTAGTTGCTGCTGTTCGGATGATCGGCTCCGGTCTCGTGCCCGAGGAACAGACCGTTGGGACTGTGCGCGAAGAACGCGTTCGCGAGCGTCAACATGTTGTTCTGGAACGCGGTCGGGTCACCGAAGCCGGGCACGTTCTCGACCGTGCCGCCCTCGACGACGACTGCCCGCCAGGTCTGCCCGGCCGGCAGCGACGACGTGATCAGGCCGATCTGGTTGACGTAGTTCGAGGTCTTCTTGTCGGACTGGATGAAGGTCACGACGTTGGGCTGCGGCGCGCCGGTCTGGGTGACGAGGTCGCGGAAGTAGCCGACCGTGGGCGCGAACACGATGCTGTTGCCGTAGACCAGCACGTTGTCCTGGGCGGGTGCGTGTGCGACGGACAGCAGGGTGAAGAGGAGTGTGGCGCCGAGCGGTGCCGAACGGCGGGAAGGCGTAGCCATGATTCGTGGTCGTGGAACCGGGGATCGGAGGGTGTGCCCGTTCCTGTCCGCGGCGGCCGGTCTGTTTCGGTTTTGTGGGCCCCGGCCGACCGAGATCGCCGCCCCGGGGCGCAAAATGCGGCGGTGCGGCGATGACCCGGACCCCGCCGCGGCACTCAAGGGAGCGATCATGAACATTCCGCACGCGCTCGCCCTGACCGTCCTCGCGATCCCGTTCTCCGCCATCGACGCCTTGGCCCAGATCGTCGATCGCACCGGGGAGTTCCTCTTCCTCCCGTCGGCCCAGGTCGGCGGCTCGATCCATGGCCTCGCCGTCGCCGGTTCGGGCCTGGTCTATACCGCCGACAGCTCGAACACCCTGACCGAGACCGACCTCCGGACCGGCGCGCAGCGCACCGTGCTGAGCGGCCTGCCGCTGTCGGCGCCGGGTCAGCTGCTGTTCGGTGACGGCCGGTCGCTGGTCGGCACCGACCTCGTGCTGGCCGATTGGAACACCGAGATCAGCTCGGCGTGCTGCGACGGTCGCGTGCTGCGAATCGACCCGGTCAGCGGCGCGTTCACGGCGCTCGCGAGCGGCAACCCGGCGTTCAGCTCGGTCGGGGATCCCGGCGGCGTGGCGCTCGGCCCGGGCGGCGCCTTCGGCGACTACCTCTACGTCATGGACTTCGAGGGCGCTAGCCCGAACCCGCCGGTGCTCTACCGCGTCGACGCCGCCGGCACCGCGACCACGTTCCTGATCGACCCGGCGCAGTGGACGATCTCGACCGCACCGCACCATCTGGCGTTCGGTTCCGCCGCGTTCGGCGGCGATCTGTTCGTCTCCGACCGCACCAGCAGCAAGATCTGGCGGGTCGATCCGGCGGCGACGCTGACGCCGTTCGTGAACGGCTACTCCGCGTTCGCCTTGGCGGCCGCGAGTGGACCGCTGTGGGGCGACCAGCTGTACTTCCTGGCCCAGGACGGCAGCAACATCGACCTGCTGCGGGTCGACCCGGCCGGCATGGTCGAACGCGTGGTCGACGACATCGCGCCGGCGAGCGCTGCCGGTGGCGCGATGGCATTCCGGCCCGACGGCAAGGCGCTGCAGGTCGGCGTCGGCGGCCGGATCTACACCGTGTTGCCGGCGACGCTGCAACTGCAGATCGCACCGAACCCGGTCACGGCCGGGCAGACGCTCGTGGTGGACACCAGCGGCGGCGTGCCCGGCAAGCCCGCGCTGCTGGTCGGTGACCGGCTGCTGGCGCTGCGGTTCTCGCCGCCGGCGATCGTGTTCTCCGGCGGTTTCGACGCCAGCGGCGACTGGACGGTGGCGTTCCCGATGCCGCCGGGCCTGGCCGGCATCGACGTGCGCGTGCAGACCCTGTCACTCGATGGCGCCGACCACTACGTCGCGAGCCAGAAGGTCGTCGTCCAGATGCAGTAGCAGGACGCCGCCGCCGCGCGTCAGGGCAGGAACTTCGCCGGCTCCGCGAGCTTGCGCGGCAGGTACTCGTCGATCACGAAGTTGAGTCCCCACTTCGCGAGCGCCTGCTGCTCGGCGCGGACGCCCATCTTGAGCATCTGCTCGATCGCCTTCTGCCACTCTTTGTGGGCCTTGAAGAACGGGTCGTTCTTGAGCGCGTCCTTGGCGCGCTTGATGTCGACCTCCTTGAGCTTGTGGGTCGCGTCCTGCAGCTCGAAGTCGAGGATGTCCTGCGGCGTGACGCC
>JAGQRB010000470.1 GCA_020425925.1 Planctomycetota bacterium
GGTGGTCGGAAGTCCATGGTGCACCTCGGCGCGGGGCCGGAACTCCGCCCCGCTCGAACCGCCTGTGCTCCGCTGCCACTCCGCGGTTACACCGAACCCCAAAACCAACACTCGAGGGTTCAGTATCGGGGGCTTGCGTCGACTCGCGCGGCGGCGTTGAGTGCCAGCGATGAGGCATTCCCCGCGCCCCGTTCTCGCCGCGCTGTTGGCGGTCGCCGCGAACGCGCCGCTCGCGACCCAGACCAGGTTGCTGCGCTTCCCCGATCTCTTCGGCGAGCACGTCGTGTTCACCTACGGCGGCGACCTCTGGCGCGCGCCGCTCGCCGGCGGCACCGCCGTGCGGGTTACGTCGGCTCCCGGTCTCGAGGTCTTCGCGAAGTTCTCGCCCGATGGACGCTGGTTGGCGTTCACCGGCCAGATCGACGGCGACGAGCAGGTCTTCGTCGTGCCGGCCGAGGGCGGCGAACCACGCCAGCTGACCTTCTATCCGGCGAACGGGCCGCTGCCCGATCGCTGGGGCTACGACAACCAGGTCTACGGCTGGTCGCCGGACGGCACCGCTGTGCTGTTCCGCAGCCTGCGCGACGCCTGGACCACGGCCGCCGGCCGGCTCTACCTGGTCGGGCTGCCGAGCACGGCGCGCACGCGCGGTGCGCTGCCGGTCGCGCTGCCGATGCCGACCGCGGGCGCGGGCGAGTTCTCCCCCGACGGCGAACGGCTGGTCTACTCGCCGCTGTTCCGCGACTTCCGCACCTGGAAGCGTTACGAGGGCGGCTGGGCCCAGGACCTCTTCATCTTCGATCCGGCGTCGAAGCGGGCCGAGAACATCACCGACCACCCGCGCTCGGATCGCGACCCGATGTGGATCGGTGAGCGCATCTGGTTCGCCAGCGATCGCAGCGGCACGCTGAACCTCTGGTCCTACGACCTGCGCAGCAAGACGGCGAACCAGGAGACCTCGAGTACGACCTGGGACGTGCGCTGGCCGAGCAGCGGCGGGCCGAACGAACAGCGCATCGTCTACGAGAAGGGCGGCGAGCTGTTCTGGTTCGACTGCGAGAGCCGGGTCGAGACGCCGATCCCGATCCGCGTGCCCGACGAGGGACTGCTGACGCGCCCGACGACGGTCGACGCCGGCGGCGAGATCGAGTCGATCGCGCTGTCGCCGGGCGGCGGCCGCACCGCGATTGCCGCCCGCGGCGAGCTGCTGACCGTGCCGCGCGAGCACGGCGACGTCCGCAACCTGACGCGCACGCCCGGCGTGCACGAGAAGCATCCGGCGTTCTCGCCCGACGGCGAGACCATCGCCTATGTCGCGGACGCCAGCGGCGAGGAACAGATCTGGTTGGTCGACCACCGCCGCAGCGCACCGCCGCGCCAGCTCACCAAGGGGCTCACGGGCATGCTCTACGCCCCCGAGTGGTCGCCCGACGGCAAGTGGATCGCGTTCGGTGACAAGGACGGTGTGGTGCGGGTGGTCGAGGTCGCGTCCGGCGCGCTGACGGTCGTCGCCGACGAGCCCAAGGGGCAGTGTCGCGACTACGTCTGGTCGCCGTGTTCCGGCCACCTCGCGTTCACGCTGACGCGCGCCAATGACCTGCCCGGCATCGTGATCTGGTCGCGCGCCGATCACGCCCTGCACCGGGTGTCGCGGCCGCTGGCCAACGACAGCTCGCCGGCCTTCGACGCGCGCGGCGAACGGCTGTTCTTCCTCGGCCTGCGCGGGTTTCAACCGCGACTGCCGGGCGCCTACGAATGGGATTTCCAGGTCGACCGCGCCTACGGCATCTATGCGCTGGCGCTGCGCCCGGACGTCGGGCCGTGGCTGCCGCCGCAGAGCGACGAGGCGGTGGCGGCGGCGAGCGAGCCAGCGGCAGCGCCGCAGTTCGACGGACCGATCGCGATCGACTTCGACGGTCTCGCCGACCGGGTCGAGGCGCTGCCGGTGCCGTTCGACAACTACGCCGCGCTCGGCGTCGTCGACGGCGGGCTCACGGTCGCGGTGCGCGGCGGGTCGTTCTACGGCCGCGCGCCCGACCGCCCGATGACGCTGCAGTTCTTCGGCCAGAAAGACCGCAAGCTCGAGGAGCTCGCCGGCGAACTGTCGGGTTACTCGATCGCACCCGACGGCAAGTTCGTGCTGGTGCGGCAGGGTCGCACCCTGACCGTCGTCGAGGCCGGCAAGAAGGACGCCATCAAGGCCGGCAAGAAGCTCGACCTCGCCGGACTGCAGGTCGAGAAGGTACCGGCCGACGAGTACTGGCAGATCTTCCAGGAGGTCTGGCGCCGCTATCGCGACTTCTTCTACGTCGCGAACATGCACGGCAACGACTGGGAGGCGCTGCGCGAGCGCTACCTGCCGTTGGTCGCGCACGTGCGGCACCGCAGCGACCTCAACTACGTACTCGGCGAGATGGTCGCCGAGCTCAACGTCGGCCATGCCTACGTCTCCGGCGGCGACCTCGGCGCACCGACGCGACCGCGGTCGGCGTTGCCGGGCCTGCGCTTCGAGTACGACGCGGCCACCGGCGGCTATCGCATCGCGCGGATCCTGCGCGGCCACAACGACGATCCGGTCTACCGTTCGCCGGCGACGGCGGTCGGCGTCGACCTGCGCGAGCGCGACTTCGTGATCGCGATCGATGGCGAGGAGGTCACGGCCGAGACCAACCTCTACCGCCTGCTGCGCGGCAAGGCCGGCCGCCGCGTCACGCTGCTGGTCAACGATCGCCCGCTCGTCGACGGCGCGCGCGCGGTGGTCTTCGACGGCATCGACAGCGAACGCAAGCTGCACTACCTCGCCTGGGTCGAGGGCAACCGCGAGCGCGTGCTCGCGGCCAGCGGCAACCGCATCGGCTACATCCATCTGCCCGACATGGGCAGCGACGGCATCGCCGAGTTCATCCGCCAGTACTACCCGCAGCGCGACAAGGACGCGCTGGTGATCGACGACCGCGGCAACGGCGGCGGCAACGTCTCGCAGATGGTGCTGAACCGGCTGGCGCGGAAGCTCCTGATGTGCACCTTCGGTCGCACCAGCGGCTACTCGCCGTATCCGAGCGCACTGTTCCACGGCCACCTGGTGTGCCTGCTCAACGAGTACTCGGCGAGCGACGGCGACATCTTCCCGGCGATGTTCCGGCGCGCCGGACTCGGCAAGCTGGTCGGCAAACGTTCGTGGGGTGGGATCATCGGCATCACGAGCCGCGGCCCGCTGCTCGACGGCGGCACGGTCAACGTGCCCGAGTTCGGCAACACCGAGCCCGGAACCGAGTGGACCATCGAGGGCCATGGCGTCGACCCCGACATCGTCGTCGAGAACGACGTCGCGTCGCTGCTCGCCGGCCGCGATCCGCAGCTCGAGAAGGGCGTCGAGATCCTGCTGGCGCAGCTCGCCGACGATCCGCGCCCGCGGCCGACCGCGCCGCCGCCGCCGTTCAAGGCCGGGCGCTGAGCGCCGCTGCCGATGCCGGCGCTGCCCGAAGTGCGGTTGAAGGTGAAGGCCACCGGCCGCCACCCGTGGTTCTACCGCAAGATGATCCAGAAGCCGGCGAGCCCGCTGCCGGCGGGCAGCGCGGTGCGCGTGCGCGACCGCGAGGGCCGACTGGTCGGCAGCGGGTTCTACAACCCGCGTGCCGAGCTCGCGCTGCGTCTGTTCGCCGACACTGCGGTAGCCGACGTCGAGGCGCACTTCCGTGAAGCCCTGCGGCGCGCACTGTTGCTGCGCGAGCGCGTGCTCGGACTGCCCGCGCGAACCGATGCATTCCGACTGGTGCATGCCGAAGGCGACGGGTTCCCGGGGCTCGTGATCGACAAGCTCGGCGACGCGATCGTGGCGCAGGTCGCATCGCTCGGCATGCGCAAGCAGCTCGAGCCGGTCGGCGAACGCCTGCTGGCGCACTACCCGGGCGTGCGGCTCGTGCTGCTACAGGACAGCGAGTGGGCCGCGCGCGAGGGCATGGAGCCGCTGCCGCGCAGCGCGCCGGTGCGCACGACCGTGAAGGAGCACGGCATCAGCTACGCGGTCGAGGCCGGTGCCGGCCACAAGACCGGCTTCTTCGCCGATCAGCGCGACAACCGCCTGTTGGTGCGCGAGCTCGCCAGGGGTCGCGCCGTGCTCGATCTGTGCTGCAACAGCGGTGGATTCGCGCTCAACGCCGCGAAGGGCTCCGCCGCCAAGGTGCTCGCCGCCGACCTCGACGAGGCGATGGTCGCCGCCACTGCGCGCAATGCGAAGCAGAACCGCCTGCCGGTCGACGCACGCCACGGCGATGCGTTCGACCTGCTGCGCGACGCGGAGCCCGGTGCGCACGATCTGATCGTCCTCGACCCGCCGAAGTGGGTCGCCAACAAGGAACAGCTCGAGGACGGCCTGCGGCGCTACGCCGACCTCAACCGTCTCGGCTTCGAGAAGGTCGCGCGCGGCGGACTCGTGGTGACGTGCTCGTGCTCCGGCAGCGTCAGCGAGGAGCGCTTCGTGCGCATGCTGACCGGAGCGGCCGCGCTGGCGCGACGCGACGTGCGGGTGCTGTGGCTGCGCGGTGCCGGCGCCGACCATCCGGTCGCGCTCGAGTGTCCGGAGACGCGCTATCTCAAGGTCGCGGTGCTGCAGGTGCGCTGAGCGCCGCCGCCTACCGGCACGCCAGCCGCGTCGCGATGCCGTTGGTCAGTGCGAAGTTCGCGAACACCGGTCCGCCGGTCACGAACTCGGCGCCCTGCCAGTGCAGCGTCAGCCCCTCGAGCGCGAGGTTCGCGGGCAAAGGGAACGGCGTGGTCGCGGTACCGCTGCCGTCGGCCACCAGGAAACCGAGCGTGACGAGGCCCTGATTGGCGACATGCTGCAGACAACCCGGCGCCAGGGCCACGCTCGCCCCGGTCGGCGCGACGAACAACAGCAGCGACGCCGACGGCGCGGCGGTGAGATCCAGCGCGAACGCCGGGTTCGGCAGCGTCGGCGCGCCGTTCGCGGCCAGCGCCGGCGCCGGCGAACCACAGCCGGGGCCGAGCGCGGTGGTGATCGCGCCACCCGGCACCAGGCTCGGGACCGGCACCGTCAGCGCGCCGGGGCCCGGCCGGGCCTCGTCGATCGCGA
>JAGQRB010000471.1 GCA_020425925.1 Planctomycetota bacterium
TGCTGCTCGAGACCGAAGCGCGCGACCTCGTCGCCGGCTACGGCGTCGTGGTCGTGCAGGGCACGCTGTGCAACGAGCGCGACGCCGCGATCGCGGCGGCGCAGGCGATCGGCGGCGCGGTGGCGCTGAAGTGTGTCGCCGGCGGCGTGCTGCACAAGACCGAGGCCGGCGGTGTGCGCGTCGGTGTCGACCCCGCCGACGCCGGCACCGCGTTCGATGCGATCTGTGACAGCGTGCGGACCTATTGCCAGAAGCGCGGCACGGTGCCCGATCTGAAGGGCGTGCTGGTCGTGCCGTCGCTGCCGAAGCCGGTGGTCGAGCTGCTGATCGGCTACAAGAAGGACCCGCACTACGGCGGCGTGCTCGTCGTCGGGCTCGGCGGTACCGCGGTCGAGGTGCTCAACGACATCACGCTGCGCCTGCTGCCGATCCAGCGCGCCGACGCCCGCCGCATGTTGTCCGAACTGCGCGGCGCGCGCCTGCTGCGCGGCCACCGCGGCGCACCCGCGGTCGACAAGGAGGCCGTGGTCGACACGATCATGGCGGTCGCGCGCTGCGCGGCGTCGAACCCCGAGGTCGTCGAGCTCGAGGTCAACCCGCTGTTCGCCTACGACACCGGCGCGGTCGCGGTCGACGTGCGGGCGTTGCTGTGAGCGGGTAGAGTCGGCGGCGACTCGGGTGAGTCCCGAGCGGGATCCTGCCTGTGACTACCCAACCGCCGAGGTCGGTCGAGCGCACCGCGGGGATCGTCTTCCTGCTGGCACTGCTCTTGCTACTGGCGTGGATGCTCTCCCCTTGGGCAGGGACTCCGGAAGACCCTGCACCTCGTTGGCATGACCCGGCGGCCGCGCCCGATGGCCCGTCGATGCTCGACACCTCGACGGAGGTCGTTCGTGAGTCCGTACTCCCACCGGCGCGCCCCGGCTCACTGCTCGTTCTTGCGCCCGACGGTTCGCCGGTCGAAGGCGCACACGTGCACGGTGTGATCGGAGACAGGCGCTTCTCGGCCGCTCCCTCGATCGAAACGGGTTCGAACGCGGACGGGTTCCTGGAGATTCCGGACTCGCTCGTCACGCGGTTGCCGGATGGCGCCTTCGTATTTCATGCCGGCTTTGCGCCGACCGAATGGCACGGCGAAGACCGTGTCGTCCTGCAACGCGGCGTCACGGCGGCAGGGGTGGTGATCGATCTCGCAGGCCAACCAGTCGCTGGCGCCACCATCCAGATGTCGCGCCAGCACTTCATGTCGCGCCCGCGGATCGGACTCACGGCGGGCTCTCCCCCCACTGCCGACGCGATCTTCGCGGGGACATCGGACCCCGATGGGCACTTCGAGATCGGCGGACTCGTGCCGGCTTCGTACTGCGTCAAGGTGCGGCACCCTGCCATGATGGCAACCGCGATCAACGGCGGCAGTCTCGCGGCGACCGTGCCAGTGCCGAATCGATCGCTCGTGTTGACGATGGCACCTCTCCTCGGGTGCCGCATCGAGTTCGACGACGAGCAGATGCTGTCCTGCAGCTTCCTCTACCCGAACGGGTTTCGCTTCGGTGGCGAGGAGATCGAGCATGTTCTGGGGCGCGACCCGATGTTGATGCACCTGCCCGGTAAGGCGTTTGAACTGTGCGGGGTCCCGAAGATGCCTGACCACGATCGATCCTTCTTCTTCTACGCCCTGTTGAGCCGATCGGGCCCGGTCCGAATACCGCTGAGGCTTCGCCCGGTCTCGACGAGCGACTACGTCGTGCGACACACCGCCGAGCCCATCGCCTTCCCGCTGGGGTCCGTCAAGCCGCAGATCACCGATCCGACCGGACGAGGTGTGGGATGTAGCCTGACGTTCGGTCGCGGTTCCACGGCTCACCTGAGGAACGAGATGGCGGCGGGCGAGCTATCGCCGAGCGCCATCGACTGGGGCGGGCGCGGTCGCACCGGGGAAGTCGTTCGGTTGGTCGCTGGCAGCTACGAGGTCTCGATCGAGGACGAGTTCCTTCGCCACGGCCTGACCGCGCGATCCGTGTCGGTTCAGGCCGGTCGTGAAACGTCGTTCCAGGGCCGCCTGCCGTGGACCGTGAGCCGCGTCCGGTTGCAGGTGGAGAATCCGGGAACGTCGTGGCGTCTGCAGATCCGCGGACGACTCGCCGACGATCAGACACGACGACTGACGGAGCGCCTTCGCGACCCCACGGTCGAGTTCTGGATGCCGCCGGGGGAGTACGAAGTCCGTGCGGTGCGGCCCGAGCACTTGCCGATCGAATCGCGCTTCACGTGCAACGGACGGGATCTCGACCGGTCCTTGGGTGCTTTCGAAGCGAGGGACTGATCCGCGTAGGGTCTGTCACGTGAGCGGGTCGACCCGCAGCGCGCGCGAACCCGCTCACGGTCGCGGCACGCCGCAATGCGCCGCGCGATGACTCGGGACGAACGCTCCGAGAGACACCGCATCGACGCCGACGCGCCGCCAGACCGGCGCCATCTGATCGGTGACGTCGCTGGTACGTCGATTTCGACCGACGCTCTCGAGACCGCACCCACTGTGCGGAATCCAAACGTATGCTGTTCGCGCCGTCAGGAATCCGAACCGTTCGCGCGAGGATCGGGAAGGGCACGATCCTTGCTCCCCCGTCGCACGTTCGGCGCGACCCCTGGCGGCGGGCACCACCCAGCGCGGCCTCCGCGCGCTCTACAATCCCGGCCGTGACCACTCGCCTCCCCCTCGCCAACCTGCTCGTCGGCAGCGCCGTCGTCGCCGCTGCCTTCGCGACCGCAGCGTGCAGCGGCTCGGGCTCCACGCCCGCGGTCACGCCCGACGCGATCACACCGACCATCGCCTCGACCGTCGTCGACGGCGGCAGCGACGGGCTCGCGGCCGAGCTGCTGCTCGCCGGCACCGGCGACCCCGGCCGCGCACAGTGGCATCAGGAACAACGGCCGGTCAGCGACCCCGACGTCGCGGCGGCGCTCGACGCGCTCGCGCTCGACCACGTCCGAAGCACCGTGCTCGGTGCCGCCGGCGGTCCGAACCTCGTCGGTTCGGCGCTGGTGCGCCGGCTCGCGGGTGCAACGACGGCGCCGCCCGACAGCAACGGCCGCAGCGGCAACCTCGACGAGACCCTGCGCGCCGAAGCCGAACGCGTGCTCGCGTTCGCGGGCGCGGCGCCCCCCGGCCTCGAGACCGTGCCGGTGCTGCCGTGGCAGAGCCGCAGCGCCGAGCTCGCCGCCGCCTTGACGCCGGCCGACAACACCAGCTGGGCGACGCTCGATCTCGGGCAACAAGGCGTCCGGCTCGCCGACGTCGCGCGTTTCCTCGAGCTCCGGATCACGGTCGCGCGGCGACTGCTCGGCGAGCTGCGGCGAACCTACTACGGCCGCGACGCCGCCGCCGGCGCACTCGGACTGCTCGCCGTGCAGCAGGCGCTCGCCGCCGAGGACGCGCTGTTCAGCGGCGTCTTCACCGCCGGAGGACCGCTCGGCGCGCTGGTCGCGCCGGCCGAGTACGACCCGCTCACGGCGCCGCGCTGGCTGCCGGCCGAGTTCGCTGTCGATCTCGATCCGGCGGTCGCAGGCGCGCCCGCCGGCTACGCGCCGCTCGAAGGCGCAAGCGACCTCGCCGCGCTCGGCGCGATGCTGCGCGCCGGCGTCGAGCTGTCCGAACTCGGTGATCCGACCGCCGGCCCGGCGCTGCCGGGGCTCTTCCGGTTCCGCCCGTTCGCGCCGCCGCCGAGCGAGCCGGTGATCCCGGTGCTGTCGTGGGACAGCGAGATGCGCGGGTTCCTGCGCTTTCACTGCGGCGAGTGCCACTACGACGAGCAGTTCGGCGGCTACTCGATCCGCAGCTACGAGGAGATGCGCACCCCGGGCTTCACCGCCGAGTCGCTCAACCTGCAGATCGTCGTGCCCGGCGACCACGAGGCGAGCCTGCTGCACCAGATCGTCACCAACGCGCCGTTCCCGTTCACCCAGATGCCGCTCGGCGGCCAACTGCTCGCCCCCGAGATCGAGCTGATCGATCGTTGGATCGACGAGGGCGCAGTCGAGAGCTCGCCCGAGCCACCGGCGCCGCCGCAGCCCGGCGACGACCTCGCGGTGGTGTCGTTCCGCAACCTCGCGGCGCTGCACTTCGACGCGGCGACCGGCGCGCTGCACCATCGCGTCGAGGCCAACGGCCCCGCCGACTTCACGCCGTCGGGGCTCGCGACCGCGACCGCGACCGGACGCACGCTGCGCGGTCTCGCCGCGTTCGTGCGCCGGCGGCCCGACGAAGAACTCGCCGGTCGGACCGCGATGCAGTACTTCGACGCGATCGTGGGTTTTGCGAGCCGGCATCAGGTCGATCCCGAGGGCGCGGCGTACGACGCCGTCGAGATCTTCACCGGTGCGCCCGCCGGGCCCGCCGCCGATCTACGCGGCCAGGCCGCGATGGCCGCCGGGCTCCTGGCCGCCGCCGCGCAGTTGCCGGCGCAGAGTCCGGTGCACGCCGCGGCCGGACGCGCCGCGCGTTACCTGCTCGACGCGTTCGACGCCGGCGGTGACCTGTTCGGCGAGCGCGCCGGCGAACCCGCGAC
>JAGQRB010000046.1 GCA_020425925.1 Planctomycetota bacterium
CCTGCGTCGGCTCGCTCGCGCTGGCGGTAGCCGACGGCCCGCGCGCCGCGTCGGTCGTGGCGCCGCCGACCGCGGCGACCCGGATCGTCGACGACGCGATCGCCGCCGGCGTGCAGCACCTCTGGTTCCAGCCCGGTGCCGAGGATCCGGCCGCCAGTGCCCGGGCCCGCGCCGCCGGCGTCGAGGTGATCGACGACGGATCCTGCTTGTTGGTCGCGCTCGGCTTCCGCGACGAGTAATCGTGGCGTCATGCCGCCACTCGTCGACGTCACACGCGACGTGGTGCCCGAGCTCGCCGAGCTCGAGTTCGATGACCCCGTCGCGTGCATCTACAACCCGCTCGACTACGCCTGGGACCTGCACCGGCAGTGGCTCGAGCGCTACGGTCGCGGACCGAAGCGCTACCTGCTCGTCGGCATGAACCCGGGACCGTTCGGCATGGTGCAGACCGGCGTGCCGTTCGGCGAGGTCGAGGCGGTGCGCAGCTGGCTCGGGCTGCGTGGCGAGGTGCGGCAGCCGCGGCGGACGCACGAGAAGCGCCCGGTCGAGGGCCTGGCCTGCCGGCGCAGCGAGGTCAGCGGCAAGCGGCTGTGGGGCTGGGCGGCGGCGCGGTTCGTGACACCGAACCGGTTCTTCCGCCACTTCTTCGTGCACAACTACTGCCCGCTCGCGTTCGTCGGCGCGTCGGGCGCCAACCTCACGCCCGACAAGCTGCCGAAGGCGCGGACCGCGCCGCTGTTCGCGCTCTGCGATCGACTGCTGCGGCGGGTCGTCGCCGAGCTGCGGCCGCAGCTCGTGATCGGGGTCGGCGCGTTCGCCGAGGAGCGCGCGCGCAAGGTGCTGGTGCAGGAGGCCGCTGGCGGCCTCGGCTTCGGCCGGATCCCGCACCCGAGTCCGGCGAGTCCGGCGGCCAACCGCGGTTGGGAGAGCCTGATGGATCAGGCGCTGCAGGAGCTCGGCGTCGCGGTCTGAGCCGGCGGGCGACCGGTCACTGGAAGCAGGCGGGCGGCCGGCGCAGGCGGCCGAGGTGCTTCTGCAGCGCGCCGAACAGGCGCTTCCTGGCGCGCATGATCCGGATCGCGACCGTGCCGGTCGGCAGTCCGAGGCGCTGGCCGGCGTCCTGGTAGGGCACGCCGCGCCGAACGCACAGCTCGAACACCTCGCGGTAGTGTTCGGGTAGATCGGCGACCGCGGCGCGGAACGCCGCCATGAACTCCTCGACCTCGAGTGCGCGATCGTCGCTCGGAGCCGCGAGCGCGGCGAGCAGGTCGTCGTCGTGATCGCCGGGTTGCAGGCTGCTCGCGGGCCGCGGCAACCGCCGCTGCGAGCGCAGCGCCGACAGCGCCTGGTTGCGCGCGATCTCGAACAGCCAGGCCCGGAAGTTCGTGCCCGGACGGTAGAGCTCGTTCTTGACCAGCAGCTTCTCGAACACCTCCTGGGCGACGTCCTGTGCGAGGTGCTGGTCGCGCACCATGCCCTGCACGAAGTGCAGGATGCGTTTGCCGTAGCGCTCTTCGAGCGCGGTCAGCGCGACGTCCCGTTCCCCGTTCTGCAGTGCCACGACGAGCTCCTCGTCGGTGGGTTCGGGGAGCGTTCGGTCGAGCGTCGTCATGCGCGCGTCATTACAAGGAGCGTGCCAGCGCTCGGTCTTTCTGCGCAGTTGTGCGCAATCCCCGTTGGCTGGCGGGCTGCACGCCGGGCCGCCGCCGTGCGCAGGGGCCAGGTGCCGCAGGATTGCGGCACCTCGGTGCCACGACATGCTGGCGTCTGGGACCGGAATTTCCCTGAATTGAAAACGCGCCCGGTCAGGCCGGGAACAGTTCGGCGCCACCCTCGAGCGCGGCATCGAGCAGCGCGAGGTTCTGGCCCTGTCGCTGATCCTCGTCGCCGTGGGTCAGGAAGCTCCAGTTCAGCCGTCGCAGCGCGAGGTAGGCGATCGCGCTGCGCATGCCCCACTCGGCCCGGATGCGGTCGCCGCCGACGGCGCCGCCGAACCAGCGCTGCAGCAGTTTGTGTTTCCACTCGGCGCGCCGCGCGCTGTGGATCCAGAACCACGCGAAGTCGTGGTCGCGGTTGCCGATCCCGATGTTCTCGAAGTCGACGAGGTGGGGGGCGCCGTCCGCCGTCACCACGATGTTCTCTTCGAGGAACTCGCCGTGGACCAGCACGTGTTCGCGCGCCTCGGTCCAACGCAGCGCCTCGGCGAAGAAGCTCTGCACCCGCCGCCACCGTGACTCGCCGACCATCAGCAGCACCGCGTCGTACATGGTGCGCACCCGGTCGAGGTAGGCCACCGGATCCCAGTGCGCGACCGGGAAACCGCGCCGTCCGATGAGCCGATCGGTCGGCAGCTTCGCGAGCTGCTGCAGCAGGTCGAAGACGTGGTCCTGGCCGAGGATCTCCTCGGTCGGTCCGACGGCTGCCGGCAGCAGCTCGAGCAGCAGCCAGCGCGGCGGCTCGCCGGGGCCGATCGCCACCGTGCGCGGCGCCGGCAGCTCGCGGCGTCCCGGATCGACGCTGTCGAGCAGGCGGTAGAACCCGGTCTCGCGCCAGGCGTAGTCATCG
>JAGQRB010000472.1 GCA_020425925.1 Planctomycetota bacterium
CCGGCTACCAGTCGCATCGCGAGGTAGACGTGCGTGTCGGCTTCGCCGATCTCGTATACCGGCACGATGTTGGGGTGTTCGAGCGCGGCAGTGATCTCGGCTTCGCGCTGGAATCGCAGGCGTCGGGTCGGGTCGTCGACGAGCTCCGGACGGAGCACCTTCAGCGCGACATGGCGATCGAGACTCTCCTGACGCGCCAGGAAGACCTCACTCATGCCGCCACTGCCGATCCTCGCCAGCAGGCGGTAGTCGCCGATGCGCTGCACCAGGACCCGATCGCTCCGTCGGTCGTTCGCCCTGTCGGTGCCGAGCAGTGCCGCGTCGTGCGCCAGCAACCGTTCGACCCGCGGCAGCAGATCGGTGGCATCGGCCTCGGCGCACAGCGCTGCGAGACTGGGAGCCCCGACCCGATTGCGAGTCTCGAACCAGCGCACGAGTATCGTCTCGAGCCTGGAGTCGTCGTTCGGATCGGGCGACATCGTCGCGGTCACTGGCCGCCGGGTATCGTCGACGGCAGCTCGGGCGGATAGAGCGGCCATGCGGTGAACCACAGGTCGGGGGCGTCCGGACCCGGCGTCGCGAGCGGGAGGAGGTTGCCGTAGAGCGTCGCGAACGCCGGACCATAGCGCGCGCCGGGTGGCACCATGCAGCGCAGCAGGTCGTTCGCGCCGGTCGCGAAGTCGTAGAGCACGTCGGCGTGCACGCTCTCGCCGTTCGGGAAGTAGTGCGACGGGAACAGCACCTCGACGTCGTCGCGGAACGGCTCCGGGACCTCGCCGGCGAGCTGCACGACGAACGGCAGCGCCGGCGTCATCGGGTAGAAGAACGGCTGTGCGGGATCGGGCCCGAACGCGAACACGGTCGGCAGCTCCTGGTGTGGCGGCAGCGTCAGTCGCACTCGGCGCGTGCGGCTGATCGTGAGTGCGGGAAGCGGTCCGCTCGAGCCGGGATTCGTCAGCGAGATCGCGATGCCTTCGAAGCCGACGGGGATCTGCCGTGCCATGCGAGCGGCGGCATCTACGGTCGGATCGTTCGGTCCGATCGATGCGCCATGGAAGTGCGTGAGCTGCAGCGCCGCGAAGTGCCGGAACAGCGCTTCGGAGCCGAACGCCTCGACCCGGCCGTTGGCGATGGTTTCCCAGTCCACGAGCCGGAGCGCGGCGTGTTCGGGGTGCCAGTTCGCCGGCGCGCCGACCCAGGGCTGCAACGGGCCCGTGCATTCCTGGGCGACCTCACGAACGTTGCCCTGATCGATACCGTCGAGCGCTCGGAGCACGATCCAGGGCTCGATCGTGAGTGGTCCGGTGTGCTCGAGGGTGAACTCGCCGAGGCTGTTCAGGCCGGCGAGGAAGCTGGCTTCGTCGTAGGTCTCCTCGCGCAGTGCCTCGAGGGCCTCGCCGGCGTAGAAGCTGTTGACGTCCAGCGTCTCTTCGTAGGCCTCGTAGTACACGCGGCCGACCACGATCACCCAGCCGAGGGGCATCGTGAAGCGGACCTCGTAGTTCGACTCCTGCACGTCGAACTCCTGCGCCGGCACCAGGGCGGACCACAGCAGGGGTGACAGGACGGCGAAGCGGCAGGCGAGCGAGCGTGGTTTCATCATCGGAAGTGGGTTCGGGTTCGGTTCGTTGGCGGCTGTCGCGCCGCGTGCCCCGTGGTGCTTTGCGCCGCCCGAACTCTCGCGGAATCCGAGAAAACCGCCCATGCGCGGCCAGGACTCCGAGTCTAGCCAGGTGGCGGAGAGTCGTTACCCGCGATTGCGCGTGAGGTCGCCCGCACACCGCGCACCGACGAGGTGTTCCCAGACAACGCGAACTCACATGAACACCCTCCGAACCCTCTTCGCCGCTGCCCTGCTCCCCGCGGCGGCTCTCCAATCCCCGGTCGCCGGCCAGAGTGGCCAGACCCTCTTCACGATCGTCGACGCGGGGCCGCTCGCGGGTCCCACGCGCAGCGTCGAGGCCTTGGCGTTTCCGCCGGCGGTGCCGACGGCGACGCGCACGGTGCTGGGCCTGCCACCCGCGATCCCGGCGGCGAGCGTGACCGCGATCGCCGCGCTCGGGCTGTCGACCGCCGCCGTGCCGAACGGCGCGATCGTCGTGCTCGGCACCGGTCCGCTCGCGGGTCCGTTCGCGGAGATCCACGTGCTGCGTTTCGTCCCTGGGGCCAACACGCTCGCCCCGATCACGCTCAACGTCGGCCTGCCGAGCGCGGTGGTGATCCGCGACCTGCATCGTACCGATACCGGTTGCGTGCTCGTGCTGGCCGAAGACCAGAGCGCCAACCCGCTGGTCTACCGCGTCTCCGCAACACCGAACGGCACCACGTTCAATCCGCTGCTGGTGCCGCTGTCGGGCCTGCCGCTCAACGTCGCGGCCTGGAGCTCGATCGGCAGCGGCCCGAACGGCAACGTCCTGATTGCCGGCCAGACCACCACCGGTGGCACCGCCGCGTTCAGCGCACCGACCCAGGGCGGTGCTCTGACCGGAGTCGGTGGCGGTGCGTTCCTCGGCCTGGCGGTCGAGGCCGACCTGACGGGTTCGGTGCACGTCGGCGGCGCGCCGCCGCTCACTCCGCTGGGCGCCTCGAACGCCGCGTGCGGGGGCTTCCCGACGGTGCTCGGTCCGATCAACCCGACCGGCATCGCGCCCGTGGTCGCCGACCTCGAGGTCGTCGCGGGTACGTTGCCGGGACTCGCGACCGGCGTCGCGTTCGGCAACCTGCTCGTCGCGATCAGCTCGATCATCTCGTTCAGCCCGCAGGGTGCGCGATCGACGAGCATCGTGTACCGGGCCGGCGGGGTCGGTCCGCCGCCCTGTCCGCTGACGACCGCGGCGCTGGTGCCGTTGTTCGCGTATCCGGCGCCGCTGGTCAACGAGGTCTTCGCCGTGCGCAAGATCGCCTTCTGGGATGCGATGAACTCGTACGGGTGCGAGTGCGCCGCCGCCGGGGCGGGCGGTCGGCCGATCCTCGTCGGCACCGACGCCACGGGCGCGCCGTCGGCGTTCGCGTCCCGCGGCTCGAGCTACAACGTGTTCTTCGGGTTCGATGCCCCGGGTGTGCCGCCCGGTGCGACCGCATCGGTTCTGAACATCGGCGCCAACCCGATCGCTTTCCCGCTCGGCTCGCCCGTCAACGGCGGCGGCTCGAAGGTCTGTGACGTGCTCGACGACTTCTTCAACACGGGCACCGGCGGGGTGTCGCTGTCCGGATTCGGTGTGCCGGCGACGGCGATGTTCAACATCCCGAACGATCCGACGCTGGCGGGCGCGATCCTCTACTTCCAGGGGGCTACCGCGACCGGGGCCGAACTGGTCACTTCGCCGGCCCTCTTCGTGACGATCCTCTGAGACGGCGTCCCGGCGGGCGACACTACTTGTCGCGTTCGCCCGGCTCGCTGCCGAGCGCCTCGATCTTGGCGACGAACGTCGCGACCGTCGGTGACGGGCCGCCGAGCAGCACGTAGTCCGGCGGCATCGCGCCGACCAGCAGGTTGCCGCTGCGACGCGCCTGCGCGAGCACCGGCATCAACGCGGCGAAGCCGCCGGCGGGCATCTTCGTGGTCGTCAACACGGTCTGCGGCCAGAGCTCCGGATCGCGGACCATCGCCGCCGGCACCACGGCGGCGCGCCACAGCGCGACCTTGGCGAATCGGCTCCGGTTGGGCAGAACCTCGAACACTCGCTGTGGCGCGTGGATCACGGTCACGACGAAGTCCAGCTCCGCGAGTGTCGTGGCGACACGGGTGAAGCAGGCCGCGACCGACAGTTCGCCGGCAGCCCCGAGATCGATTGCCGCTTCGGGTCGGTCCGCTTCGCGCCACAGCACGTTGGCTCCCGTCGACTCGGCGAGCAGCTCGAGCAGCTCCGGCACCTTCATGCTGCCGCCGGGCCAGTGCACGGCGTCGGACGGCCACGCCACCGCTGCCGCCGGCTCGACCTCGCGGCCGTCGACGAGCGCCAGGCCACGCAGCGCGAACGCGACGCGCGGCGAGAGGCCGGCCACCGTGATGTCCGTGCCGTCGGTCCGCAGGCTGGCACCCGCGCCCTGTATCGCCATGGCGAGCACCGGTCGCATGGCGTTGCACATCACGTTGGGATTGCCGTTCGGCGTGAAGCGCGTGACGACGTGCTCGATGCGATACGGGCGGGCGAGGACCTCGGCTGCCGTGCGCTCACGGGTCGGTTGCCCGTCGGGCGAGATCGCCGCGAGCGCGGTCACCGTCAGGTCCTCGCCGTCGTGCACGAGCGCGATGCCGCGAGCCAACAGGATCGCCGACGCGACGTCTTCCCACTCGGTCGCCGACAGGAACAGGTCGCGTTGCAGCTCGAGCGTCGACTCGTCGGTGCCGCGTACGGCGTTCGGGTCGGTCGCGAGCGGCCGTCCGCGGACCTGGCCGACCATCTGCAGCAGATCCTGGATCGTGTGCTCGCCGGCGGCCAGCGGGAAGCGTGGCTCGCGGCTGCCACCCGCGTCGCCGTCCTGGGCCCGGAGCTGTTCGGCGGTCGCGGTGAGGCCGAGGCAGAGGCAGAGGCCGAGGCCGAGGTGAGCCGGACCGGTGAATCGTCTGGGCATGTGCGCGGTCGAGCATAGCGCCGTCGCTACCGACCCGCGCTGCCGCCGCGCACCGCGAACGTCCGGCCCGCGGTCCCGGTCACCGACACGCTGCCGTCGCGTGCCAGCGCAACGGTCACCGGCCCCCCGGGAGTCCGGAGCTCGAGCGCGCGCGCGAACCCCGCGGGAGCGTCGATGACCGCGAACCCGATCGGTTCGGCGTCGGCGCGATGCGGTCGCAGCACGGTCAGGCACTCCCAGGCGTTCGCGGGCTCCCGCGTCGACGCGGTCAGGTGGTGCTCGACGAGCCGGATCCGCGGCAGCGGCGGCGGATCGAAGCGGTCGGTCTGCGCCAGCATGAGCGGCGCATCCGTGAGCCAGTCGATCGCGCACGCGGCCGCGCCGACCCGCAGCTCGGCGCGCTGATCGCCGAGCTCGAACGGCTGCTCGGCGTGCAACCAGAGGTCGAACGTGTGCGGCGCGTCGGTCCGGATCCGGTCGAACACCAGCACCGCGTGGGGCTTCACGAACAGGATCCCGCGCCGGAAGCTCGCGACCTTCCCGCCGTAGGCGCGGCCGGCCTCGCCCTCGACCCAGTCGCACCAGTCGGTCGTCCTGAACGCGACGATCTCGCCGACCGCGTCCGGCGTGCGCCGACCCTGGCCGGTGCCGCCGTCGAGCGTGATCGAGTTGGTCGAGCGCGTCGACCACATCCAGCGGCTGTGGTGGGCGCTGCCGTAGGTGTCGCGGCGCCCGCTCCGGATCAGCAGCCGCTCGCCGAAGGCATAGAGCAGGAACGAGTTCTGCGCCTCGTAGCCGTGGCTCTGGGTGCCGAACGGACTGCTCTTGAACAGCACCTCGACGTTGGACCGGGCGCCCTGCAGGGTGGTGTTGAGCGCCGCCTGGCCGATGCCGCGGAACAGTCGCGAGGTGACCGCCGGATCGGGCGGCACCGCCGCGACCGGCGCCGCGATGCCGCGCACGTACTCGATCCAGTCGTCGCGCCGCGGCTTGCCGGCGTCGCCGTGCTGATCCGCATACCACTGCCAGACGCCGTTTCGCGCCTGCTGCGCGAACAGCGCGACCAGCCGCGCCTGGTCCTTCGAGGTGCGGCGCGCGGTCAGGTCGCCGAAACCGCTGCCGCGCGTTCCGGGCGGGGTGACGAACAGCGGCCAGTTGCCGGCGCGCGCGAAGAACGGGCTCTCGCGGTAGGCGTCGACGCCGGTTGCGGCCCGCATGATGTCGGCCCACCACGAGAAGCGCGTCAGGTAGCTCTGCCAGTAGGCCATGCCCTCGTGCCAGCCGCCGTCGTCTTCGTTGCCGCTCCACACCGGGTAGCAGGCGCCGAACACGTTCATCGCGAACCAGAGCCAGTCGGGCGCGGCGTCGATCTCGTCGTGGAACGCGATCCCGACCTCGCCGAGGAAGTGCCAGGCGCGGTTGCTGTGGCTGTTGAACGGCCGCCAGAGGTGGTTCGGGCAGAGGTGTCGGTAGATCTCGTCGCCGCGCTGCCGCATGACCTCGCGACAGCGCGCGCGCGCGGCCTCGTCGAGCCGGTCGTGCAGCAGGGTGTAGGTGCGCGCGAACCAGTACGCGAACGGCATGCCGGCCTCGTCGTTGTAGCGGTAGCCGGTCGCACCGTGGGGATCCCACGAGGCCGCCGCCAGCAGCAGGCGTTCGGCGAGCGCGCCGAAGTCGTCGCGGCCGGTGATCCTCGCCGTGAACGCGAGGGTCGACGCGTTCTCGAGCACGGCGATCGTCTTGGTCCGGTTGCCCCACCAGAGCTCGCGCCAGGGCTCGCTGCCGCGCACGGTGCCGGCGGGATAGCGCAGCGGTTCGGTGACATCGGGTGGCGAGCCCAGCAGGCGTTCGCAGCGGGCGACCAGTGCCGCCGCGTTGGCGGCGAGGTCACCGCCCGCCGCGGTACGGAGCCGCGGCAGGTCCTCGGGTCGGAAGAACAGCCGCGGGTGGGCGGTCGGCAGCGCGGCCAGGATGCGTTCGCGGTCGAACGCGCGCGCGCCGTCGGCGCCGTCGCCGGCGTCGGCCGCGAGGGTGAAACGGCGCGTCCGGCTCCACGCCGACCAGGGTGCGTCGGCGGCGGTGCGGAACGCGCAGCGCCAGAAGAGCTCGCGGCCCGGCGGCAGCGACGGGCGGCACCACACCGGCAGCGTCAGATCCTCGCGATCGGCGACCGGTTCGCCGAAGGCTGCGTCGCCCGCGACCTGCAGGCGGTAGCCGACGGCGCCGCGCTGCGGCCGCCAGCAGAACGCGTGCACCGCGGTCGTGAGCTCGGCGCCGTCGGCGGGGCGATAGCCCCACTCCGCGGCTCCGGCCGGGGCGTCGTCGAACTGCGGCACCGGTGCCTGCTGCGCCGTCGCCAGCAGCAGCGAGAGAGCCATCGCCGAGGTGGGCATGGCGCCACGTTACCGCGCGGCGTCGCCGCAGCTCAGCGCGCGCTCGAGAACCCGGCGAACGTGCGCTCCGGGTCGACATCGGTCGACCAGAGCCGAACCCGCCGTACCCGGCCGGTGTCGTCGAACGAACCGAAGCCGACGAAGCCGCGCCCGAACGTGGTGTCGGCGGCCTCGAGCACCGGCTCGAGCGCGTTGTCGAAGTAGACCCGCACGCTGCCGCTCGCGACGTCGCGCTCGACGCGGACGCAGCGCCAGACGTCGCGGCCCCAGTCGACGCCGCCAGAGCGCGCTGTGGTCACCGGCCGGCGGGCGGCAGCGTCGACGATCTGCACGTGGTGGGCGTTGGGATCGGCCGCGGTCGCGAGGTGGGCGTAGTAGAAGTGCTCGGGATCCTGCACGCCGAAGAACACGCAGAGGTCGCGATGACCGTAGTCGCGGCCGGTCTGCTGCATCTCGAGCTCGAGCACGAAGCTGCCGACCGCGGGGGTGCGCAGGATCGCGAGGTTCAGCGGCGAGCGGTGCGCCGGCGCGTAGTCGCTCTGGCGATGCAGCTCGAGCCAGCCACCGTCGTCGCGGCGCCAGGCGTTCGGATCGGAGAACACGAAGGCGTCGCCCGACGCCGGGTCCGCGAAGTCCTCGGCCCAGGCGAGCGGGCCGCGCGGCAGCGGACGCGCGAACTCCTCGGCCATCTCGCGCGGCAGCTCGAACACCGTGCCGGCGCGATCGCAGAAGTAGAGCCGTGACTCGGACGGCCGTCGCCCGTGACCGTCGGCCCAGAACGCCTGCATGCCCGGCGCGGCACCGACCGGGCGGCGCACGTAGGTGTGGTTGCGGTCGCTGCCGGCGGTCAGGACCCGGCTGCGCTGCCAGCTCGCGCCGCCGTCGACGGTCGAGTGAACCGCGACTTCGCCACCCGGGTTGAAGGGCTGGGGCCCCGGTTCGGTCGGCGCGATCAGGCGCCAGTCGGTATCGCTGTCGAGCAGCAGCGAGCCCATGTCGTAGTTGTTGTCCGACGCGGCGATCTCGGCGATGTCCCAGCGCTCGCCGGTCCAGCGCGCGCAGCGCCACTGGCGCGGCCCGTTCGCGGGGCCGGACTCGTAGCCCCGGCTGGTCACGAACACGAGGATCGGGCGGCCCTCGGAGTCGAAGCGCAGGTCCTTGAGGTAGACGTTCAGGCCTTCGCCGGCGTAGTCGTGCACCAGCGCCGGCGAATCGACCGTCGTGAGCGGCACCGCGACCGGCTGCCCGTCGGCGGCGTGCCAGGTCGCGCCGAGGTCGTCGGTCGCGAGGTAGTAGAGGTTGGTGCGGAAGTTCAGGCCCTTGCCGGCCGGGTGGTAGTTGCACGCGGTCGCGGCGGTGGCGCCGCCGTCCGCGGCGCGGTGCACCGCGCTGATCTGGTAGTGGCCCTCCTCGATCGCGGCGAGGCGCTGCCAGCGCGACCACTGCACGCCGTCGGTGCTGGTCATGAACATGCTGGTGCGCGCCGCCGGGTCGTTGTAGTGCGTGAAGAACGCGACGAAGCCGCGGTCCTGCAGGTGCCAGACCTGCAGGTAGGAGAAGTTGTCGAGCGGCGCGCGTTCACCGCTGTCGGTCTCGTAGGTCGCGGGCACCGCCTCGAACGCATCGATCGAGTACGGCGCGGCGCTGCGGTGCACGTACGACGGCCGCGCGCGGCCGTGCGAGGTCGAGAAGATCCAGACGTAGCCTTCGCCGTCGACCGCGATCACCGGATTGTCGTGCGCGTCGGTCGTCTGCTTGTCGAGCAGGATCGTCGGTCGCGGCACCAGGCCGGTGCGATGGTCGAAGTACGAGACCATGTGCAGCAGCCGCCGCGGCTGCTCGGCGGTCGCGCCGCCATAGCAGAAGAACGTCTTGTCGACCTCGGCGCAGTAGACCGCGAACGGGTTGTGTTTCGCGCAGTAGGTGCCGAGGCCGCCCGAGTACTTGTAGACGTACTCGTCGCCGGATTTCTGGTTCGCGTACCAGACGCCGCGGTAGCCGGTCGCCTGCTCCTGCCGGAACAGCTCGTCGAAGCCGAACTTCGTCCACTCGCGGTACGGGGCGTCCCAGAGCTCCGATGCGAGCGATGCGGTCGCGACCTCGAGCTCGCGCGCGTTCGGTCGGGTGATCACCGCGTACTCGGTCGTGCCGTGCGCGACGGTCTGCAGCAGCTCCCGCATCTCGGCGGTGCCGACACTGCGGTCGGCGCGGGCCCAGGCCTCGAGCTTGTGCATGCCGGCCTCGTAGCGCCACTGCGACGAGAAGCCCGGGCGCTGACCGAAGAACGTACCGGGCGCGGCGGGATCGCAGCCGTAGCTCAGGAAGTGGTTGCTGCACAGGATTGCGTCGCGCAGCCACGGCCGCACCGCGCCGGCGCGGCGGATCGCGTCGCCGAAGCGATCACCCTCGAACACGAACGCGGGGTCCGGCTGGTCCGCGAACGGCGTCGCGAACAGCATGATGCAGCCCGGGCCGCACGAGCCGCCGGCCGAGTTCGCATAGGAATCGCAGAGCGCCTTGACGTCGGCCGGGGTCGCGTCGGCGCCGAGCCGCGCGAGGGTTTCGCGCATCGTCCACGACACCGGCACGATGCCGTCTACGACCGGACCCGGGCCGGTGCCGCCGGCGTTCTCCATGGTGTAGAAGCCGTCCTCGTTGAGGCCGGAGATCGTGCCGACGAAGCCGGGCCACATCGCCGAGACCCAGCGCTTCTCGCCGGGTTCGCTCGGATCGACCGCGAACAGCAGGAAGTGGCTGACAGTGACCTTCCGCAGGTCGCACTCGCCGTCCATGTTGCGGCCCGTGATCGTGCCGCCGTCGACATCGGTGCCGCGCGTGCGATCGCCCCAGGCCGCGAACTGCGTGCAGTGCGTCTGCATCGCCCGGGTCTCGATGTAGGCATTGATCGCGAGCAGGTCGGTGCGGCAGAAGTCGCGGCCGAGCTCCGGCACCCGCATGTCGGTGTGCGCCGCCCGCATGCCGGCGAGGACCGCGTCGCACTCGCGCGCCATGGCGTCGGGAACGACGACGTGGGTGGTGAGGAACTGCGCGAAGCCGCGGTCGTAGCGCTCGGCCGAGCCGGTCTTGTCCTCGAGCACGTAGAAGCGGAAGAAGTCGACGATCTGGGGCCCGACGAGGTAGCCGTGCGCGAAGCCGCGTTCGGTGACGTTCCCGCGCAGCTGCAGCACCTGGCGGCCGCGGATCGTCCGCAGCTCGCCGTGCGGGGCGCGCCGGGTCCGGCGCGGGAACGGGTGCGGTGCCCGGGGCGCGATCGCGATCGCTGCGGCCTCGGCCGCGTCGGTCGAGACCGGCGACCAGTGCCCGGCCGGCCGCGCGGTGTGCCAACCGAACGGCTCGAGCGCACCGGGGTCCCAGCGGCCGTCGCCGTCGAGATCGACGAACGCGAACACGCACCAGCGCCCGGCATCGACCGCGAGCGCGAAGGCGCCGTCGCCGTCGGCGGTCGCGCCGCTGCCGCTC
>JAGQRB010000473.1 GCA_020425925.1 Planctomycetota bacterium
CTGCGCCCGGCGTTCGACTGCGCGCGGCACTGGGCCGACCCGTCGACGGGCGCGCACGCCGACGCCGAACAACGCCTGACCGCAGCCTCCTCCGCCGCCTGGCTCGGCACGCGCATCGTCGATGCGATGCGGTCGCGGGAGGCGCCGCTCGCAGCTCTGCTCGAGCTCGTCGAAACGATTCCGATCGTCGCGGGCGACCCGAGCGGGCTCGGTGCCGTGGTCCAGCGCGCCGACTGCCTGCGTGAGCTCGGCCGGCTCGATCAGGCCGAAGCCGTGCTCGCCGCGGTCGAAGTCGACGCGTTCGGACCCGAAGGAAAGCCGAATGCGACCGCGTTGATCGCCGCCTGCCGCGCCGACCTTGACGTCTACGTCGGCAACCACGACGAAGCGCTGCAGCGCGTGCTGCCCCACCTCCCCCATCTCGGCGAGCTCGACCTCGCCGTCGCGCTGCGGCTCGCAAAAGCGCGCGCGTTCTATCTGCTCTCGGCCGAACGCTTCGACGAGGTCGACGCCACGGTGACGGACTTCGAACGACGGTTCGGAGCCGCGATGACCGCCGGCGAGCGCGAGCTGTTCACGCTCTGCAGCGCGATCGCCGCCACGCAGTCGACCGAGAGCGACGAGACGACGCGCGCCGCGGCGCGCACCCGGCTCGCGGCCCTCGTCGCCGAGGCTTCGGCCAGCGAGACCCGCTGCTGGGCCGCGATCCATGCGGCACGTGCGGCGCTCGCGGCCGACGATGCCGACGCCGCCGCCGACTGCCTCGCGAGTGCCCATGACGAGGCCAACGCGGTGGGCGACGAGCTCTCGCGTTCTCTCTCGGTGACGGGCGCGGAGATCGCGCTGTGCCGCCACCGCGTGGTGCCGCAGCCGCCCGAACTCCTGCGCCGACACGCCGACGACCTCGAGCGCGCCTGGCAGGAGATGCAGGCCGAGCGCTCCCGACTGCCGTCCAGACCGAGCGGCAACGGCTTCCTGCACTACGCCACTCGCCGCGACCTGCTTGCGTTGCGGGTCGCGCTGCAGCTCGAGCTCGACCCGTCGCCGACCGGAGTGGAGCGCGCGCTCGCCACCGTGCTGGCCGGACTCACCGGCGTGCAGCCGCGCCGGCGCGGCGTTTCGGATCGCTCCGATTCGGCAGAGACACCCGGCCTGCGCGAGCTGCGCCAGCACGCCCTGATCGACGATGGCCACGGCATGCTGCTCTACCTGCCCGGCAGCCGCGAGTCCCACCTCTTCGTCTGCGACCGCGCGACGGTCGAGCACATCGGACTCAGGGGCTCCAGCCAACTGCACGCCGTAACCCGGAGATTCGGACTCGCGCTCGATGCCGCGACGGTATCGACCGCATCGACCGCATCGGCCGGATCGATCGAAGCTGCGATCGATCGTCTCCGTCGCGACGGCGGCGCGGTCGCCACCGCGCTGCTGCCCGAGCCTGCCCGCGCAGCGCTGCGGCGGTGGCATGCGGTCTCGATCCTCGGCAGCGAGATGCTGCCACAGGCGGCGTTCGAGAGCGTACCGCTCGGCGAGGACCTGCTCGGCGAGATCCTCGCGATCGACCACTGGCCGAATCCCGAATTCGCGCTGCGGCCCGCGCCGCCCACCCCGACACCCGGCCGCCCGATGCCTGTTACGCTGTTCGGTCGCGTCGCGCGCACCGACGACGAAGCTGAGCTCACGCGCGAGTCGGTGGCCGGGTGGCTCCGACCGGATGCCGCAACCCGGATGTTGCTGGGCTCGGAGTGCTCCACCGCGGCGTTCGCCGATCTCGCTGCAACCGCGATGCTCGTGCTGCTCGCGCACGGCGAACTGCGCCCCGAGCTCGTGCGGCCCCTGGTACTGCAGTTCGCCGACCGCGACTTCACCTGCGACGATGCGGCGCAGTTCGGCAACGCGCGGTTCATCGTGCTCGCGGCCTGCAACGCCGCCGTCGGGCCGAACCGGTTCGGCGCCGCAACGCGCGCCGACCTCGCCGGCGCGTTTCTGACC
>JAGQRB010000474.1 GCA_020425925.1 Planctomycetota bacterium
CAGCCCGAGTTCACCCAGATCGATCTCGAGATGTCGTTCGTCGAGGAGGACGACGTGCTCGCGCTGGTCGAGGGCATGGTGGCGCACGCGATGCAGGAGGGCTTCGGCATCGAGATTCCGCGGCCGTTCCCGCGCTTCGACTTCGACGAAGCCGTGCGGCGCTACGGCAGCGACAAGCCCGACCTGCGGTTCGGCATGGAGCTGATCGACTGCACCGAGCTGGCGCGGAAGAGCGAGTTCAAGGTGTTCTCGGGCGCGGTCGAGACCGGCGGCATCGTCAAGGGTCTGGTCGCCGAGGGCGCCGCCGAGCAGTTCTCGCGCAAGCAGATCGACAAGCTCACCGAGTTCGTCAAGGGCTACGGCAGCAAGGGCCTGGCCTGGGGCAAGGTCACGGCCAACGGTGTCGAGGGTTCGATCGCGAAGTTCTACGCCGGCGACGCCGGCGCCGAGCTGATCGCGCACATGGCGGCGAAGCCGGGCGATCTGCTGCTGTTCGGCGCCGACTCGAGCAAGATCGTGCACCGCTCGCTCGGCGCGCTGCGCGTCGAGCTCGGCTCCCAGCTCGGCCTGCGCGATCCCGGCCAGTTCCGCTGCTGTTGGGTGCTGAACTTCCCGATGTTCGAGTGGAACGACGAGCATGGCCGCTGGCAGTACGCCCACAACCCGTTCAGCGCGCCGGTCGATTGGAACGTCGGCGACTTCGCGGTCGACACCGAGAGCATCCGCAGCCGGGCCTACGACTTCGTGATGAACGGCTGGGAACTCGGCTCGGGCTCGGTGCGCATCCACAAGCCCGAACTGCAGGCGCGCGTGTTCGAGTTCCTCGGCATCAGCAAGGCCGAGCAGGAGCGCAACTTCGGATTCGTGCTCGAGGCCTACAAATACGGCGGACCGCCGCACGGCGGCATCGCGCTCGGCGTCGATCGCATCGTCGCGCTCGCGCTCGGCCGCGACAGCCTGCGCGATGTCATCGCGTTCCCGAAGACCGCGACCGCGTTCGATCTGATGGCGCAGGCACCGGGCGGCGTGTCGCCCGAGCAGATGGCGGAGCTGCAGATCGTCAGCACGGCGAAGGCCGAGAGCTCGCAGCCGGCGAGCTAGGGACACCGCGCCTGGAGAGGGCGACGGGATGGGCGGGTTCGGGCGCGCTAACTTCCGATCGGGCGGTGCGCCGAGAGATCCTGGAGGACCCGTTGGGGGGGGCCGGAGAGGGGCCGTACGGAGAGCGATGAGGATCCAAACCCGTTTGTTCGTGAGTGCCGGTGCCACGCTGGGCGTGGTGTTGATCGCAAGTGCCGTGCTGACGGAGCGCGCGATGCAGCAGACCGCGCTTGCGAAAGCAATCGATCAGGCGGTCGCGGTCGTCGGCGCCGCCGATGCGGCGCGCGACCACGTCGGCCGCATGCACATCGAGCAGGGCATCGACCTCGATCGACTGCTCGCCGACGCGCGCGAGCAGATGAGCCGCGGCGGCGGCGACTACCGCTCGACGCCGGCGTTCCGTGCGATCCCGGTGATCGCCGGCATCGAGGCGGCGAAGGGGGCGGCCAAGGCGGCGAACCTCGACCTCACGGTGACCGCCCGGAACGCGCGCAATCCGGAGTATGACCCTTCGCGCGACAGCGAGCACGGCGAGTTCCGCGGGCGGCTGCTCGCGGACCTCACGGCCCAGGTCGACGCGGGCGGCGCGGCAGACCTGCATCGGGTCGACGAAGGTGCTGACGCGTTGGTCTACCAGCACGCGATCCGGCTGTCGAAGGGCTGTCTGCTCTGCCACGGCGATCCCGCGACGTCGGCCAGCGGCGACGGCAAGGACCCGCTCGGCTTCGCGATGGAGAACTGGCACGAGGGTGACGTTCACGGTGCCTACGAGGTCAGGACGCCGCTCGCGCCAATCCGCGCCGCGGCCCGTGCCGAGGCGATCGAAGTCGCGGGGTTCGGCATGTTGCTCGGCGCGGTCGGTCTCGCCGTGTTGTTCCTCGCGATGCGGCGGCTCGTGGCGCGCCCGATCGCGGTGGCCATCGCGACGCTGAAGGCGGGAGAGGGCGACCTCTCGACCCGACTCGACGCCTCCCGGCAGGACGAACTCGGCGAACTCGGGACGTGCTACAACCGATTCCTCGAGCAGGTCCAGACCATCGTTGTCGACGTCCAACACCATGCGCTCGGCCTGAGTTCGGCGGCCGATCAGCTCGACGCGACATCGACGGAACTCAGCCGTGGTGCCGAACGGACCGGCCGACAGTCGAGTCAGGTCGCGGCCGCTGCCGAGCAGCTCGCGACGAACCTGAGCAGCGTCGGTGCGAGCGGCGATACGATGGCCAGCACCTACCGCACGGTGGCGGCGGCGGTCGAGGAAATGACCGCGAGCATCGCCGAGGTCTCGAAATCGGCCTCCGAGGCGGCCTCGGTCGCGCTCGACGCCGAGCGGCTCGCCCGCGAATCGAGCCAGCGCATCGGTGGGCTCGGCACTGCGGCGTCCGAGATCGGGCGAGTGGTGGAGACGATTCAGGACATCGCCGAGCAGACGAATCTGCTGGCGCTGAATGCGACCATCGAGGCCGCTCGCGCCGGCGAGGCCGGCAAGGGCTTCTCGGTCGTCGCCAACGAGGTCAAGGATCTCGCGCAGCAGACGGCCGAGGCGACGAAGGACATCCGGCATCGGATCGAGCGGATCCAGGGCTCGGCCGCGTCCTCGGTTGCGGCAATGGAGCAGATCGACGGCGTCATCGGGACGGTCAGCAAGAACAGCAAGCAGATCGCCACCTCGGTGGGGGAGCAGCGCGCGGCGACCGAGGAGATCGCCCGCAATCTCGCGACCAACGCCCAGGCGGTGGACATCGTCGCGCGCAATGTCGGCGAGAGCGCGCAGGCCACGCGGGAGATCACCCGCGGGATCGCCGAGGTCGACGGACTGGCGCGCTCGGCTGCCACCGGCTCGACGCAATCGCTCGCCGCTGTGCGCGGGCTGCGGGATCTCGCCGTCGCGCTGCAGGAGTCCGTCGGACAGTTCCGCACCTGAGCGTCCGCCGGGCGGCGGCCGTCAGAGCACGGTGCTCATCCCGAATCCGCCGATCAGCTCGATCGAGTCGCCGCCGTTCATCACCTCGGTCGAGTTGCCGAGGAACAGCACCTCGACCGACAGCGTCATCTGCCACGGGCCGAAGCGTGCCGGCATCCACGGGAACGGCGTCTTCGCGACCGCGCCGAGCGAGAGGAAGCCGAACGTCGAGTCGCGGCCGGTGACCGGGTGCTCGTAGTAGTTGCCGAAGCTCAGACCGACCGTCGCCGGAGTGGTCAGCGTCCAGCGCAGGTCGGCGGTCTCGCCGAGCTCGAACTGCGGCGCGATGCCGATCTGGCCGTAGGTGCCGCGGTCGGCGACCTGCGCGTTGTTGCTCACGATCGCATCGGCCTGACCGCGCATCTCGAACACGAACGCCGCGGTCGGGTGCAGGCCGGTGAAGTCCTCACCCCAGGTCGCCGAGTCGTCGAACGACAGCGCGAGCGCGAGCTCCTGCACGGTCGTGAAGCTGCCGTTCGGACTGGTGAGGAACGAGTAGGTCGCCGACGCCGCCCAGTCGTCGGAGATACCGACCGCGGTGCCGACGTAGAAATCGCTCTCGTACCAGTTCTGGCGGCCGCCGGCGGTGCCGGTGCGCCCGTCGCTGAGGTCGTTCCAGGAGCCGAACACGAAGTCGACGTTGCGGATCGCGCCGTCGCCCTCGGTGATGCCGTAGGCGATCTCGAGGTGGGGCTGGGCGCGGAAGCCGTTGCTCTCGCGCCGCATGCCGCGGAAGAAGTAGCTCGTGTTGGTGTCGATGCCGAAGGTCGACAGCGCCACGGTCTCGGTGCCGGTGACCTCGGCGGGGTCGCGCTTCGGCATCGGGCGGGTCGAGGTCATGAGGGTGCGGTTGCCCTGACCGGTCGCGAAGCTCGCGAGCGTGAGCGGCAGGAGGACGGCGACGAGGATCTGCTTCATGGCGGAGATGGGATCGCGGAACGCTGGGCGCGCAGCGCGCGCTCGATCGCATCGAGCACGCGTTCGACCGGGATGTCGGTCATGCACCGCCCGCGCGGATCGGCGATGCAGCCGGAGGTCTGCATCGCGGCGAAGCAGCGGGTCATGCAGTGGAGGCACGGCAGACCGTCGGCTTCGACCGGAAAGACCTCGGCGCCAGGATGGGAGAAGCGGCTCGGCAGTGCGAGCGAAAACAGCGTGACGCAGCGCACGCCGGCGGCCTGGGCGTAGTGGAACGGCCCGGAGTTGTTGCCGACGAACAGATCGCAGGTCGACAGCACGGCCGCGGTCTCGCGGATCGACAGCCGGCCGACGAGGTCGAGCCCGACGTCGAGCCGGTGGGTGGCGCCGACCGCGACGACCTCGGCGCCGGCGTCGTGCAGCGCCCGGGCGACGAGCCGGTAGCGCTCGACCGGCCAGTGCCGCAGCGGATCGACGTGGTCGGCGCAGATCGCGACGCGCGGGCGGCGTTTGGTCGGCAGGCGGTCGCGCGCGGTCAGATCGTCGGGTCGCAGCCAGAGCCGCGGTCGGCGGTCGCTCGGCAGCGCGCCGGCGTAGCTGCACATGTGATCGATCAGGCTCGGCATCGCCTCGAGCCGGCCGTAGGCCGCGCGGTCCATGTGGCTGAACAGCTTGACCTCGACGATACGGTCGAAGCGCTGGTCGGCGCGCGCCATGCCGGCGACGCCCGGGTTGTGGATCACGTTGCCGACCTTGCCGCGCAGGAACACGCGCGTGTCCGGGCCGTGCTGTTCGCACAGGCCCGCGACCATCGGGTCGGAGCACAGCAGATCGCCGAGGCCCCAGCCGCCCTGGTAGTCGATCAGCACGTCCATCGCGAGTCCTTCAGCGCGACGCCGTGTCGGGCTCCTGGCGGACCGCGGCGATCGCGGTCTCGATGCGGTCGAGGATCTGCGCCGGCACGTAGCGCAGGATCGTCTGCCGGGCGTGGTCGGCGAGCCCGAGCTCGCGCGCGACGACGAGCGCGCTGGCGACGGTCTCGGTGCGGGTGACGCCGGATTCGATCGCGTGCAGCAGTGCCGCGAGACTCTGTCGCTGGTTGCCGGTCTCGTAGAGCGTGACGCCGAGGTCGGCCCAGGTCTCGCCGTCATCGGCGCCGCTCTCGCGCTGCTTGCCGATCGCCGCGAGCAACGCGTGGCGCGCCTCCTCGAGGTCACCCTGGGCGAAGTAGCGCCGCGCCACCGCCTGGATCGCCGCCGGCTCCATCCACTGCAGGTAGACCCGCGCATCGTCGTCGGTGCGGCGGAAGATCCGGCCGTGCTCGTCGCGGAACGCGCCGTGCCCGGAGTTCTCGTGGCAGGGATCGCAATAGCCGAAGTCGGAGCAGGCGAAGAACTCGCCCATCGCCGGCAACGGCCGGCAGCTGTCGATCGCGGTGATGTTGCCGAAGGCGTTCTTGCGTTCCGTGAGATGGAACTGGCAGTTGTAGACGCTGCCCTCGGGGTCGATGTTGACCCATGCACTGGTGCAGTCGATCCGGTACTTGCGGTCGCGGTTGAAGGCCTTGCCCATGTGCGTGCCGCGGAACTCGTTGAACTGGTAGATCAGGCCGCGGCGGTCGGCGAGCTCGAGCAGCTTGCCGAGGTTGCGGTCGTGCTCGTCGTCGCGGAAGTGCGGGAAACGCTGCAGCTGCACCATCGAGAACGTCGGCCGCTCGACCATGCCGCTGTCGCGCAGCCGTTCGGCCTGGTCGAGCCACTGCTCGGGCGCGATGAACTTCGGGTGGTAGGTGTGGAAGCTGGTCGCGAAGCGCGCGCCGTGGGCGTGCATCTCGCGCGCCACCGCGTCGATGTCGAACGTCAGGTTCGAGGTCAGATCGAGCGCGTAGCCCTCGAGCCGGCTGGCGATGAACGCGAAGTCCTTGTGCAGCGACGGCTCGCCGCCGGTCAGGATCAGCGGGTGCTCGGGTCGCACCGGGAACGCGTTCAGCGCGTCGACCCACTGGCGGCCGGTGAGCTCGCGATAGCGGCCCCAGGGCTTGCGGCGCTGCCCCGGGATCATCTGCGGCTTCTGGATGCAGTAGTCGCAGGCGAAGTTGCAGCGCGCCGTGAGATAGGCGACCCAGACGTGGATCTCGGGCGTCGGCAGCGGGAAGCGGGGTTCGGTCATGGCGGATCCTGAGCGGTCCGTGTCATCGGCCGTTCGCGGGGGCGGCCTTGACCGGCCGTCAGCCCGCGGCCTGCATCTCCCGCAGCAGCAGCGACCGGAGCCGCTCCGGCATGGCGCCGTCGCCGAGCCCGGCACAGACGTCCTGGGCGAGATCGAGGCTCGCGAACACCGCCTCGCAGCGCTCGCACAGGATGCCGTCGGCGTTCGGCATCGAGACGCCGCGATCGAGCGCGTCCTGCTTGGCCTGCAGCAGGTCGAGGCAGACCTTGCGCGAGTAGGCCGCCGGCGGCAGCTCGCGCTGCGGCAGGCCGGCCTCGAGCGCCTGGCGCAGCCGCAGCCTTGCGCGGTGCACCCGGGTCTTCACGGTCGCCTCCTTGATGCCGAGGATCTCCGCGACCTCGGCGACCGAGAAACCGACGATGTCCTTCAGCACGAGCGCGAGCCGGAACTCGTCGGGCAGCGCGGTGATCGCGGCGCCGACCGCTTCGCGCTGCTCCCGCCGGACCTGCGCCGTGAGCGGGTCGTCGGCGCCGGGGTCGGGCACGACCGCGAGCCGCCGCCGTTCGAACGGCAGCAGTTCGTCGAACGACTCGAGTCGGGCGGGCTCGCCGGCGCGGCGGCGGTGCATGCGCTGGCAGGCGCGCCGCGCGATCGTGAAGAGCCAGACCGCGGGGTCCGAGCGGCCGTCGAACTGCTCCCACTTGCGCCACGCCTGCACGAAGATGTCCTGGACCAGGTCCTGGGCCTCCTCGGGCGAACCGCAGATCCGCCGGCCGAGGGCGTAGAGCCGGCCGCCGTGCAGGTCGAGCAGCCGCGGCACGGCCTCCTCGCGCGGGAGGTTCCAGTCGGGGCCCGGTCCGGCATCCACGGTGCCATCGTAGATCCGGCGGCGGTGGGCGCACGTCCGCGCCGCGCGGATTTCTCGGGAACCTCGACCGGCCGCCGTGGCTCTTCCCGGTTGGCGGCGCCTTCGACTGCGCCGCGATGGAGTGAAGATCATGATGGAACGTGTGCTTCGTGGCATCGCCGGCACGGTGGTGCTCGGCTCGGTAGGTCTCGCCTGGGGGACCGGTCAGATCGACCTGCTGCAGCCGACCTGGCTGTGGCTCACGGCGTTCGTCGGCGCCAACCTGCTGCAGTCGGCGTTCACCGACTGGTGCCCGATGATCTGGCTGCTGCAGCGGCTCGGCCTGCGCCGCGCCGCGGTTGCCTGAGGGCGTCCGTATGAAGCTCGCCGCCGCGATCGCCGAGTTCTCCGTCCGCCGCCGCCGTCTGGTCGCGACGCTGACGCTGGCCGTCACCGGGTTGCTGCTGCTCGCCGCCGTGCTGCCATCGGTCTGGCCGCGGTCGTTCCCGAGCCTGCATCCGGTCACGGTCGACACCGATCCCGAGAACATGCTGGCGGCCGACGAGCCGGCGCGCGTCTTCCATCGCGAGACCCGCGAGAGATTCGCGTTGTCCGACATCGTCGTCGTCGGCGTGGTCGACGAGCAGGACCCCGACGGCGTGTTCAACACGACCACGCTCGGTCACGTCTACGACCTCGCGCAGTACGCGAAGTCGCTGCACTGGCCGGGTCCGGACGGCGAGCCCGAAGGCGTGGTGGCGGTCGACCTGCTGGCGCCGTCGACGGTCGACGACATCTCGCAGGGTGGGCTCGGTTCGGTGCGTTTCGAGTGGCTGATGCCGACGCCGCCGCAGACTGCCGAGGAGGCCCGCGCGGTGCGCGACCGCGCCCAGCGCATCCCGTTCCTCGACGGCACACTGGTGTCGGAGGACGGCCGCGCGCTCGCGCTCTACGTCCCGATCACGCAGAAGGACCTGAGCTATCGCGTCGCCGAACGGCTGCGCGAGCGCATCGCGACCTACGGTGGCACCGAGGAGTACCACATCACCGGCCTGCCGGTGGCGGAGGACACGTTCGGCGTCGAGATGTTCGTGCAGATGGCGATCTCGGCACCGCTCGCGATGCTGGTGATCTTCCTGCTGATGCTGTGGTTCTTCCGCCGCATCGCGCTGGTCGTCGGACCGATGATCCTCGCGATGGTGTCGGTGATCGTGACGATGGGGGCGCTCATCGTCGCCGGGCAGCCGATCCACATCATGAGCAGCATGATCCCGATCTTCATCA
>JAGQRB010000475.1 GCA_020425925.1 Planctomycetota bacterium
TGCGCGCCGGGGACCGGGCTCTTCCCGGCGCCGAAGGAGATCCGCCTCGGCTGCTCGTGCCCGGACTGGGCGAGCATGTGCAAGCATGTCGCCGCCGCGCTGTACGGCGTCGGCGCGCGGCTGGACGCGAAGCCCGAGCTGCTGTTCGTCCTGCGCCAGGTCGATGCCGGCGATCTGCTCGCGACCCAGGCCGCGGCCTTGCCGGCGAAGGCGAAGAAGGCGGCGACGAGCCGGGTGCTCGACGATGCCGCGCTGGCGGATGTGTTCGGCCTCGACATGGCCAGCGCGATGGTGGCTGCCGACGGCGCAGCTGGGAAGAAGGTCACCGGCCGACCCGCGAAGGCCGAGAAGGCCGCGAAGGTCGCAAACGCCGCAAAGGTCGCGAAAGCCGCGAAAGCGGAGAAAGCCGCAGGACCCGCAAGAGCCGCGGACAAGCCGACCGCGCCCCGCGCCGAGGCGAAGCCGGCGAAGACGGCCGCCGCGAAGGCGGCGCGGGCGACCGCGGCGAAGAAGAAGCCTGTCGCGACGAAGGCCGCTGCGCGCAAGACTTCGGCCCGACGCGGTCCGAAGGCGTAGCGGCCGACGCGCGTGCTACAGGGGCAATCGGGGCGCGGGATCGAGAACCCGTGTGGAGATTGACTGTATCGCATGCGAGATACATAATTCGTTCAAACACCCAACCCGACCATGGCCCAATCGACGATGCTGCACGTCCGCGTGGACGAGGAAGTCAAGACCCAGGCCAGCGAGGCTCTGGCGGCCATGGGCCTGTCGGTGTCCGACGCGGTGCGCATCCTGCTCAAGCGCGTCGTCGACGACCAGGCCTTTCCGCTGGAGCTGAAGGTACCCAACGCCCGGACCCGTGCGGCAGCGCAGGAGGCACGCGCGATGGCGAAGTCGCGTGCCGCCCGTTTCGGCTCCGCGCGTGCCTTGATCGATGAGCTCGAAAAGGCCGGCCAGCAGTAAGCGGGCCGCGCCGCCCCGAGCGTGTGACTACACCAGGGCCTTCCTCGCGGACTGGGAGCGCCTGTCCCGCTCGGGCCGCTACGACCTGAAGCGCCTGAAAGAGGCGATGCTGCTGCTGGTCGCCAACGACGCGCCACTCGGCCCCGAGTGGCGGGACCATTCCCTGCGGGGCGATTGGTCCGATCATCGCGAGTGTCATGTCGGTGGCGACTTCCTGCTGATCTATCGAGCGGAGGGCAACTCGATCGTGTTCGTTCGCGCGGGAACGCACTCCGACCTGTTCGAGGAATGACCCGGTGATGCACTGCGCCGCACCCGCGGCGCACCCGAACAACCCGCATGGACCACCTCACCCTCGCCACCCTGCGCGACAAGCACCCCGCCTGGCGGCTGCTCGCGTCGCCGCACGCGCCGCTGGTGGCCGCCTTCCTGCACCGCGTCTTCGTCGCGCCGAACGTGCGCACGATGAGCGAGGCCGACCTGGCCGAGGCGCTGGACGACGAGCTGTTCGCGCTGCACGAGCAGCTCGGCGCCGGCGCCTACCCGAAGCGCGCGCAGGAGTATCTCGACGACTGGGCCGCGCCCGACAAGGGCTGGCTGCGCAAGTTCTACAAGCCCGGCACCGACGAGGCGCAGTTCGACCTCACCCCGGCGACCGAGAAGGCCATCGCCTGGCTCGCGTCGCTAACCGAGCGCCCCTTCGTCGGCACCGAGTCGCGGCTGCTGACGCTGTTCGCCCTGCTCGAGCAGATCAGCGCCGGCACCGAGGCCGACCCCGCGCTGCGCCTGGCCGAGCTGCAGCGCCGGCGCGACGAGATCGACGCCGAGATCGCGCGCGTGCTCGCCGGGGACCTGCCGCTGCTCGACGACACCGCGGTCAAGGAGCGCTTCCTGCAGTTCCAGCAGCTCGCGCGCGAGCTGCTGGCCGACTTCCGCGAGGTCGAGCACAACTTCCGCAGCCTCGACCGCAAGGTGCGCGAGAAGATCGCGCTGTGGGAGGGCTCCA
>JAGQRB010000047.1 GCA_020425925.1 Planctomycetota bacterium
GGCGCACTTCCCGGTGCTCGGCGCGAACATCGTCACGGGCGGCGCCGAGGAGCGGCGACCGGTCGACTACGTGCAGCCGTTCCACGTCGTCGACGTGCACGGGCTACGGCTCGCGATCGTGGGATTGATCACCGCCGACACCAAGGCGGTGTCGACCGGGCCGTGGGGCGAGGCCGAGTTCGAGGCGGAGGCCGAAGCGCTCGAGCGCGTGCTGCCGGCCGCGCGCGCCGCCAGCGACGCGATCGTGCTGCTGACCCACAGCGGCCTGTCGGTCGACCGCGAGCTCGCCGCACGTTTCCCGGAGATCCCGCTGATCCTCGGCGGTCATTCGCACACCGGCCTGAAGGAGCCGGTGAAGGTCGGCGACACCTGGATCGTGCAGACCCACGGCAAGGCCAGCGAGGTCTACCGGGTCGAGGCCAAGGTGGTGGCGGCGGAGCGTCGACTCGTGGTCACCGGCGGCGAGCTGGTCGAACTCGATCTCGAGCAGTTCCCGCCCGATCCGGAGACCGTGAAGTGGATCGCCGACCGCACCGCGGACATCACGAAGCGCTGGGATCGCGTGATCGGCACGCTGGTGACGCCGCTCGACGACAACCGCGGCGCGCGCTCGACCCCGGCCGGCAACCTGGTGTGCGATGCGTTCCTCGAGGCGACGGGCGCCGACGTCGCCTTCACCAACAAGGGTGGTCTGCGCACGCGGCTGCAGGCCGGGCCGCTGACGCCGCGCATGCTCTACGAGCTGCTGCCGTTCGACAACACGCTGATCTCGATGGACATGACCGGGGCGCAGCTGCGCGAGCTGCTGCAGAGCTCGCTCGCCGGCCGCGGCCGCGTGCTCGAGATCGGCGGCGCGACCTACACCTACAAGACCGAGAACGGCGATCGCCGGCTGACGCAGGTCACGGTCGCGGGTGCGCCGCTCGCCGACGAGGAGACCTATCGGGTCGTGACCAGCTCGTTCCTCGCCCGCGGCGGCGACGGTCTCGAGGCGTTCGCGCTCGGCACCAACCGCAAGGACCACGGCGTGGTGCTGCGCGACGCGCTGATCGCCAAGGCCGAACGCGATCGCGACCTCGCCGCCGATACCGCCAATCGCGTGCTGTTCGAGCGCTGACTCAGCGGAAGCGGTCGGCGAGCGAGTAGATCGGTTCGCACAGCAGATCGACGACAGCGATCGCCTCGAGCCGCGCGGTGTCGACCCCGGGTTCGGTCTCGGTGACCGCGTCGGTGAGCGCCGACCAGCGATTGCGGTAGGTGGCCAGCACTCCGCGCAGCGCGCTCGCCGGCATGTGCTGCTCGAACCGCACGTGCAGCAGCGTGATGCCGACCGCGCGGTTCTGCTCGACCTCCGGAACGAGGATCACGGTGCGGTCGTCGCTGCGGCCCTTCGCGACCATGCACAGGCGTTCGGTGGCGACCAGGTGCTTGGTACCCTTGAGCACCGGGTTCCCGGTGGTGCGCGAGCGGATGCCCTGGGCGGCGCCGCGCTGGTCGACGACGTGGATCGCGGCGCTGCCGCTCTCGACCTCCCCCTCGATGCGGTAGCGCGTGCTGCCGAGCACCTCGACGACCGCGGGATCGAGACCGGCGAGCGCGCGCAGGTCGCGGTAGCCGAGGTGGTCACGGCTGGCGCCGGCGTCGAGCACGGCGCGCACCAACGGCACCGTGAGAAGCGCTTCGTCGGCACGCGAGATGCCGACGGTCACGGTCTTGGCCTGGTGCTTGATTGCGTCGACCGGACGCGTGAGCTCGTCGATCGCCTGCGTCAGCCCGGCCGTCAGAGCATCGATCACGATACCCGGGGCGCCCGGTTCACCGAATTCGACGGCGTAGACGTCGAGCGGCACCAGTCCCATCGCGTAGTTGCAGAGCGAGGTCAGGCGCGCGGCGGTCGAGGCCTCGAGCGTGCCGTCGTAGCGCCCGAGCAGCAGATCCTTGCGGAAGTCGAGCCACGGCGGCTGCAGCGCCGGCTGCAGTTCGCCGATCACGTCGTCGCCGACGCGGCCGTCACCGAAGGCGTGTTCGATCGCGGCGCGCATGCGGCGCAGCGGCAGCGCGAGCTCGTCGATCGCGAGCGCCGCGCGGTAGCCGAACAGGTGACCGGCCATCGTCGACAGCACGTAGGCCAGCGCCGGATGCACCACCGGCACCTCGATGGTCGCGGCCGCGGCGCCGAAGCGGGTCTCGCCGGCGGTCGCGATCACGACCGGGCAGGCCTTGTGGGCGCGGTAGATCGCGACCTCCTTGCCGACGTCGTCGGCGGTCGAGCCCGTGAGCCCGGCGGCGCAGACCAGGATCATCGGCTCCGACGACAGGTCGATGTGCTTCTTGTCCTCGGTCGCGTCGCAGGCGATCGACTTGTAGCAGAGCTCGCTGAGCTTGATGCGGATCTCGGCGGCGGCGACCCGGTTCTTGCCGTTGCCGACCAGCGCCCAGTAGCGCCGCGGCGGTGCGACCTGGCGCGCGATCGCGGTGATCGCGGCGTCCTGGGCGATCACCTGGCGCATCGCCGACGGCAAACCCTGCAACGCCTCGAGCAGCTCGTGCTCGCGTTCGTCGTCGGCGACCCCGGCGGCGCGCGCGATCGCGAGCGCCAGCAGCTGACCGGCGGCGCACTGGGCGTAGAACGCCTTCGTGCTGGCGACGCTCATCTCGATGTCGCGGCCGTCGCTGGTGAAGATCACGCCGTCGGCCTTGTCGCAGAGGTCGCTGCCGCGGCGGTTGACGATCGCGACCACGGTCGCGCCGCGCGCGCGCACGAGGTCGACCGTGCGGTTGGTGTCGGTCGTCGTTCCGGACTGCGAGATCGCGACGACCAGCGTGTCCGCCATGTCGTCGTCGAGGCCGAAGCCGCTGAGCTCGGTCGCGGGCAACGCCTGCACCGCGATGTCGCTGCCGCCGAGTCCGTCGGCGATCGATGCCGCGACCGCCTGGCCGGCGACCGCGGCGGTGCCCTGACCGATCACGAGGATGCGTCGGCAGCGCCCGTGCAGCAGCTCGCGGGCCGCCACCGGCAGCGATTCGGTCGGCAACGCGACCCGCAGGCGTTCGCCGTCGCGCACGATCCGCCCGCGCAGCGTCTTCTGCAGCGAGCCCGGTGCCTCGTGGATCTCCTTGGCGAGGAAGTGCCGATAGCCGGCACGGTCGATGTCGCGCGTCGTCACCGCGGCGCGGGTGAGGTCGCGCTCGGCGACCGGCAGCTCGGTGCCGTCGTAGGCCAGCCGCGCGATGCCGGCGACCTCGCCGGCATGGGCGCGATCGAGCACGATCACCTGGCCGCGCGACGCCGATGGGTTGGCCGGATTGCCCGGCGTCTCGCCGTCCATGCGCAGGTAGCGCTCGCACTCCTCGATCACGCCGTAGGGCTCGCTGGCGACGACGAACGTGTCCTCGGCGAGACCGATGTAGAGCGCCTGGCCCGAGCCGCGCAGTGCGAGGGCGAGACGGTGCGGTGCGGTCGTGCTCGCGGCGCCGACCGCGACCGAGCCTTCGAACGTCGCGACCGTGCGGCGGAAGGCCTCGGCGAAATCGACACCCTGCGCCATCGCGTGCGACACCAGCGCCGGGATGACCTTGGCGTCGGTGGTGATCGCCGGGTGCAGCTGCAAACCGGCGCGCTCGACCAGCTCGCGGTGGTTGTCGACGTCGCCGTTGAGCGCGCCGAGCACGTAGGGACCGCCGTCGCCGGCGGTCTCCTCGTGGTTGAGCGGGTGCGCGTTCGGCTCGCTGATGACGCCGACGCTGGCCCAGCGGGTGTGGCCGAGCGCGAGTGCCTCGCAGGCCGGTTCGCGCAGCACGTGCTGCAGCAGCTCGTCACCGCGGATCGACGCGCGCAGCGCCGCGACGTTGTCGCCGAGCTCGCCGATCTCGGCCGCGTACTTGTAGACGAAGTTGAAGCAGCCGTCGGCGACCCGCACGGCGCCGTTCTGGAACAGCGGGTTGCCGGTGCGTTCGGCGAACGCGGCGGCGAAGCGACCGTCGGCCGGATCGACACCGCTCACCACGACCGCGATTCCGGCGGAGTCGCGGCCGCGGACCTCGAGTCGATCGAGCGCCGACAGCGCGGTCTCGAGGCTCGAGAACGCCGTCGCGGCCGCGAGGTGGGGCACTTCGCCACCGGCGAGCTCCCGCACCGCCGCGGCGTGGCGCAGCCGGTCCTTGAGCACCGCCCAGATCGCGTCCTTCAGCC
>JAGQRB010000476.1 GCA_020425925.1 Planctomycetota bacterium
CGCGGTGTGCGGGGTGGCGGTGGGCCGCGCTCGCCACGCCGCGGTGGGCCGGAGCCCCGCGCCGGCGCCTCGGCACCGCGCTCTCGCAGGCGTGCGATCGCTGCCGGGTCGAGCGCGTCGACCCAGTCGGCAAGTGCGGCGAGTGCGGCACCGGTGTCGTCGTTGCGGCCGAGTTCGTCGGCGAGCTCGGCGATCTGCATCCGGGCCATGACCGCGAGGTAGTCGCCGGTCGCGTCCGGTCGTCGCCCGACGAGCGCGACCACCTGCTGCCAGGCGAGCAGGCTGGCGGTCGGATCGCGACGGCCGAGCCGGCTCGCCGCCTTGGTCAACACCTCGATCGCGAGCTCACGCACGCCGGCCGAACTCGGGAACTCGCGGGCGAGGTCGAGCGCGAGGACCTCGGCGCGTGCCAGCGCATCGGTGTCGGCAGTGGCCGCGCTGTCGCCGGCCGGCGGACCGCCCGGTGCGTCGGAGAGCACGGCTGCGAGCTCGGCGCGCAGCATCGGCGCCGACGGGAAGCGGGCGACGAGCCGTTCGAGGCTGTCGCGGGCCTCCGCGCGCCGGGCGCGCGCCGTCGCCGGATCGCGCTCGAGCATCGCGAGGAAGCGCAGGCTGCCGGCGCGCGCGCGCAGCAGCCGGACGTCGTCGGGGGCGCGTGCGAGCAGTTCGCTGAGGATCTGCTCGGCGGCGTGATGGTGGGAGCGGGCGCGCTCGCTCCAGCCGTCCTCGAGTTCGCGCGGCCGTTCGGCCGCGACCGGCGATTCGTACCAGCCGCGGCCGCCGGCCGCCAGCGCCAGCAGATCGTGGGCCCTGGCCTGCTCGTAGAGCACTTCCGACCGGTCGGCGGCATCGATCGCGAGGGCGGCTTCGAACTCGGCCCGTGCGCCGGCGTAGTCGCGCACGCCCATGCGGCAGCGGCCGATCAAGACGTGCAGGCCGGCGACCACCGCGTTGCCCGGCGTCGCCGCGAGCTCGAGCGCGCGGCGCAGCGCGACCTCCGCGGCGGCGTGTTCGCCGAGATGGAGCTGGATCACGCCGACGCGCTCGTGGGCGCGAACCGTGCGGTCGCGCAGCCGGGCATCGGTCTCGTTGCGGCGCGCGAACTCGTCGTAGAACGTCGCGAGCTGCTGCAGCGCGGCGGCGTCCTTGGCAGAGATCTCGAGCACGCGATCGTCGAGCGCGGCCTCGGGTGCGGTGGCGGCGCCGGTCAGGCTGGCGAACACGTCGTCGAAACCGCTGAGCGCGAGTGCGACGTTGTCCTCGGCGAGTGCCAGGGCCCGCGCGGTGTCGACCGAGCCCTTGATCCCGAGCGCGGCGGCGGCAGCGAGCCCGAAGCCCGCGGTCAGCCCGAGCGCCGCGATCGCGCGGTTGCGCCGGCCCCAGCGCCAGGCGCGTTCGATCCAGGTGGCACGTCGCGCCGCGACCGGTCGATCTTCGAGGAACGCCGCGAGGTCGTTCGCCATCGCGCCGGCGGTCTGGTAACGGTGGCCGGGATCACGCGCGAGCGCGTGCAGCACGATGGTCTCGAGGTCGCGCGGGATCGTCGGATCGAACGTCGACGGCGGCTCGATCGCCGCGGCCTCGATGCGGGGCAACAGCTCGGTCGACGCCTGATCGCCGTACGGCGGCCGCAGGGTCAGCAGCTCGTGCAGCAGCAGACCGAGCGCGAAGACGTCGGCACGCCGGTCGCCGCCGCCGCGGAGCTGCTCGGGCGCCATGTAGCGCAGCGTGCCGACGAAACTGCCGCTCCTGGTCAGATCGACCTCGCCGACGAGGCGTGCGAGCCCGAAGTCCGCGATCCAGGCGTCGCCGTCGCGATCGAGCAGCACGTTCGCCGGCTTGACGTCGCGGTGCAGCACGCCGTGGCGGTGGGCGTAGTCGAGCGCGCTGGCGACCTGCAGCGCGAGCCGTGCGGCGGTCCGGAACGGCGTGGTGGCGAGCAGCTGTGCGCCGTCGGCCGGCCGGAAACGCCGCCCGTGGGCTGCGAGCTGGGGTGCGCCGTCGCGTCGAACAGCGAGCACCCGGTCGAGGCTGCAGCCGTCGATCAGCTGCATCGCGTAGAAGTGCAGGCCGCCGTGCGATCCGGTGCCGTAGACCGGGACGATGTTGGTGTGGTGCAATCGCGCCGCCGCGCGTGCCTCGCGGTGGAAGCGTTCGATCCGCGACGGGTCGCCGAGCGCCGTGGCGTCGAGCACCTTGAGCGCGACTTGGCGCTGCAGCGCGACGTGTTCGGCCTCGAATACGATGCCCATGCCGCCGCGGCCGAGCTCGCGCACGATGCGGAACTCACCGAGTCGGTCGCCGGGGCGCGTCGTGCTCGGGCCACCGGCGCGCTCGAGCATGTCGACCGACTGCAGGAGCTCCGCGAGCTCCCCGGCCCGGCTCCCGGCACGCGCCGCGAACTCGGCCGGGTCGAGCGCTTCGCCACCGCGGCGGCGCTCGACGTATTCGTCGACCAGCTCGTGTAGCGGTTCTTCGCCGGACGACGTCACGAGCCCTCGCCGAGTGCCGCGCGCAGCCGCTGCAGCGCGCGCAGGTAGCGGTCGCTCGCCGTCGACGGCGGCAGGCCGAGCAGCTCGGCCGCCTCGCGGTTGGTCGCGTCCTCGAAGTGACGCAGCACCAGCAGCTCACGGTCGACCGGGTCCATCTCGCTCAGCATCGCGTGCACCCTGGTCTGCAGCTCGGCGCGCGCCGCGGCCGAACTCGGTGGCGTGATGCTGGCGGCGAGGCGCTGCGACAGGCTGCCGGAGCTGCCGCCGGGCAGCCCGCCGAGCGGCGAGTCGCGCGCGGCGTTGCGCTTGTGCCCGAAGTGGGCGCGCTGCAGGTCGACGAGGGTCTGGGCCAGCACCAGCCGGAGCCAGACCCAGACCGAGGTCGCGCGATCGGCGTCGAATGCGGACCGCCGCTTCTCGGCGGCGAGGAACGCCTCCTGCACGACGTCCTCGGGATCGAGCCGGGCCAACAGCGCCGGATGCAACCGCAGGCGGACGACGCGCTCCATGCGCGGGCGATAGCGCGCGAACGCCTCGGCGAGCGCAGATTCCGAGCCGGCCGCCAGGCGGCGACAGAGGTCGGCGGGCTCTTCGGGGTTCACCATCACGGCAGCGAGAACGGCCGGGTGCACGGCCGGACCACAGCGGCGCGAGATCCTGCCAGAATTCGGCGTTGGGCCCAGCCCTGCTGGCGTAATCCCCGGCATCCCCGTTGGCCCGCAAGTGGAGCACTCGATGACAGACAGAGACCTCTCGGTGGATCGTGCGCCGACCGATCCCATGGCCGTTCCCGCCCCCGACCGTCTCGACCGCCGCCGGCTGCTGCACGGCCTCGGTGCGGTCGGTGCCGCCGCCTTGATCGGCGGCTCGGGGCGCCTCGCCGCGAAGTCGCCCGCGCGGCTGCCGGCGTTTCCGGTGATTCCGGACTTCGAGCCGCCGGTCGACGACGACGACGTCACGCCGGCACTGGTCGCCGACCAGAACCCGTTCGCGTTCCCGCGCACCCGCCGCTACGTCTCACCCGAAGAGGCCAGGTTCGCGCGCGACCTGCTGCTGCAGAGCAGCTTCTGCCTGCGCAACTCGACCGCGACCGAGGGGCCGTACTACGTCCAGAACCCGCTCGTGCGGCAGAACATCGTCGAGGACCGCGTCGGCCTGCCGACCACGATGTTCTTCCAGATCGTGCGCGAGTCGGACTGCAGCCCGATCGTGAACGCCGGCGTCGACCTTTGGCACGCCGACTACGCCGGCATCTACTCGGGCTTCGCCAACCAGGGCACCCAGGGTCGCGTCTTCCTGCGCGGGCGTCAGTACACCAACCAGCAGGGCATCGTGCAGTTCGACACGATCTTTCCCGGGTGGTATCCGAGTCGCACCGCACACGTCCACATCAAGGTCTACCCGACCGCCAACACGGTCGTGACCTCGCAGGGCTACTTCGACCAGCTGCTCGGCTTTTCGGGCAGCGTGTCGGACGCGATCTACCGCTACCTGCCGCCCTACAGCAGCCGGGGCGCGGCGCCGACCCGGAACAGCAACGACAACCTGTTCACCTCGGACACGGTGATGGGCGCGATGCTGAACCCCGACGGCTCGCCGACGCTCTGGACCGGCCTGCGATTCTCGGTGGCGTAGCAAAAGAAAGCACCCGCGGCGAACCGGCCGCGGCCTCCGGACAGCCTCTGATGCGGGATGTCCCGCAGCGGTACTTCCGAGGAGTACCGCGCCGTGCCGGCTGACGGCGCTCGCCAGCCGTCGTCGGGGAACTCCCCAGCGGGCTCGACCCCGAGAACCCAGGGGCAACCCTGTGCGCGTCCGCGACGCGCTCGCGATCCGCGCCCGACCGATCGGGCGGTCGCAGGTCGATGCGTGTCAAGCACCTACGCATCCTGGCCGATCTAGGCTCGCACTCGGGGAGCGGGACGCATGGCCAAGATACTCACGGTTGACGATTCGAGATCGATCCGACAGATGGTCGCGTTCACGTTGCGCGACGCCGGTCACGAGGTGACGGAAGCGGAAGACGGTCAGCAGGCACTCGATCTCGCGAAGGGTCAGTCGTTCGACCTCGTGCTCTCCGACATCAACATGCCGCGGCTGGACGGTATCGGCCTGATCAAGGAGCTGCGGGCCCTGCCGGCCTTCAAGTTCACACCGATCCTCACCCTGACCACGGAATCGGGACAGGACATGAAAGCGCAAGGCAAGGCTGCCGGCGCGACCGGCTGGATCGTCAAGCCGTTCGATCCCGAGAAGCTGCTCGCGACGATCAAGAAGGTCCTGAACTGAGGAGTGGCCGATGGGGATCGACATCTCCCAGTTCCGCGCGGTCTACTTCGAGGAGAGCTTCGAAGGGCTCGAGACCATGGAGCGCGGCCTGCTCGCGCTCGGCGAGGCGGAGCCCGACGACGAGCTCGTCAACGAGATCTTCCGGGCGGCACACTCGATCAAGGGCGGCGCCGGGACCTACGGGTTCGACGACGTCGCGCGCTTGACGCATGTGGTCGAGACCCTGCTCGACGAGTACCGGGCCCATGTGCGCGAGGTCGATCGCGCCGGCCTCGACATCCTGTTGGCTGCCGTGGATTGCCTGCGCGGGTTGTTCTCGGCCGCGCGCGACGGCGAGTCGGGAACCCCTGGTGACTTCGATGACGTGCTCGGCGCCGTCGCGCGCCTGCTGGGCGCTGCCGACGATCGGCCCGATGCGCCGGCGGTCGCGTCCGAGCCGGCTCGCTCCGGCGTCGACAGCGGCTGGCGCGTCCGCTTCGCGCCGGCGGCGCACCTGTTCCGTACCGGCAACGATCCGTTGCGGATCATGCGTTGCCTGCGCGAGCTCGGTGCGACGACCGTCACGGTCGACGATTCCGCGCTGCCGGCGTGGGATGCGTTCGATCCCGAGAGTTGCTACGCGGCGTGGGAGATCCGCGTCGCGGGCGAGGCAACGCGCGACGAGGTCGCGGAGACCTTCGAGTGGGTGTGCGACGACGCCGAGATCGCGATCGACCGGCTCGAGTCCGCGATGCCGGACGCGGCCGGAGCGTCGCCGGTCGTGGTGCCTCCGCCGTCGGGTGCGCGCGCCGGCAGTCCGCGCGCCGCCGGCGGTGATTCCGGCTCGATACGCGTCAACATCGAGAAGGTCGACGAGCTGATCAACATGGTCGGAGAACTCGTGATCACGCAGTCGATGCTCAGCCAGATCGGCCAGTCGTTCGACGAGTCGATGCTCGGCCGCCTGCGCGACGGACTCGCCCAGCTCGATCGCAACACACGCGAGCTGCAGGAGAGCGTCATGCGCGTGCGGATGGTGCCGATGAGCTTCGCCTTCGGTCGGCTCCCGCGGGTGGTGCACGATGTCTCCAGTCGCCTCGACAAGCAGGTCGAACTCGACGTCGCCGGCGAGCAGACCGAGCTCGACAAGACGGTGATGGAACGGCTCCACGATCCGTTGGTGCACATCGTGCGCAACTCGCTGGATCACGGCCTCGAGACGCCGGCGGAACGGCGCGCCGCTGGCAAGCCCGAGACCGGCAGGATCCGTCTCAATGCGTTCCACCACGGCGACAGCATCGTCATCGAGATCCAGGACGACGGGCGCGGCCTCGACCTCGCGCGCATCGTGGCGAAGTGCCGCGAACGCGGTCTGATCGCCGCCGACGAGGACCTGGCGCCGGAACGCGCCGCCGAGATGATCTTCGCACCGGGGTTCTCGACGGCCGAGCACGTCACCGAGGTGTCCGGGCGCGGTGTTGGCATGGACGTCGTGAAGCGCAACATCGACGAGCTCGGCGGCTCGATCAGCGTCGACTCGACGGCCGGTGCTGGCACGACCATCTCGATCCGGCTGCCGTTGACGCTCGCGATCCTCGACGGCCAGACGGTGCGCATCGGCGTCGAACGCTACATCCTGCCGCTCAACTCGATCATCGAGACGATCCAGGTCCAGGACTCGATGGTCGAGGACGTCGCCGGTAGGGGCGAGGTGTTCAAGCTGCGTGAGCGCTACCTCCGCATCCTGCGGCTCGCCGACGTGTTCGGCGTCTCCGGGTCGGCGGACGAGATCTCCAAGGGGTTGCTGGTCGTCGTCGAGGCCGGCGGAGACCGCATCGGGCTGTTCGTCGACGAGCTGCTGGCGCAACAGCAGATCGTGATCAAGAGCCTCGAGACCAACTATCGGAAGGTGGACGGCGTCTCGGGCGCGACCATCCTGGGCGACGGGCGCGTGGCGCTCATCCTCGATGTCGCCGGCCTGATCCGCGTTGCCAACGCGGGCCGTCGCGAGCGCCTCGGGAGCCGTGAGGTTGCTCCCGTTGCATAGGAAGACAAACGAAGTGGAGGAGACCAAGGTGAAACAGCCAGTCAATTCGAAGGACCGCGCGGCGGGTGCCAAGGTGTCGGAGGCGGGAGAGCTGCTGACGTTCGTCGTCGACGGCCAGCACTACGGTGTCGACATCCTGCGCGTGCAGGAGATCCGCGGTTGGGAGTCCGTCACCCGGATGCCGAACACGCCGGAGCACGTCCGCGGCGTGCTGAATCTGCGCGGTGCGATCGTCCCGATCATCGACCTGCGTATCCGGCTCGGGATGCCGACGATCGACTACGAGCCGACGACGGTGATCGTCGTGCTGCAGGTCATGGGGGGGAGCAGCGTCCGCACGATGGGGATCGTGGTCGATGCGGTCTCCGACGTCTGTGCGGTGTCGCAGGGTGACGTGCAGGATACGCCCGACTTCGGCGCCGAAGTCGACACCACCTTCATGCGGGGCATCGTCTCCCAGGGCGACGAGTTGCTCGTCATCCTCGACGTTGACCAGCTGCTCGGGAGCGATGCTTCGGCAATCGCGAGCGCGGCGGTCGCCGAAGTCGTCTAGGCGCAGCAATCGGACCATCGCGCATGACGAACACCCTGACAAGAGATCTCAGCGACGCGGACTTCGCGTTCGTGAAGCGTTTCATCGCGGAACGCGCCGGGATCCGGCTGTCCGACGAGAAACGCGCGATGGTCCAGGGCCGACTCGGCCGCCGAGTCCGCGAGCTGGGCCTGGCCAGCATCCACGACTACCTCGAGCGGGTGCGCGAGGGTGACGCGTCCGAGCTCGTCGAGTTCACGAACGCGCTCACCACCAATCTCACGTCGTTCTTCCGTGAGGCGCACCACTTCGCCGGGTTGGCCAAGCTCGTCCAGGAGCACCGCGCGATGCGCCGCCCGCGGCTGCGGGTCTGGTCCTCGGCATGCTCGACCGGCCAGGAACCGTACTCGATCGCGCTGACGCTGCAACGCGAGCTCGGCGACGCGCCGTGGGACACCAAGGTCCTCGCGACCGACCTCGACTCGAAGGTGCTCGAGGTCGCGCGGCGCGGCGAGTACGCGGCCGCCGAGATCGACAACGTGCCGGCTGACCTGCGCGGCGGCTTCGAGGCGGGATCCGATCGGGGCCGACGTCGGATCGGTGTCGGGGCACGCCAGCTGATCACCTTCAGGCAGCTCAATCTGCTCGAGAGCTGGCCGATGAAGGGACCGTTCGACGCGATCTTCTGTCGCAACGTGCTGATCTACTTCGCCAACGATACGCAACGTCAGCTCGTCGAGCGGTTCGTGCGCTACGTGCGTCCTGGCGGCTACCTGTTCCTCGGCCACTCGGAGTCGCTCTGCGGCGACCATCCGGAGCTCGAGTCACTCGGACGGACGATCTTCCGGAGGCGTGAACGATGACCACGGAAACCGGCATGAAGGCCTGCTTCCCGGGCTTCGAATCGATCCACCGATTCGAGGAGCGGCGCTCGGGCGAGACCGTGGCCGAGATCCGGCCCGGCGAGTTCTACGTCACGTCGAACCCCGAGCGGGTCGTCACGATCCTCGGCTCCTGCATCGCCGCATGTGTCCGCGATCGCCGGACGCTGGTGGGCGGAATGAACCACTTCCTGCTGCCGGCGGACGAACTGCAGCGCTCGAAGGACCGATTGCTCGGCACGCGCTACGGCAACTTCGCGATGGAAGCTCTGATCAATGAAGTGCTCAAGCACGGCGGGGCGCGCAACCGGCTCGAGATCAAGCTGTTCGGCGGCGCGCGCATGATCGCGGGGCTCAGCGACGTCGGGCAGCAGAACATCGACTTCGTGCGCACCTACCTGCGTGCCGAGCAGTTCTCGGCCGATGTCGAAGACGTCGGTGGCACCCAGGCGCGCCTCGTGCACTTCTGGCCGCGGACCGGTCGGGTGCGCGTGAAGAAGATCCAGTCGAGCGAACAGCTCGCGGCCGCGGAGGCCGACTACCGGCGCGACCTGGCGAAGCGTGACTCGGGGGGCAGCATCGAGCTGTTCTGAACCATGGTGCGCGTTCTGATCGTCGACGACTCAGCGCTGGTCCGCAGCGTGCTGACCGAGATCCTGGCTTCGGATCCCGAAGTGGAGGTAGTGGGCGCGGCGGCCGATCCCTACATCGCGCGCGACATGATCAAGCGGCTGCAGCCGGACGTGCTGACGCTCGACGTCGAGATGCCACGGATGAACGGCCTGACGTTCCTGCGCAACCTGATGCGCTTGCGGCCGATGCCGGTCGTCATGATCTCGACCCTCACGGTCCGTGGCAGCATGGCCGCGCTCGAAGCACTCGAGATCGGTGCGATCGACTGTGTCGCGAAGCCGCAGGTGACGTCGGCGCGGTCGATGGACGATTGCGCGAGGGAGATCCTCGCCAAGGTCCGCATGGCAGCGCGAGCGAAGGTACGCGGTCAGGCGGCGCGCCGGGAGCGCGGACCGCGCGACCGGGTCGCGGCGCGGTCGGCGGCGCCGCTGATCGCGATCGGGGCGTCGACCGGGGGCACCGAGGCGATCCGGGTCGTGCTCGAGCGCGTGCCCGCGGACGCGCCTCCGATCGTCATCGTGCAGCACATTCCCGCGGCGTTCAGCGGAGCATTCGCCGCGCGGCTGGACTCGGTCTGCGCGATCGAGGTCGTCGAAGCCTGCGACGGCACCGAGCTCGCGCGCGGGGTCGCGCATGTCGCGCCGGGTGGCCGCCACCTCGAAGTCGCGGTCACCGCAGGCAAGCTGCGAACCCGGCTCCACGACGGCCCGCCGGTGCACCACCAGCGGCCGTCGGCCGACGTGCTGTTCCAATCGGTCGCGAGACATGTCGGTGCCGGCGCCGTCGGGGTCCTGCTGACCGGGATGGGATCCGACGGTGCGGAAGGCCTTGCAGCAATGCGCGATGCCGGTGGCCGGAGCGTCGTCCAGGACGAGGCGACGTCGGTGGTCTGGGGCATGCCGGGTGCAGCCGTTCGAATCGGCGCGGCGGACGAAGTGCTTGCGCTCGACGACGTCGCCGAGGCGATGCTCGGTGGGCGCCCGGCCGCCCGTTCCGGAGGCGGCAGGTGAAGGCGCGCCTCGCGGCAACACGGCTGTGCGGCCGGAGCGGGCGATCCGCGGTCGCGATCGCCGTGCTCGCGGTCGTCGGGTGCCTCTCGCCGCATCCGGTTCTCCGCGCCGTGGCGTTCGGTGCGAGCGCTGGGATCGGTTGGTGGCTCGGGCGAGGCTCGCACCGCGACCAGCAGGAGGCGCAGCTCGCGGAACCGGCGGAGCAGTTCGACCCGGCGGTCTTGCTCGAGCGTGCGATGACCGATGTCGGCAGCGTGGTCGACGCCGTCACCGGTCGACATGTCGATTGCTCCGACGGGATTGCGCAGGTGCAGAAGCTGCTGCGCGACGCGGTCGACCGACTGCAGGACGAGTTCTCCGGACTGACTGCGCACGTCGCGCGCGAGGCCGAGTTCGTCGCCAGGATCACCGAGCAGATCGAGCGGCAGACCTCGCTGGCGCACGAGGACAGCTTCAGCAACCTCGCGATCCACCTCAAGAGCGTGCTCGGTGATTCCAGCGCGCAGATGCTGGACCTCGGCGCCAAGAGCGTCGAGATCTCGCGGCGGTTCGACGACATGTCGCGGACCGGCGATTCGATGCTGACGCTGCTGGAGCAGGCCGACAGCATCCGGTCCGAGACGACGATCCTGGCGATGAACGCGGCGATCGAGGCGGCGCGCGCCGGCGAACACGGCCGCGCCTTCGGACAGGTCGCGGCGGAGGTGCGGGAGCTCTCGAAGAAGGCGCGCTCGTTCAACGACGAGCTCGCCGGGCGCACGCGCGAGGTGCTGGCCAGCATCGATGCCGCCCGCCGGGCGGCGATGGCGATGGAGGAATGCGACCTCGACGCGACGCGGGATTCGACGGCACGCCTCGACCGCATCCTCGGCGAGATCGAGTCCAGCAACGCCTCGATGGCTGCCGGCCTGCGGCAGCTCCAGAACAGCAGGGCCGCGTTCGACCGTCACGTCGCCGAGGCGGTTACCGCGCTGCAGTTCGAGGACCTCGCCCGCCAGCGCCTGGAGGCGGTCGCCGCCGATCTCGGCGGGGCGGCGAATGGCCTGCGCGACATCGGTGATTCGATCCGCAGCGGCCAGGTCCATCGGACAGTGACCGACGCCGAGGTCGATGCCTTCTGTGGACGGCTCGAAGCCGTTCGGCTGGCGTGCAGCGAGCGCGCGCGGATCACGGTTGCCCAGACGGACATGGGGGAAGGTGATGTCGAGCTCTTCTGAGGAATCCATGGAACGAACCACCGAGACCGAAGCGCGACACGCAATCGAACTGTCGGCGGCGATGACGATCGCTGAGGTCGCGTCGGCTCGCGCAGCGTTCGACGCCGCGCTGGTCAGCGCGGGCCCGAGCGTGTGCATCGAAGTCCGGGCGGCAGCGCTTCGCAGCTTCGATACCGCCGGCCTGCAGATGTTGCGCGCCTTCGCCAGCGCAGTCATGGAACGCGGCGGTGAGCTGTGCTGGCTCGACGTTCCGGAGGAACTCGCGCGCGGATTCGCGGATGCCGGCTGGACGGAGGCCGCCGGCATCGGCGCGACGTCGACGACTTGAAGAATCGGGGCGCGTCGCCCAGCGGGGGCGACGGCCCAGCTGCTACCAACACCGGGAGAGGAGAGAAATGACGAAGAGGAACACGAGTGCGGCGCGCGATACGCGCGATCTCAAGGGCAAGCTCGCGGCGATCGATCGCGTGCAGGCGATCATCGAGTTCGAGCTCGACGGCACGATCGTCACCGCGAACGAGAACTTTCTCGGCGCGATCGGCTACTCGCTGGACGAGATCCGTGGGCAGCACCATCGGATGTTCGTCGATCCGAGCTACGCCGCGAGTCCGGCCTACGCCGACTTCTGGGCCCGCCTCGGCCGCGGCGAGTACGTCGCCGACGAGTTCAAGCGCATCGCCAAGGGCGGGCGCGAGATCTGGATCCAGGCGTCCTACAACCCGATCCTCGACGCCAAGGGCAAACCGACGCGGGTGGTGAAGTTCGCGACCGACATCACCGAAGCCAAACTGCGCAGCGTCGACACCGCGGCCCAGCTCGCGGCGATCGGCAAGGCTCAGGCGGTGATCGAGTTCGACCTCGACGGCACGATCCGGACGGCGAACGAGAACTTCCTGAAGACGCTCGGCTACCGACTCGAGGAGATCCAGGGCCGACACCACCGGATGTTCGTCGAGGACGCGTTCGCGAGCAGCGCGGCCTATCAGGACTTCTGGGCCAAGCTGCGCCGCGGCGAGTACGAGGCCGCCGAGTACAAGCGCATCGGCAAGGGTGGGCGCGAGGTCTGGATCCAGGCCTCCTACAACCCGATCTTCGATCCGAACGGCAAGCCCTACAAGGTCGTCAAGTTCGCGACGGACGTCACGGATCGCAAGGTCGCGATCGCGGAGTCGGCCCGGGTGGCTGCCGCATTGGCGGCCGGCGACCTGCAACAGCACATGATGGGCGACTTCGAGGGCGACTTCGTGCTGCTCAAGGATGCGATCAACGGCACCGTCGACAAGCTGTCCGGCATGGTCGGCGACATCCTCGGTGCGGCGCGCAAGATCACGCGCGGCGTCGGCGACATCGCGAGCGGCAACGAGGACCTCTCGCAGCGCAGTCAGGCGCAGGCCTCGGCGCTCGAGGAGACCGCCGCCGCCGTCGAAGAGATGACGAGCACCGTGCGCCAGAACGCCGACAACGCGGCGCAGGCGCGCAAGCTCGCCAGCCAGGCCCGCGAACTCGCGGAGCAGGGCGGCAGCGTCATGGGCGAGGCCGTGACCGCGATGGGCGAGATCAACGCCAGCAGTCGCCGGATCTCGGACATCATCGGCGTCATCGACGAGATCGCGTTCCAGACCAACCTGCTGGCGCTCAACGCCGCGGTCGAGGCCGCCCGCGCCGGCGAACAGGTCCGCGGTTTCGCGGTCGTGGCCACCGAGGTGCGCAACCTGGCGCAGCGCTCGGCGGAGGCCGCGAAGGAGATCAAGGGACTGATCAGCGACAGCGTCACGAAGGTCAGC
>JAGQRB010000048.1 GCA_020425925.1 Planctomycetota bacterium
GACGAGGCCGCGCGCGGCCGCGCCGGCGGTGCCTTCGCCGGCACGCCGGTCTACGCCGCCCCCGAGCGCCTGCGCGGCGGCGACGGCGACCGGCTGGGCCCGCAGACCGATGTCTACAGCCTCGGCGTGACGCTGTACGAGCTGCTCACGCTGCACGCACCGTTCGCCGGCAACACCACCGACGAGGTCCTGCGCCGCATCGAGAGCGGCGATCTGCCCGATCTGCGCCGGCAGGCCCCGCATGTCTCGAGCGACCTCGCGACCGTCGTGCAGAAGGCGATGGAGACCGATCCGCGCCACCGCTACGCCACCGCCGGCGAGTTCGCCGACGACCTCGCGCGGTTGCTGCGCTACGAGCCGGTGCGCGCGAGGCCAGCGGGTCCGGTTCGTCGGTTCGCGAAGCTGCTGCGGCGCAACCGTCGGGTCGTGACCGCCGGCGTCGCGGGCGCGGTCGTCGTCGCCGCCGCGCTCTGGCCGTTCGTCGCCCACGCGCGCGCCAACGAGGTTGCACGCCGCGAGGCCGCCGCACTGCTGCAACAGGCCCGGACGTCGCTGCTGTCGCCCGCGAGCCTGCACACGGCATGGACCCGCGCGCTCGCCGGTAGCGGCCAGCAGCCGTTGCTCGACGACGCGACCCGCGGGACGCATCTCGAAGCTCTCGAACAGGTCGTGACGCGTTACGACGCCGTGCTCGCCACCTGGTCCGGCGAGGCTGGCGCCCGGGCCGAGCGCGACGCCGTGCAGACGGCGCTGGCGACGATCCGCGCCCGGCGCGTACCGCTGCCCGAACCCGGCACGCTCGCCACCGACGACGAGCCGGCGGGCGCGCCGGGCGATGCCTTCGGCGGCGGGCTGAGCGCGTTCCTCGTCGGCGACTCGGCGACGTGCCGAAGTCGCTGGCAGTCGCTCGGACCGGCCTTCGAGGACCATCCGCTGCTGAACGCGTGCCGCGCGTTGCAGCTCGCGAACGACGGCTTCGCAGAACAGGCGTATCCGCGGCTGTTCCACGCCACGCGGGCATTCCCCGCCGCGAGCGCGCTCGCGCTCGCGATGGCCACGGCTGCGCTCGACATGGGCGACACCGAGCTTGCCGAGGAGTGGCTCGGCCGCACGCCCGAACAGACCGGCAACCGCATCGCGGCGCGACGCCGGCGACTGCTCGCAGCCGATCTGAGTGCTGCGCGCGGCGACGTCACGACCGCGGCGGCGGTCTATCGCGAGCTCAGTGCCAGCGACGGCAGCGATCCGATCCCGCGTCAGCGAATCGCCGCCCTGGCGTTGCAGCGCGGCGATGCGACGACCGCCCGGCGCCTGCTCGAACGCATCCTCGCTCGTTGGCCGGACCAGGCCACCGCCCGACTGCAGCTCGCCGAGCTCGACCTGCAGCAACGCCGGCTGGCCGCCTACCTCGCACACGTGCGCTGGGTACTGGCGCTCGACCGCCGTCGAGTGCCCTCGGCGGCGGCTCACCGGTTCGAGGCGATCGTGCGCTTCGGCGGGCTCGATGCGCTGCTCGACGACGCCGCCGGCCACCCGGCGCGCATCTCCCCGCGCCGAACCGCGCTGCCGCTCGGCAACTGGCTGCCGGTCGGTTGCTGCGCCGCGATCGAGACGGCGATGCGCACCGTCGCGGTCGTGGACCGCTATCGCGAGCAGATGCAGGCCGTCGACCCGCGCCCGATCGGGACCTGGCTACGCACGGCCTGGACCAGCGCACTCGCGCTGCCGGCCCTGACCGAGACGCTGCCGTTCGGAGTCCGGATCGCGATCCTCGCCGGCCTGCCGGCGACGTTCGGCAGCGCCACCGACTTGGCGACGTCGGTCTCCGCGCCGTTCGTCCGGATCCTCGGCGACGAGGCCCGCATCTTCCAGCCGCCCTGGATCGTGCGGCCACACCCCGAGGCCCGCGGCGTCGCCTACGCGCAGCAGCTGGTTCGCGCCGGCGACATCGATGGCGACACGCTGCAGGACCTCTGCATCGCGCACTCGGGCGGCAGCGGTGAATCGGCAACCGCCCGGATCGAGATCCGCTCGCTGAACGATGGCGAGCTGCTGCGAACGATCCTCGACACGGACGGCGATCGCTCGTTCGCGCGCGGGCTCGATGTCGTTACCGACGTCGACGGCGACGGCTGCCAGGACCTCGCGATCGGCTCGCCGGCGGCATCGGCCGAGGGCGGTCGCGGCGGCGTCGAGCTGCGCTCGGGACGGACCGGTGCGGAGCTCTGGCGACGGCTCGGCGACACACCGCGGTTCGGCGAGGCGGTCGCGGCGCTGTCCGACTTCGACGGCGACGGCTGCGCCGATGTCCTGGTCGGGGTGCCGAACTCGGATCCCCACGGCCGCGGCCGCGCGGTCGTCTGCTCGGGCCGGGACGGCGCCATCCTCGGCGAGTTCGCTCCCGAAGACGCGACCGCCGCGTTCGGCCGTGTCGTCGCCGCGCTCGGTGACGTCGACGGCGACGGCCGCAGCGACTTCCTGGTTACGGGCACCGACGGCAACGCTCCGGGCTATGCCGCCGTCTGCTCGGGCCGCGACCTGGAATCGCTGGCGAAGTTCGCGGAGGAATCACCGCTCGAAGACTTCGGCGCGGACGCCGTCGGCATCGGCGACGTCGACGAAGACGGCCACGCCGATTTCGCGATCGCCGCACCGGCCTACACCGGTCGCGCCGGTCGCGCCGGTCGGGTCCTGCTGATCAGCGGTCGCGACGGCAGCCTGTTCCGGGTGATTGCGGGCGAGCACCGCGGCGAGTGCTTCGGCATGGCGCTCTGCGCGCTGCCGCACTGGCTCCGCGACAGCCGGCCGGCACTCGCGATCAGCGCGTTCCGCGGCGGCCCGACCGGCCGCGGCTACGTCAGGGTGTTCGACGCCGCGACCGGCGATCCGCTGCAGACGATCGCCGGCAACCCGAGCGTCAACCTGTTCGGCGGGACCCTGGTCGATCTCGGCGACCGCGACGGCGATGGCCTGCGGGATCTCGGCATCCCGCTGCAGACCCGGGACGGGCTCGCCGGCATGTTCGCGATCAGCTTCGCTATGACTCGCCCGCGCTAGCCTTCTCGCCGCGCAGCCAGTCACGGTTGCGGAGTGCGCGGCGCAGCTTCTGCGCCAGCCGGCCGTAGGTCGCCTTGCGCTCCGACCGCGACAGTCCGAGGGCTCGCAGCAGGCGCAGCTCCTCCGCGCGCGACGGCACCGCCGCCATACGGCCGCGATGACGCGCGACGTAGCGGCCCATGCGCACGAGCATCGCGTCGATGTCACGCTGTTCGAGCGGCTTCCGGAGGCGGGCGCGGTCGAGGTCGACGAGCACCGCACGCACACGCTCACCGCGGTCGGCGCAGAGCACGTTGTCGAGGTGGAGATCGGGGTGGCGCAGCCCGGCCGCGAACGACAGCCGCAGCAGCGTGCCGACGGCCTCGGCGGTGCGGCGCCGCAGCTCCGGATGCGCCGCCAGGAACGCCGGCAACGGCAGTGCATCCGGCAGCCGCTCGGTGCAGAGCCGGAGGCGCCAGAACGCGCCGTGACGTTTGCCGATCGCGGCGATCGGCGCCACCGTCGGCACACCCTCGGCGCGCAGCGCGACGATCGTCTCGATCTCGGCGCGCACCCGGCTCGGCGACGTGTAGCGGTCCTTGAGCAGCGACCCGAACGTGCCGCCGCGGCGACACGGTCGCACCACGATCTCGCGGCCGCCAACCTCGAGCACGCCGACACCGCCGCGCCCCTTCGCCCCGGGCAACGGCGCGAGCGCGCCCCAGAACGGTTCGAGTCCGTGCTCGGCGAGCTCCGCAGCGATCCAGCCGAACCCCGAGCCCTCGCGCAGTTCGACGAATCCCTCGGGAGCGGCCACGTCGGGATGATAGGGCTGGAATGCCCGGCGGCGATGCTCAATGCTCAAAGCGGCGAATGAGCGCGAACCTGCCCGCCGGTGATCTCCTGCCCGAGAACGGCCGCGTGCTCGTGATCCGGCTCTCGGCGCTGGGCGACGTGCTGTTCGCGCTCGAGACCGTCGCGGCACTCCACCGCGAACGTCCCGACGTGGCGATCGACTTCCTGGTCGAGGACCGCTTTGCCGCACTGCTCGCCGATCAGCCGGAGATCGCCGAGGTCCTGGTCTATCCGCGTCGCCGACGTCGGCGTATTCCCGGCAGCCTGCTGCGGCTCCGGACGCGGCGGCGCTACGACCTGCTGCTCGACCTGCACGCCATCCAGAAGAGCGTGCTGCACGTGCGATTCGCCCGCGCGACGACCAAGATCGGCCCGGCCGCACCGGCAGCGCGCGAGGGCGCGGCGCACGCCTACCACCGCGCCGTGCCGATGCCCGAGCCGCTGCCGCACCGTGCGGAGATCGGCCATCGCCTGCTGGCCGCGATCGGCCTCTCGGGTCGGCCCGCGGCGCCGCGTCTGGCAGTGATCGCGCCCCCCGCCGGGTTCTTGGGCGATGTCGCCCGGCCACTCGTGCTGCTCTATCCCGGCACGTCGGCATTCGCGACGTTCAAGCGCTGGCCGGTCGACCGCTTCGTCGCGCTCGCCGAACGACTGATTGCGCGCGGCCTCGGCGTCGCGATCGGCTTCGGTCCGGGCGAACGCGAACTTGCAGCACCGCTGCTGCAGCTGCCCGGCGTGCTCGCGGTCGACGGCGGCGCGCTCGGTCTGCGCGGCCTCACCGGTGTGCTCGGCGAATGCGACATCGTCGTCGCCGCCGACACCGGCCCGCTGCACCTCGCAGCCACCGCGGGCACGCGCTGCGTCGCGTTGTTCGGCCCGAAGAACGTGCAGCGCTACGGTCCGCGCGGCCACGGCGGCATCGAGCACGCGGTGTTGTTCCACGACGTGCCGTGCCGGCCGTGCACGCGCCGCGACTGCGTCACACCGCAGTGCGTGCTCGGGATCACCGTCGACGCGGTGGAGGCCGCGGTGGTGCGGCAGCTCGCCGCCGTTGCGCCGACCGGGTCGCCGCGCGAGGACCACGGATGAGCGCGGCGATCCGCACCGTGGTGATCCGGCACCCGAAGGAACGCATCAGCAAGTGCTCGCTGCGCTTCCTGCACGACCGCCCCGAGATCACGTTCCTGCGCGGCGGCCGCGGCTTCCGCTTCGACGCGACCGGTTTCACGCTGCTCGCCGTCGATGCGCCGCCGCTGTCACCCGCCGACGCCGATCGGCCGCTGCTGCTGCTCGATTCCACCTGGCGGTGGCTGCCGCAGCTGATCGGCTGCCTCGACGGCGAACCGGTGGCGCGCTCGATCCCCGGCGACGTCCTCACTGCCTACCCGCGGCAGAGCCGGGTCTACGAGGACCCCGCAGCGGGCCTAGCATCGGTCGAAGCGCTCTACCTCGCGCGTCGCCTGCTCGGCGACGACGACGAGTCGCTGCTCGACGGCTACCACTGGAAGGCGGAGTTCCTGGCCGGGCTCAGCGGCGGCGATCGCCGCCATCCTTGACCTGCCGCAGGTAGCCGAGCACGCCCTGGTCCTGTTCGATCGCGAGCAGCGAGTCGATCATCGCGACGACGGTCGGTCGGTCGCGGTACTCGACGAGCGTCTCCGCGGCCTCTTCGCGCACCTTCGCGTCGGCATCGAGCTGCAGCGACTGCAGCAGCGCCGGCACGAGCGACTCGTGCTGGCTGCGCGCATCGGCCTGACGCCAGACGTCGGCGCGAGTCGCGGCGTCGGCCGAGTTCAGGCCGACGTGCACCATCTGCGCCACGACCGCGTCGTTCCAGGCGTTCTCGCGATGACGCAGTTCACCCCAGGCCTCGAGCTTCTGCTGCTCGCTGGTCGTCGGGTCGAGGATCGCGGTCTGCCAACTCTCGATGCGGCGGAGCTCTTCGGCCGGATCGTCACGCCGGGCCGCCCGCGTGCCGTCGGCCGCGGATTGGCGCGACCCCGCCGTGGCCTGCAACTCGGCGACCGCGCGCTCGAGCGCCGCGAGGCGCCCGCCGATCTCCGCCATCGCAGCGCCATCGGCCACGATCGCCTCGTGTCGCTGTGGTTCGAGCTGGTCCGGCGCCACCGGCTTCGCGGTCGCAGCCCGCGCCGGCGTGCGCGACAACGTTTCCTCGAGCAGGTCGAGCCGCACCGCGAAGCGCTCGAGCTCGGATCCGCCGGTCGCGTGCTGCTCCGGCACCGGCGTCGCATCGGCACGGCCGAACACCAGCGCGACCGCGCCACCGACCACCGCGCACAGCAGTGCCCCGCAGAGCAGAGCGAACGAACCGAGCATCGAGTTGCGTGGAGCCGTCATGAGCGTCTGCCTTCGATCGTCGTGGTGAGTATTGCCGAACCCGGACGCGAACCGCCGGTGCAATCGCCGCGCCGCCGCGAGGCCCGCGGAGCGATCGTCTTAACTACTGCGAACAAGAGGCTTCCGTCGCCACCTCGATCTGGCGGGCGAATGCCGCGCTGCCACCGTGGCACGAACCGACGGACGATCTGGCATATGCTCCGCGGGATGGGTGCCCCGACCACGAGCGTCCCGGGCGGACCGCGGGCACCCCGGCCGACGGCCGGTTCACGCTGATCAACCTGACCGACCGCGCCGCGATCGGCACGCCGGCGACGAACTCGACCTACGGCGAGTCGACTGACGCGACCGCTACTCGGCCGGCCACGGGACCTGCGGCTCGGTGGGCTGGACCCGAACGCCGTGATCGGCTTCCTGCAGATCTGCTTCAACGACCCGATGGTCGCGCTCGGCAGCCAGGCTCCGGGCTGCGTCCGGCACACCGACGTCGGCGTCGCGATCCGCGCCCAGGGCGGCGGATTCGTGCCCGGGATCAACCCGCTCGGGCTGATCGCGAGCAACGGTCTGCGCGGCACGATCGGCAACTCCTGATCGATGTGTTTCGCGAGAAGCCGAGAGCAGCCGCGGGTGCGAAGGGCACTCCTGCGGGTGTCGAAAGCCATGAACCGCTCCTCTCTCCCGTTCGCCGCACTGCTCGCCGCGGCAGTCCTCCCCTCCACCCCCCTCCGCGCCCAGGACGTCGCCTGGGCCTGGGTGAGCCCGGTGAACCAGGGCGCGACGTTCACCCCGAGCAGCGCCTACCGGTACACACCGAGCGGCGCCGCGATCACCGTCGCGCGCGACCCGGCCCAGCAGAACCGCTTCTTCGTGACGTTCCCGGGCCTGAACCCGGTGCTCGGCGTGCGGGGTGTCGTGCATGCCTGTGCCTACGGCGGCAACCACACTGCCGTGGTCAACGGCTGGGGCGGCACCGGCGCCGACGTCGTCGCGACGATCGAGACCTTCACGCCGACCGGTGGTCCGGCGAACAATGCCGCGTTTGTCGTCTACTACCGGCGGACCGGTCCGGACGCGCAGCGCAGCGCCGATCTCTGGGCCGACCAGCCTTCGACCTCGAGCTACGCGCCGTCGTCGGCCTACGCCTGGAACGGTTCGCGCCCGGCGCCGTCGATCGTGCGGCTCGGCCCGGGCAACTACCGTGTCACCCTGCCGCAGCTCGGGGTGACGCAATCCGCCGAACGCGGCAATGTCCAGGTCACGCCGTACGCGAACGACCTGATGCGCGCGCGCGTCGTCGCCTGGAACGCGAACGGCGCCGACCTCGAGATCGACGTCGCCACCGCCAACGCGGGCGGCGTGGCCACCGACGGCAAGTTCGTGCTGAGCTACCACGAGGACGCGGGCCCGATGGACCCCGAGCACGGTTCGGGCGCCCACGTGCTCGCCGATCAGCCGACGCTGACGCAGTACGTGCCGATTTCGCAGTACACCGCCAGCAACGGCACCTACGGTCCGCGCAACGCCGAGACGATCACCCGCCTGGCCACCGGCGTCTACCGCGTCTCGCTGCCGAGCGTGGTCAACACCGCGAGCGCGCGGGCGATCGTCAGCGCCTACGGCACGACGCCGGTCCACGCCACAGTGCGCTACTGGCAGTCCGACGGCCACGGCGGCACCAACGTCGTGGTCGACACCTTCGCCCCGAACGGCACCCCGATGGACGCCGGCTTCTCGCTCGACTACCTCACCGACCGACCGAACCACGACGTCGCCTGGGTGAAGGTAGAGCCGAGCGGCCAGGGCTCGAACTGGACCCCGGACCGGCACTTCCAGTACGACTCGTCGGGCGGACCGATCAGCGTCAGTCGCGACATCGCCGTCGGCGGCTACCTGGTGAGCGTTCCGGGCGTCTGGCCGGCGACGGGCTGCATCACGGCCTCGGCGCTGAACGGCAGCCACACCGCCGTCGTCGAGAACGTGACGACGTTGGGCCGGACCGTGCGGATCCTGGTGCGAACCTACGGTCCGAGCGGCACCGCGATCGCGGACAGAGGGTTCGTACTGCTCTACCAGCGCTCCGGCGCCCGCGACGACCGCCGCGCCTACCTGCACGCCAACAACCCCTCGAGCGCGAGCTACACGCCGGATACTGCCCAGTCGTGGAACGGCAACCGCGCCGATCCGACCATCACCCGAACTTCCGCCGGGGTCTACCGCGTCGTGCTGCCCGGGCTCGCGCCGCTCGGTGCCGAGCTCGGCCACGTCCAGGTGACGCCGGCGGGCGGCGCGATGCGACGCGCGAAGGTCGCGAGCTGGGGTGCCATCGGCAGCAGCATGGTCGCCACCGTGCTGGTCTCGGACGCGAGCGGCACGCCGTTCGACGGTCGCTTCTACCTCAGCTACAACGAGGTCGCCGCGCCGATCCCGGAACGCCAGGGCTCGGGATCGCACGTCTGGGCCAACAACGCGACGACGGCGCAGTACGTGCCGCACGTCGCCTACACCGACAGCAACGCGACGCTCGGGCCGAGCAACGCCGAACGCATCGACCGGCTCTCGACCGGCTACTACCAGGTCCACCTGCCGAACGTCGCACCGTCGGACAGCTCGATGGCGGTCGTCACCGCCTACGGCAACAGCGGCGACTACGCGGTCGTCGACAACTGGCAGCCGGCAACGGCCGGTGGCACCCTGGTCCGGGTGCGGTGCTACGACGCAAGCGGGACACCGGTGCTTGCGCAGTTCACGATGCTCTACCTGACCGACCGTCCGGCGGTCGGCACGACGGCGTCGAACTCGTCCTACGGCACCGGCTGCAACGGCCCCGTGCTGACGGGGACGACGCGACCGATCCTCGACACCGACTGGCAGATGCACCTGAGCGGAGTCCCGGCTGGGGCGGTGCTCGGCTTCGTACAGCTCGGCTTCACGAACCCGGGGCTCGCGGTCGGTCCGCAGGCCCCGGGCTGCACGATCTACACCGACGCGATCGTGAGCGCACTGCTGCCGGCGTCATCGTCGATCGGCTACCAGATCCACGTGCCGAGCCACGTCTCGTTCCTCGGCTTCGCGATCCTGGCGCAGGGCGGCGCGTTCGTACCCGGCATCAATCCGGTCGGACTGACGGCGAGCAATGGTCTGCGCGGCACCATCGGAGACCTCTGAGGCGCGCGATGGCCGAGCCCGGCCGAGCATCACGCAACCGGCTCGCCGGGCCCGTCTTTCCGGAGGATCGCACCGAGCCGCGTCAGCGCGCGGCCGAGCGCGTTGCGTACCGACGACAGCGTGCGGCCGAGGTGGGCGGCGATGTCGGCATGCGGCATGCCGACGATGCGCGCCAGCACGACGATCTCGCGGTAGTCGTCCGGCAGTTCGCGCAACGCCACCTCGAGGCGTTCGATCTCCTCCTGTCCCATTGCCTCGCGACTCGGTGACAACCCTTCGAATACCGCGCCGTCGAGCAGCGGCTCCTCGCGGTCGGCATCGCGACGCTTGCGCCCGAAGAAACGCGCGCGCTCGCGGAGCTTGTTCATCGCCGCGGTCAGCATCCAACCGAGGAAGGCGCCCTCGCCGCGGAACTCGAACCGATCGCGCTCCTCGAGCACCTCGCGACAGATCGACTGCACGACGTCGACCGAGGCCTCGCGGCGACGCAGCCCGGGCCCCATGTGAACCCGGACGTAGGCATGAAGCCGCGGCAGGTAGCGGGCGACCAGTCGATCGAGCGCCTCCTCGTCGCCGGCGGTGATGCCGCGCTGCAATTCGTCGAACTCGTCACCCACGGTGGAATCCTAGCGAGCTACGCTCACCCGAGTCGCGCTTTCCATGCTCCCACCGCCGTCGGCCGCACACGAACCAGGGCCCGAGGACATTCCGGACCTGCCGCCCGAAGTCGAGGACGAGCTCTACGAGATCCTGTTCGATGCCGGCGGCGGCGAGCGCGACCGGCGCCTGGCCTCGCTGCTGCGCGAGCATCCGGAGCACCACGGCGCCCTGGCAGACCGCATCGCGATGATCACCGCGAGCGAGTCGGCGCTCGAGCAGGTCCGGCTGCCGCTCGCGGAAACGCCGCTGCCCGAACGGATCAGCCGCTATCGGATCGACGCACTGCTCGGCGAAGGTGGCTTCGGCACCGTCTATCGCGCCGAGCAGGACGAGCCGGTGCAGCGCCGCGTCGCGCTCAAGGTGCTCCATCCGGGCCGCATCGACGAGCGCTCGCAGTGGCGCTTCCAGGCCGAACGCCAGGTCCTGGCACGGATGCAGCACCCCAACGTCGCGCAGATCTTCGACGCCGGTCGCACCCCGGAGGGGCTGCACTACTTCGCGATGGAGCTCATCGACGGCGAGACGATCACGCGCTGGTGCGATCGCGAACGGCTCGGTATCGACGCCCGCCTCGACCTGTTCCTGCAGGTGTGCGCCGCCGTCCAGCATGCCCACCAGCGCGGTGTCGTGCACCGCGACCTCAAGCCGAGCAACGTGCTGGTCACGCCGGGCAGCGGCCGCGGCGTCGCCAAGGTGATCGACTTCGGCGTCGCGAAGCTGCTCGAGCGCGAAGACGGCAGCTCGCTCGCGACCCGCGACGGCGCGCTCATCGGCACCCCGGGATACATGAGCCCGGAACAGGCGAGCGGCGAGCCGATCGACACGCGCACCGACGTCTACGCGCTCGGTGTGCTGCTCTACGAGCTGCTGACCGGCGACCTGCCGTTCTCGCGCACCCGCATCGCGGCCGCCGGGCTGGCCGACATGGCCCGCTTCGCCCGCGAAGCCGAGCCCCGCCGGCTGTCGACGGCGGTGCGCGAGGCCGGTGCCGATCTCGACGCGATCGCGATGCAACGGTCCTCGAGCCCGAGCGCGCTGCTGCGACGGCTGCGCGGCGATCTCGAGTGGGTCCTGCGCCGCGCGCTCGCCCGGCGCCCGGACGATCGCTACGTCTCGGTCTCCGCACTCGTCGCCGACATCGAACGCTATCGGCGATCCGAGCCCGTCGCGGCGCGTGAACCCGCGGTCCTCTATCTGACTCGCCGTTTCGTGGCGCGTCACCGACTCGGGATCGCGCTCGCGATCGCGCTCGCGCTGGCGGTTCTCGCAGGCGTCGCGTTCCTGCTCTGGACGCTAGGGGCGGTCGAACGGGCGCGGCGCGACGCCGTCGCGGACCGCGAGATCGCGGTCCGCAAGGAGTATGCGGCTCACATGGCCGCGGCGCAGGCCGCGCTCGGTTCGGGCGACGCCACCAATGCCCGCGCCCACCTCGAGGCGGCGCCGGCAATCCACCGCGACTGGGAATGGCGCTACCTCTGGAGCCTCAGTGACACCAGCATCGCGACCTACTCCGGACCGGCGAGCGCGGGGCTGGCGGATACCGTCTGGCTCGACAACGACGAGCCGTGGCTGCTGTCGTACAACGGGCGCTTCGAATCCGGCAGCCGGCGCATGTTCGATCCCCGCGCCATCCGGATCGCTTCGAATTATCAGCGCTTCTGCCTCGACGCCTGCCGCAGCCGTCTGTTCGCGATCGTCGACGACTACCTCCGCGTCATCGTGCTCGACCTCGCGACCGGCGCCACCCGACCGCTCTTCGCGGCCTCGCCCGACGCCCGACGACGGACGGACGTCCGATCGCTGCGGCTGGCGCCTGATCAGCGCACGCTCGCGATCAGCGACAACACCGGCACCGTTCGTCTGCTCGACACCTTCGGTGAGCTGCCACCGCGAGTGCTCTGCCACAGCCGGGACTTCGCATGGGACATCCAGTTCACGCTCGACGGCTCGCGCTTGTTGCTCGCCAACGGCCAAGGCTGGCTCGAGACGCGGCGCATCAGCGATGGCGTGCTCGTCGGCGACTGGTTCCTCGGTGCCGATGGCATCACGGCGTTGGCACTCGATCGGTCCGGCCGCTGCGCGTTCGCGGCCGCCGGCAAACGACTCTGCAAGCTCGATCTCGCCAGCGGTGCGCTGCTGCAACGCATCGATCCGGGCAACTCCATCGAGTGCCTCGAGGTCTCGTCCGACGGCAAGACGATCTACACGTGCGGCAACCCCACGACGCGTGTCAGCGCTTGGTCGACCGCCACCCTCGAGGAGGTCGGCTACTATCCCGGCCAGGAGTCGACGGCTCGCCGCCTCGCCCTCAGCCCCGACGGCAGCCGGATCGCGGTGCGGTCATTGGGCGAGATCCGGATCTGGGACACCCGGCCACGTCGCGGTGTCGTCCTGCTTCCGGCCGGATTCCACGTCAACGACCTCGCGATCGCGCCGGACGGCGAATCCGTCGCGACCGCGAACTCGAAAGGCAGGGTCATCGTCTGGAACGCGCGCACTTGCCAGCGCGAGGCGATCCACGATCTCGACGTCTACGCCTCCGGCTGCGCGATGACACGCAGCACGATCTACGTCGGCGGCAATCGTCTGCTCGCGGTCGATCGCCGGAGCGGCAAGGTGCGCCAAGGACCCACCCTCACGAAATCCCTCGGACGCCTCTGCGTCGACCCCGAGGAACGGTGGCTCGTGGCCGGCAGCACCTGGTGGGGCGACGTGTTCGTATGGCGCCTGCCCGATCTCGAGCTGCTGGTGAACCTCGAGCTGCCGGTCTCCGATCGCATCGCGTTCGACGCCGGGAGCGGATGCTTCGTGCTGCCCGGAGTCGACGGCACGACGCGCTGGCTGGACCCGGAGAGCGGCCAGATCACCGCGGCCGTAGAGGACACGAGCGGGACCGGCTACGTGCACTCGATCCGCGGCGGCACGATCCTGATCGGTGACCGCGAGCCGATGGTTCGCGCAGCACCCGGCGAACCGTTCCTGCCGTTCGGGCCGCAGGGCGACTTCAAGGCGATCGCGCTCTCACCGGACGGTCGGCGCATCGCCACCTGTGACGACAAGGCGATCGTCCGGCTCTGGGGCCGCGACGGCACCGAAGTGCTCGCGCTCGACGACGCGCCGAAGCTCGTGACCGAGCTCGCGTTCATCGCCGGCGGCACTCGACTCGTGGGGTTGAGCCAACTGCAGGGGGCGGAAGGCTACGTCGTCGTCTGGGGCGTCGGGCTCTGACCGGTACGCACCGCCGATCCGGTCACGCGCTCCGTCACGCGGTAGCGTCGACCCGCGAGCGTTGCGTGCAGGACGCCGTCGGCGCGGACAACGTGGAACGCGAGACTCGACGGACGAGGCCCGCCGCCAGCGCGGGCCGGCGGCAGGTCCCCCTCGTTCCCGAAGTCAGCGACCGGCCGCAGAGCCCTGGGCGAGGAACTCCTCGACGTCGGCCATCAGCGCCTCGACGGCGAGCGGCGGGACCGCGAGCACGGGGGTCAGATCGAGATCGTTCTCGAGCACCTTCTGGGTGACGTCGAGTCGCTGCTGGATGTCGGCCAGCGCGACCTTCGCTTCACTCAGCGCCGAGGTGTCGATCGTCTCGGTCGGCGCCTGCGCCGCCATGGCCTCGATCTGTTGCTGCTGCAGCCGAAGATGGGCAATGCGGTCGGCGAGACGCTCCTGCTCGCTCCGCACGCCCTGCAGACGCTCGCGGGCGAGCGCCAACGTCCGGCGCTGACGCTCCTGCAGCAGGCGCTTGCTGTCGAGCAGGGCTGACTGCCGCCGCAACTCCTCGAGCCGACGCTGCAGCCCATGCACCGCGTGTTCGTTCGCTGCGGCCGGGACCGCCGCGAGGCTCGCATGCAATGCAAGGGTGCCGCCGGCCGAACTCCCGAGCCACTGCCTCGCGAGCTCCAGATTGCGCCGGCCGACCTCGACCTTCTCGCCGAGAGCCTCGACCTCGCGGTCGAGCTGCGCGAGCGCCACCTCGGCCTCGGCGACCTGGCGCTTGCACGCCAGCACCTGCGGCGCGACGCCGCGGATCAGCAGCTCGGCGCGATCGAGTTCGAACGTGACGGGCACCTGCCGGGCCATCGCCTCACCGACGTGACCGGCGAGGGTCCCGACGTAGCTCGGGAACACGACGGCCAGCGCCGCGGCGGACAAGCCGAAAGCAGCCAGGATCTTCAGGGACTTGCAGGTCTTCATCGCTCGATTCGCTCACTCGCTCCGGCACACCCCGTGCCGGGCACCCACGTTCGGGAATGCACTCCGACCAGGACCGGACGGGCTCCGCGCTTTCGTTCTCCGTCCGAAATCGCGCAACGCGGTTGAACCCGACAACCGGCGAAAGACCTCGTGCGGCTCGCGCCTGTAGGGGTCGTCGGACGCAATGCCCCCTGCGAACGATGGCCCCAGGAACACACACCGAAAGGAGGCGGAAGCGCGCCTGCAGCGCGGTCTTCCGGAACATCTGATGGGTAACGAGCACCACCGCGTCTGCGAACCGCGCCGGACCACACGAGCCCGCCGGTCGCGCCCGCAACCACGCGCCGAACGCGCGAACCGCCGACTTCGTGCACGGCGGTCGACGGCCCTGCTGCTGGCGTCACCGGCGCCGGCGACGCGAGCACGCCGCGAGCCGAGTGCGCCGAGCTGGCTCGAGACGCTGACGCTCGCCGCGTTCGCGCTCTACCCGACCGCCGTCCTCGCGATCGCCACGCAGGCCGGCTGAGCCGGCGGCCGCGGGCGCCGATCGTCGTCGCGGCATCGCCGGCCGGTGGGAAACGGAAAGACCCCCCGGCCCGCACGCCTGCCGAGGCATGCCAACTACGCCGCAACCCGATCCCGACCCGAAGATCCCGGGCCTCCGCCATCTGCTGCCGCGACAGCTCGCTGCCGGCGACATCCCGCTCGGCTGGGCACTGTCGCCGCCGGCTTCACTCGGCTTTCGCGCCGCGGCCGACCGTTCGCCGGCGCGTCGCGCCAGGCGATTGGCGACGTTCACTGGCGACGGCCATCTCGCGGTGTTCGCCCGCACCGGCTCGGGAAAGAGCCGCGGTTGCACGATCCCATGGCTGCTGCAGCTGCCGAACTCCACCATCGTGCTCGACATCAAGGCCGAGGCCTACCACTGCACCGCGCGCTGGCGGCGTGACCATCTCGGTCATCGGATCGCCGTGCTCGACGCCTTCGGGCTCGTCGGAGGCCGCGACCGACTCAACCCTTTCGACCTGGTGCGCGGCGACCACCTCGAAGAGGACGCCGACGTGCTCACCGAGCTCTTCCTCGACGGCCATGCCAGCAGCCTGAAGGACCCGTTCTGGGACGCGTGCGCCCGCGCATTCCTCGTCGGCTGCATCGCGCACGTCGCGACCAGGCCGAAGCCGAGTCCGCGCCAGCTGCGCGACCTGCTGTCGCAGGACGACATCGCCTACGCGCTGGCGCTCCTGCTCGACCAGAAGCAGGTCGAAAGCCCGCTCGCGCAGCGTGAGATCACCAGGTTCTTGAACCACGAGAAGGACAAGGTCCGGCCGAGCGTGCTGTCGACCGCGCAGCAGCACCTGCGCGCCTTCGCCGGCGAGAAGTGCCTGCAGACCCTCGAGCGCTCGACGATCGCGCTCGACGACGTGATCGGCGGCGACGGCTTCACGATCTACATCGTGATCCCGCCCGAGAACATGACCTCCCACGGCCCGCTGCTCCGCCTCTGGATCGGAACGCTGCTCCAGGCCGTGACGCGCCGCCGCCGCCGGCCCGACGCGAGCACGTTGTTCCTGCTGGACGAGATCGCCCAGTGCGGCACGCTGCCGATCCTGCGACAGGCGCTCACCCTGCTGCGCGGCTACGGCCTGACGACGATCACGCTGTGGCAGGACCTGGCGCAGATGCAGCGCCTCTACGACGACTGGCGCACGCTGCTCAACAACTGCGCGGTGGTCGCGACCTTCGGCGCCTCCACCTTCGAGATGGCGCGGACGCTCGGCGATGTCATCGGCGTCGCGCCGGACCAGCTGCGCGCGATGCCGGTCGCGAATGCACTGTTCTCCCTGCCCGGCGGGCGCCCGTTCGAGGTGCGGCGACTCGACTACCTGACCGACAGGTTCCTGCGCGAGCGCAGCGCGGCGAATCCGTGGTTCGCACCCGGCGTCGACCCCGAGGCGCCGGAACGCTAGCGCAGCCACTTCCCTGCCGAGGGCGCTCGGATCTCCGGCATGCAACGGGCTCGCGAGCGATCGCCCGCGCCCCGGGTGCGGTCGATTGCGGCCGTGCCCTGCCGGGCTTGCCACAGCGCTTCGCACCGCGGCACGCCCCAACGGGCTCGCGAGCGATCGCCCGCGCCCCGGGCGCGGTCGATCGCGGCCGTGCCCTGCCGGGCTTGCCACAGCGCTTCGC
>JAGQRB010000477.1 GCA_020425925.1 Planctomycetota bacterium
CGATGTTCTTGTTGAGCAGGTCCGTCATCTCACGACGGCGCGCTCCCTCGTCGCCTTCCGGCGCCAACACGCCACCCTCGACCGCCAGGTCCTCCTTCATTTCGAAGTACTGGACGAACGGGTTCAGGTGCTTGCGGTAGATCTTGCTCGCCTCGACGAGTGCCATCTCCGGCGAAACGGTGCCGTCGGTCCACACCTCGAGCACCAGGCGGTCGTAGTCGGTCGACTTGCCGACACGCGTGTTCTCGATCGCATAGCGCACACGGTGCACGGGGCTGAAGATCGAGTCGACCGGGATCGTGCCGATCTCCTGGTCCTCGGTGACGTTCTCCTCGGCGGTGACGTAGCCGCGGCCCTTCTTGACCTGCATCTCGGCGTAGAACCGGACGTCTTCGGTGAGCGTGCAGATCTTGAGTTCGGGGTTGGCGATCTCGATGTTGTGATCGCCCTCGATCATGCCGGCGAGGACTTCGCCCTTCTCGTTGACGTCGAGGCGGAGCGTGGTCGGCGCGTCGGTGTGCATCTTGACGCGCAGCTTCTTGATGTTGAGGACGATCTGCGTCACGTCCTCGAGCACACCCTGGATCGTCGAGAACTCGTGCACGACGCCGTCGATCCGGACCCACGTGACGGCCGTGCCCTCGATCGAGGACAGCAGGACGCGCCGGAGGCCGTTGCCGATCGTCGTGCCGAAGCCCTTCTCGAACGGCTCGACCGTGAACTTGCCGTAGCTCGTGGAGGCGGTCTCCTTCTCCAGGCGGACCTGGGAAGGCAGCTCGAAGTTGCGCCAACGAATACGCATTGGATCCTGTTTCCTTGCTCGTGTCTGAAAGAACTGCGGAAGGCCGCTCGGGCTGCTTCTACTTGGAGCAGAGCTCGATGATGAGCTGCTCGTTGATCTCGCTGGCGACGTCCTCGCGCTTCGGCAGCTGCACGATCCGGCCCTTGAGCTCGGTCGGCACGGCCTCGAGCCAGGCCGGCAGCGGCCGGCCCTTGTTCATCTCGATCGCGTCGGTGACCTTCTTCTTGAGCTTGTCCTTGCCGCGCACCTCGATCTCGTCGCCCGGACGGACGAGGTAGCTCGGGATGTCGAGGCGCTTCTTGTTCACGTAGACGTGGCCGTGGGCGACCATCTGCCGCGCGTCGAAGCGCGAGAACGCCAGCCCGAGATTGAGCACGACGTTGTCGAGCCGGCGCTCCAGCAGGATCAGCAGGTTGTCACCCGTGTTGCCCTTCTGGCGCTGCGCGAGCGAGAAGTAGTTCATGAACTGCCGCTCGAGCACGCCGTAGATGCGCTTGCACTTCTGCTTCTCGCGCAGCTGGGCGCCGTAGTCGGTGCCCTTCTTCGGGCGGATGTGCTGGCCCGGCGGATAGTTTCGCCGGTTGACGCCGCACTTCTCCGAGAAGCAGCGCTGCCCCTTGAGGAACAGCTTGACGCCTTCGCGGCGGCAGAGCTTGCAGACTTGATTGGAGATACGAGCCATGAACGGTGCGGGCGGTGGTGATCAGACGCGGCGGCGCTTGCGCGACCGGCAGCCATTGTGGGGAAGGGGAGTCGCATCCTCGATCGACTTGATCTCGATGCCCGACGACGCGAGCGCGCGAATCGCGGACTCGCGCCCCGATCCGGGGCCGCGCACGAGCACTTCCATCTCGTGCACCCCCATCTTCTTGCACTTGTCGGCGACCTTCTCGGCGGCGCGCTGCGCCGCGAACGGCGTGCTCTTGCGCGAGCCCTTGTACCCGATCGTTCCAGCCGAATCCCAGGCGATCACCTGGCCGGCGGCGTCGGTCACGGTCACGATCGTGTTGTTGAACGACGCCTTCACGTGGGCAATCGCCTTGCCCACGTTCTTGCGCACGCGGGCCTTCTTCTTATCGCTCTTCGGGGCTGCCATGGGTCGACTCGGTCTGGGCCTACTTCCTGAGGATCTTCTTGTTGGCGACGGTCTTGCGCGGGCCCTTGCGGGTGCGCGCGTTGCAGCGCGTACGCTGCCCGCGAACCGGCAGGCCGCGCCGGTGGCGCAGTCCGCGGTAGCACTGGATCTCCTTGAGCCGCGTGATGTTCTGCATCGTCAGGCGACGCAACGCACCTTCCACCGGCAAGGTCTTCTCGAGGTGGCTGGCGAGTGTCGCGACCTCGTCGTCCTTGAGGTCCTTCGCGCGCGTCTCGCGCGGGATCGCGAGCTCCTTGAGCACCTTCAGCGCGGTCGTGCGACCGACGCCGTAGATGTACGTGAGCGCGACGTCGATGCGCTTCTCGTTGGGGATGTCGACACCGAGGAGACGTGGCATGTCTACTTGCCCTGCCGCTGCTTGTGGCGCGGATTGCTGCTGCAGATGATGCGGACGACACCGCGCCGTCTCACGACCTTGCAGTGCTCGCAGATGCGTCGGACGCTGGCTCTGACTTTCACGGCTGTTCTCTCAGGCTTGGGCTTTTCGGGTGACGATCGGGTTCGGTGCGGGGAGTCGGTGTCGGCTGCTGCTGGCGGCGTAGGTGCTGCTGGCGAAGGAGGCGGACGATGCGGGCCTTGTTGGGGTCGAACGGCGAGATCTCGATGGCGACGACGTCACTCGGAACGAGCCGCACGTAGGCCATGCGGAGGTTCTGGGCGGCGTGGGCATCGACTTCGCGACCGTCCTCGAGCCGCAGGCGGAACATCTCGTTCGGGAGGCGGCCGATGACGGTGGCCTCGCGAGTGTCCGCTGCGTCCGATCCGGCGAAGTCGCTCTTCATTGCATCAGCTTCAACAACTCCTCGAAAACGACAGCGGGCGATCGACTCGCGTCGATCTCCCGCAAAAGCTCACGGTTACGGTAGTAGCTCAACAGCGGCTCGGTCTGCGACCGGTACACGTCGAGCCGCTCGCGGATCGCTTCCTCGCGATCGTCCGAGCGCTGGGTCAATTCCCCGCCGTCCAGATCGCAGACGCCTGCCACCTTGGTCGGCTTGTTGGTGACGTGCCAGATCGCGCCGCACTTGGCGCAGGTCCGGCGACCCGTCAGACGTCCCACCAGCTCGGCCTCGGGTACGGCGAAGTAGATCACGGCAGACAGCGGGGTGCTGTCGCCGAGGCTCTCGTCGAGGGCCTCGGCCTGGGGGAGCGTACGCGGAAAGCCGTCCAGGATCCAACCCGATTTGGCGTCGGGCTCGCCGATGCGCTGCTGGACCATCGCGATGATCACCGCGTCCGGCACCAGCTGGCCCTGATCCATGAAGCCCTTGGCCTGCCGGCCGAGCTCGGTGCCGGCGCTGACCTGGGCGCGCAGCATGTCCCCGGTCGAGATGTGCGCGATCGGCGCACCGGTGGCGGCACCGCGCTCGGCGACCTGTTTGGCCTGGGTGCCCTTGCCGGCGCCGGGGGCGCCGAGGAACACGCAGCGAACTCCAGGGGACGCGGCCATCGGCTAGCTCGGCGCGCCCCCGGTCGTCGACCGCCGACCCCAGCCGGTCGAGCCCTGGCCGGACTGCTGACCGCCCTGGGTGCCGTGCTCGGTCATGAAGCCCTCGTAGTTCCGCATCACCAGCATCGCGTTGATCTTCTCGACCATGTCGAGGGCGACGCTGACGACGATGAGGATCGAGGTGCCCGACATGAAGTAGAGCAGCACCTGGTCCATCTGGCTGCCGCCGCCACCCCGGAAGAAGATCGGGATGATCGACACCGCCGACAGGAACAGCGCGCCGACCAGCGTGATGCGCAGCATCGTCGCCTCGAGGTAGTCGGCGGTCGGCTTGCCCGGCCGGATGCCGGGAATGAACGAACCGCCCTCGCGCAGATTGTTGGCGATCTCGGTCGGCTGGAACATCATCGACGTCCAGAAGAACGAGAAGAAGAAGATCAGCACCGTGAAGGTGGTGACGTACCAGAAACCGCGCTGGCTGCCGAAGGTGTCGCCTAGCCAGCCGAGCCCCGGCACCGCGCTGCCGATCATGGTCGGGATCAGCAGCAGCGTCGAGCCGAAGATGATCGGCATCACGCCGGCCTGGTTGACCTTGAACGGCAGGAACAGCTTCTGGCCGCCGTAGACCCGGCGACCGCGGGTGTGTTTGGCCTGCTGGATCGGCACGCGCCGCTGCGCCTTCGTCATGTAGACGACCGCGACCACGACGATGCCCCACGCCGCCAGGAACATCAGCAGACGCTGCCACTCCTCGCGGCCGAAGCCGAACGAGAAGTACTGCGAGATCGCCGAGTCGAGGTTGCTGACGATGCCCGCCATGATGATCAGTGAGATGCCGTTGCCGACACCGTGCTCGGTGATCTGCTCACCGAGCCACATGATGAACATCGTGCCGGCGGTCAGCGCGAGCATGACGACGACGCAGTAGAGCCCGAACCATTCGCGCACGCCGACGTGCAGGATCTTGCTGCCCTCGACGCCGAGCACGCCGAAGATCACGAACCAGGACTGCACGAGGCAAATCGCGACGGTCGCGAGCCGCGTCATCTGGTTGATCTTCTTCTGGCCGCTCGCGCCCTCCTTGGCGACCTTCTCGAGCGCGGGCACCGCCTTGCTCAGCAGGCTGAAGATGATGCTCGCCGAGATGTAGGGCATCACGCCGAGCGAGAACAACGTCGCGCTCTGCAGGTTGCCGCCGGTCAGCACGTTCATCATGCCGAACAGACGTCCGATGCCGCCCCCCTCGCTGCCGACCTGCCGCAGCATCTCGGGCGAATTCACGCCCGGGAGCGGGATCCAGAACCCGATGCGGTAGATCATGAGCAGGCCGAGGGTGATCAGGATCTTGTTCCTGATCTCCTTGACCTTGAAGAGATTGGCGACCGAGAGGGTCATTGGCCTCCGGCGGTATCGGGTGCCGTCGCACCACTGCGGCGGCGGCGCGGCACGCCGGGCTTGCGGGCGGTGCCGTCCTTGGCGACGAACTTCGGACGCATCTGCTTGGTCTCGATCAGCTCGACGGAGCCGCCGGCCTTCTCGATCTTCTCGCGCGCGCTCGCCGTGACGGCGTGCGCCCGCACCGTGACGGCCTTCGACAGGTCGCCGTCGCCGAGCACCTTGAAGAGCTCGCTGTGGCGCGCCTGGGACGTCAGTCCCTTCTGCAGCACCGCGGCGAGATCGACCGTCGCGCCGGCGTCGAACGCCTCGAGATCGCGAACGTTGACGACGGTGTAGACCTTCTCGAAGTTCTTGTTGTTGAAGCCGCGCTTGGGCACCCGGCGGTAGATCGGCATCTGGCCGCCTTCCCAGCCGATGCGGCTCGACCAACCCGAGCGCGCCTTCGCACCCTTGTGGCCGCGACCCGACGTCTTGCCGGTGCCGGAGCCGATGCCGCGGCCGACGCGCTTGCGATCGGGGAACTTCAGTCCGAGAGTCTTGGCTTCGGAGAGGTTCATTGCACTTCCACTCCTCGCAGCTTCGAGGTCGACTCGCGGCTGCGCAGCTGGCTCAGCGCCATCATCGTGGCCTTGACCACGTTCAGGGCGTTCGTCGAGCCGTAGTTCTTGGTCAGGATGTCGGTGATGCCGGCGTGCTCGAGCACCTTGCGCACCGCCTTGCCGGCAATGATGCCGGTGCCGGGCGCGGCCGGGACCAGGCGCACGCGCGAGCTGCAGTAGCGCGCCTCGGTGACGTGCGGAATCGTCGTGCCGTCGCGGATCACGCGCATCATCTGCTTGCGCGCGTCCTTGACCGACTTCTCGATCGCACCGGGGACCTCGCGGCCCTTGCCGTAGCCGATACCGACGAGACCGTCGCGGTTGCCGACCACGCTCAGCGCGCTGAACGAGAACCGGCGGCCGCCCTTGACGACGGCGGCCGAGCGGTTGATCGCGACGACGTCGTCGTCGACGTTGGCGGCGAGCGCCTCGTCGATCGATACCAGCGGATACTTGTTGCTCGACATGCTCAGAACTCCAGCCCGCCCTTGCGAGCGGCTTCGGCCAGCGCCTTGATGCGGCCGTGATACTTGTACGGGCCGCGGTCGAACGCGACCTGCGTCACGCCCGCCTGCCTGGCGCGCTCGGCGAGCACCTCGCCGACCCGGGTCGCGACATCGGTCTTGTTCTTGCCCGCGACGGCGGCGCGCAGATCCTTCTCGAGCGACGACGCGGCGGCGACGGTGTGGCCGCGGAGATCGTCGATGATCTGCACGGAGATGTTCGACAGGCTGCGGAACACCGAGAGCCGCGGCCGCTCCGTGTGCTGCCGCGTGCGCTTGCGCAGCGAGCTCGCCTTGCCGCGGCGCGCGCGGTGCTTGCGCAGGATGGCTGTTTTGGAACTCATGGTGCGATACCTCTTCTATGACCCGCCTGAACTCTATGACTCGCCTGGCTATGAACCACCCGAAGCGAACGCCTTGCCGGCCTTGCGCTTGATGACTTCCTCGGCGTACTTGATGCCCTTGCCCTTGTACGGTTCGGGCTTGCGGACCTTGCGGATCTGGGCGGCGACCGCGCCGACCTGCTGCTTGTCGATTCCCGAGATGCGGATGTTCGTCGGCGACGGCACCTCGACGGTGACGGTCGGCGGGATCTCGAAGCGGCGCGGCTTGTTGAAG
>JAGQRB010000478.1 GCA_020425925.1 Planctomycetota bacterium
CGGCCGGAATCGGGGCGATGTCGCGTTGAAACGACGTTTGGCATCGACCTTGCGGAGGGGGGGCGAACACGACAACCAACACACGAACCATGCACCGACACCATCCGTCACTTCTCCTCCTCGCCCTTCCGTTCGCCGGCTGCGCCGTCTCGACACCGACGTCCGTTCCGTCGCTCGATGCCTTCGGCCGCGATGGCCCGGCGGTTCCCGTCGCGGCGCACCATCGCGGTCCGGTCACGACGCCGGCCGCGATCCAGGAGCGCTCCAACAGCGACCTGCTGCACGCCGGTGACGTCGAGGTGCTCGCCGCCGGCACCGGGGGCAACGACGAGGACTTCGAGGTCGGAGCCGGCGCGCTCGCGCTCGCGGCCAATGTCTACATCAACGACCACGGCACCGCCGCGATCGTGCGCCAGGGTCTGAGTTTCGCCGATCCCGGTCCGGGCCCGGACAACTGGGACGGCTCGACCCGCGTCGGTATCCAGCAGACCTTCGAGACCGGCATCCCGCTGATGCCCTACGTCGGCGCCTCGCTCGGTCGCATCTACGGCGACACGGTGAAGGAGAGTTGGACCGCCGGCCCCGAGGCCGGTGTGAAGTGGTACCTGAAGCGCGAGGCCTTCCTGTCGCTCGGCGTCGAGTACCAGTTCCTGTTCGACAAGGACGATCGGGTGGGCGACGTCGCCGAGAACGGCAACTTCATCTACCTGCTCGGCTTCGGTCTGAAGTTCTGAGGCGAGGCCGCGATGGAACGCTCCACGACCACGGGCGGCCGCAAGACGACCTGCGCCCACCGGGCATGCGATTGCCCGGTGGGTCCCGACGCGGACGACCCGTTCTGCAGTCCTGCCTGCCGCGAACTCGCGACGCACGCGGAGAACTCCGACACCTGGGTGCCCGACGCTCTCGGGATGAGCGTCGACGGCCCGCCGGTCTGCGGCTGCGGGCACCCGCGCTGCTCGGCGAGTCCGGCACGCGTTCGCTGAACGCCTACCCGCTCACTCGATGTGGATGTGACGCCCGCCGTTCTCCTCCGCCATCTCGCGGAGGAACTCGGTGTCGTTCTGCTGTCCCATCGTGATGCAGTTGATGGTGATCTTGCGCAGGTTGTTGGCCTCGCGCACCAGGCGACGGATCTCCTCCTTGTCGATCACCGGGCCGGCTGACGGCGCGCCATCGCTGATGACATAGAGCGTGTCGAACGCGGCGGCGTAGTACTTGTCGAACAGTCCGCGACCGCCGAAATCGAGCGCCAGCGCGAGGGCGTCGTGCAGGTTCGTCGGGCCCGCTGGCCGCAGCCCGTCGAGGAAGCTGCCGAGCAGGTCGTCGCGGGCGTCGTCGTCGATCTTCACGAGCGTCGGTCGGCCGGCTTCCGAGCGCCAGATGCGGATGTCGTCGCTGAAGACGATGATGTTGAGCATCGCGCCGTCCGGGAACGACATGATCATCTTCTTGAGCTCCTGCACCACGAGCTGTGCCTTGGTCAGCTCCTTGCCGGCCGGCGCGCCGGTCGCCGTCTGCTGCAGCGTGATCGGTTCGACCATCGAGCCGCTGAAGTCGATCACGAACAGCACGCGATCGGACTCGATCTCGAGGTCGAAGAACTTCTCGTAGCGGTTCGACTTGGCACGCTCTTCGCCGGGCTTCGCGGCCTTCGCGACGCGGAAGCTCGCGCCTTCGCGCTTCCAGAACTCCCGCCACGGCTTGATCGACCCGCGCACGACACTCTGGCCGGTCAGGCCCTCGAGCAGCTTGTGCAGGCGCACGTCCATCGCCCACGGGTCCTTGGTGCGGCCGAGCTCCTTGTCGAGCGCGCCGATGAGCGCGGGAATCACCGGCTTGCACCTCATGATCGCGAGGCCGAACGCGGCCGCGCTGCGCGCCTGCCAGACCCGGTCGCGTTCCGCCACCTTCGCGAGCGCGGCGATCGCCTGGTCGCGCACCGCGAGGGTCTCGGCTGTCGGCTGGAGGCCGAGGGTCTCGTCGACGTGCGGTTGCATCGCGGTGCCGATCGCATTGCACGCGGCGATCCGGACGTTGGGCTCGGAGTCGCGCAGCAGCTCGATCAGGGTCGGCACGAGTTCGATCGTCGCGTCCGCGGCCATCGCGTTGACGGCGCGAACGCGCAGCTCGGTCGGCATCGTGTGGCACGCGCGCAGCAGCTCGGCGCGGGCCTCGAGGCTCTTGTGGCCCGCGAGCACGCGCAGGACCGCGGCGGCGTCGAGTTGGTCCTGGTTCTGTTTCGCGGCGCGGATGCCCGGCGTCGACAGCATGTTCAGCAGCCAGGTCAGGATGCCGTCGCCGTCCATGCCGCGCAGATGGCGCGCCGCGAGCCCGCGCACCTTCCACGGCTGCAGCTCGCGGTAGAAGTCGATCAGCTCGGTCGACGAACCGGTCGTGCCCGGCCTGGGATCGACGCTCGCCGCCAGGAACAGCAGCTTCGCCGCGTCGAGCGTGTTCCACTGTGCGATCTTCGCCATCAGCGCGTCGATGTGCGCGAGCGCCGCGTCGTCGGTGCTGTCGTTCTTGACCAGGCGGAACGCGCCGACGCGGTAGTCGGCGAACCAGGCGTTGTAGGCCGCGACATCGGCTGCCTGGGTCGGGTCCTCGCCGGCGATGGTGTCGCCCTGCGCGGGCAGGGCGAGGGCCAGACCGAGGGCGGTGAGCAGCACGGGACGCCAGGACATCTCTGCACGCTTACGAGTGCCGCGCGCCCGAGGAAAGCCCCCGTGGCTAGGATTCGCCGATGCGCGACCAGTTGCCGGGCGACGACGGGACCGTGTGTTGGCTGCTCGACTCCGATCCGGCGATGCGCTGGCAGGTGCTCCGCGATCTGACCGGGGCGTCGTCACGGGAGGTTGCCACCGTGCGGGCCCGGGTCGCGACCGAGGGCGCGGGGGCACGTCTGCTCGCACTCCAGGGCCAGGACGGTCGCTGGGGCGGCGCGGCGTGGAACCGCGGGTGGGACTCGACGATGCACGTGCTTCTGCTGCTGCGAGACCTGGGTCTCGATCCGGAGAGCGCGGTCGCCCTTCGCGCCGTCGGCCGGGTCCGCGACCGCGTGACCTGGCAGGGTTGCGGCCCGCCGGCATGCGACGGCAATCCGTTCTTCGCTGGCGAGACGGAGCCGTGCATCAATGCCCAGGTGGCGCTGGCCGGGGCCTACTTCGGCCAGAACATCGAAGGCCTGATCGACCGTCTGCTGGCCGAGCAACTGCCCGACGGTGGTTGGAACTGCGAAGCTGCGAACGGTTCGACGCGGTCCTCGTTCAACACGACGATCTGCGTGCTCGAAGCGCTACTCGAGCACGAGTCGGTCACCCGGGATCCAGCGCGCGCTCGGGATGTTGCCGGTGCGCGTCGGCACGGCGAGGACTATCTGCTCGAGCGCCGCCTGAACCGCCGCCGTTCGACGGGGGCGGTGATCGAACGCGACCGCAAGGGCGGCGCGGTATGGACGCGCTTCGCGTTCCCGACCTGGTGGCACTACGACCTGCTGCGGGCTCTCGACTACCTGCGTCGGGCGGGGCTCCAGCCCGACGCACGGGTCGCCGAAGCGGTCGATCTCGTCGCCGCGAAGCGCGGCAGCGACGGTCGCTGGTCGCTCGAAGCCTGCCACGCCGGAAACATGCCCGTCCGGATCGATGCCGAGGTCGGGCGGCCGAGCCGATGGAATACGTTGCGCGCGCTTCGTGTACTGCGCTGGGCCGATCGCGCCTGATTCTGCCGACCAGAACGCGCTGGCCGCGCGCGGCTGCACGTCCCGGCGGGTGTCCCGGCTAGAATCGGGCGCTCCGCGGTTCGCTGAACCGCCACCTTCCGTTCTCAATCGAGGAGACTCCATGCGACGCCCCACTCGCATCGCCGGCCTTGTGGCCCTCGGCGCTTCCGCTGCCGCTCTCACCGCCCCGCTCCACGCTCAGGACTGGATCCGGCTCCACCCCGCCACCTCGCCGCCCGGTCTGCTCGGACACGCGATGGCCTACGACGGCGCCAACGACCGCACGGTACTGTTCGGTGGTTCGGACGGCGTCAACCGTCTCGCCGACACCTGGCTCTACGACGGTTCGACCTGGGCCCAGGTCACGCCGGCCAATTCGCCACCGCCGCGTGCGGGCCACCCGCTGGCCTACGACGCGGTGCGCGGGCGCGTCGTCCTGTTCGGCGGCATCGGTGTCGGCACCGGCGCGATGAACGACACCTGGGAATGGGACGGCACCAACTGGCTGCAGATGACGCCGGCGACGGTGCCGCCGGGCCGGCTGTCGCATCCGCTGGTATGGCATCCGGGGCGCGCGTCGTGCGTGATGCACGGCGGCAATGGACTCGGCACCACGCTCACCGACACCTGGGAGTGGAACGGCGTCGACTGGACGGCGATCGTCACGGCGAACGTGCCGATGCCGTTGCGCTTCGCGAGCGACATGGCCTACGACCCGATCGGCAACGGGCTCGTGCTGTTCAGCGGCTATCCCAACGCGCCCGCCGACACCTGGTACTTCGACAACTTCGACTGGATCCAGCTGACGACCTCGAACGTGCCACCCGGTCGCTGGGACCATCAGATGACGACCGACACGGTGCGCAATCGGATCGTGCTGTGGGGCGGCACCGTCACCGCCGACACCTGGGAGTTCGATGGCACCGACTGGCTGCAGCAGACGCCGGCGACGTTGCCGCCGGCACGCCTCGACGGCTACCTGGTCTACGACACGACGCGCGGCCGCGCGATGCTCTACGGCGGCGACGCGCTCGACGACACCTGGGCCTACCTGACGCCGCAGCAGCCGGGCTTCGCCGCCTCGATCCCGTACGGCGAGGGCTGCGTAGACGAGGCCTCGGCGTCGTTCTACGAGAACTTCCTGGTCGGCACGTTCGACCTCTCGAACACGACGATGCAGCTGCTGCCGTCGGCGAACGGCTACACCGCGTTCCTGGTGCCTGCGACGACGCAGTGGTTCACGCCGACGTCGACCCCGTTGTCGATGGGTGACGAGACCAACAGCGGGCCGTTGCCGCTCGGCTTCACGCTGCCGTATCCCGGTGGCAGCACGACCTACGTCGACGTCAGCAGCAACGGCTTCGTGCGCGCGCTGTCGAGCGGCAACGCGCAGTACTACCAGGGTGTCCCCGACCCGATGTTCACCGACGTGCCGCGCTGGTGCCCGTACTGGTCGGACCTCGATCCTTCGGCGGGCGGCTCGGTGCACTTCGACATCGATCCGAGCACGAACGGCGCGGTCGTCACGTTCCTGAACGTGCCCGAGTACAACTCGCCGGGTTCGGGCCAGACGTTCCAGATCGTGTTCCTGCCGGGTGGCGTGATCGAGATGCGCTACATGACCTGTGCCAGCGTGCTGCAGCCGGTGCTCGCGGGCTGGACTCCCGGTGGCGGCGCCGCCGATCCGGGTTCGATCGACATCACGACGCTGACGATCCCGATCATGACCTCGCCCGACAAGACTGCGCTCTGGCACGAGGCCGAGCTGCGTCCCGTCGTCGGCAACTCGGTGCCGCTGCTGACCGGACCGATTCCCGCGAGCGCGCTGCTGACCGCGACCGTGTTCGGGCTCACCGAGTACACCATGGGCATCGACCTGACGGCCCTCGGCATGCCGAGCTGCCACCAGTACACCTCGGTCGACGCGGTGCAGCTCAACCTGCCGGCGAACGGGCTCGCGCGCGGCATGCTCACCGTGCCGTCGAGCACGACCTTCGTCGGCGTCCAGATCAAGTCGCAGGCGGCATCGCTGGTGCCCGGCTACAACGCGGTCGGCGCGATCGCGTCGAACGGCATCCGCCACACCATCGACGTCAACTGACCGCGGGCACGCGCGGCGGCCGGGACTCAGCCGGCCAGCCGCGCTGCGCGATAGCGGCACGCCTGCCGCAGGCGATGGATCCGCCGGGCGTCGAACGGCAGCTCGTCGAGGCGCTCGAGCCAGCGCGGTTGCGCCGCGAGCAGTCGGTCGAGCACGCGTGCCGTCGCCTTCGGCGGCACGCCGCAGGCATCGCCGAGCGCCACGAAATCGGCGCGACCGATGTCCTCGCGATCCTTGCCGCCGACCGAGAGCGCCATGGTGTGATCGCCGTACGGTTGTGTGCTCGGCAGGTCGTAGGCCGGCGCAACGCGCCATTCGTCGCCGCCCAGGACCGAGAAGTTCTTGGCGTGGGCATCGCCGTTGCACGTCAGGTAGGCGAACGCGAACTGCACGAGCAGGGTGCGCGCGGCGACGACCGGCGCCGTCGTGCACGCGGCGAGGCCGCGGACGACCTGCTCCGCGGTGAAGCGATACTTGTCGGCGGGATAGCGGCCGAGGACCTGGCAGGCATCCTCCTGGGCGAGCGCGACGAGGCGATCGCCGGCGGCGACGCGATCGAAGCGTCGCACCAGCAGGCCGGGACGGCCGTTCTTGTCGCGGACGACCTCGGCGTCGGCGACCTCCAGGCCCGAGTCGCGCGCCGCAGCGAGGAAGAACGCTTCGTTGGCGACGAGTCCCGGGAACTCTGGTGGATCCAGCTTGAGCAACCACGCGGCTCCGGCGTGATCGACGGGCAACGAGATCATGCGGCCCGACACCTTGTCCTGCGCGCCGGCGATCGCGACCCGATCGACCGGTTCGGCGCCGACCGCGCTCGCGAACAGCGCGCCGAAGTCGGCCTCTGCGAGCGGCGGGGCGCCGTGAGCGTCGGTGCGGGGATCGCCGGGCACCGCGTCGAGCGGCAGCACCCGCACATCGCCGATCGCATCGTCGCCGACCGCCAGCAGGAGGGTCAGCTCGTCGTCCGCCGATGTCTTCGTGGCCGCACGGATCGCCGACAGGCGCCGGCCCTCGGGCAGCAGGCCGCTGAAGAACGGCGGCAGGGCGCCCGCCGCGTGGCGCACGACGCCGACGTCGCGCGGCAACGAGAACGCGACCTCGGGTCCTCGGTAGTCGGGTTCGTACTCGAAGACGACGCCGTCGGCGAGCCGGGAGAGGCGGGCCGCGCGGACACCGGCCTTCCAGACCAACGCCACGTCCTGGTGCTTGAGCGCCGCGAGATTCATCGGGTGCGCGAGCGGGTGTCGATCCGGAGCTCGAGGCCGAGCACGTCGAGCACGGCCAGCAACTTGTCGAGCCGGACCGTCGGCTTGCCGGCCTCGAGGGTGTGGACGAAGCGGGTCGAGCATCGCGCCAGCTCCGCGAGTTCGGCCTGCAGGAGGCCGACCTTCTCGCGGCGAGCGCGGATCGTGTCGGCCATGGTGGTCAGGAATGCTAGATCGTGCATTCTGAGCGCGTTATCGGCGCTGACTCGCGGCGATTCCACTACAGAATGCACGATTGAGCATCTCGAGCTCCAGACGGCGATCCGGGAGCACCATGGGGGACTGAGAATGCACGATCGTGCGTGTCACCCTCCCGGGCGCGGCTCAGGCGCCGATGGTCGGGTCGATCAGGCGCCCCGCGAACAGCACGAGTCCGGTGCGGCGGTCGCGCAGCGCGAATGCGAACGGCCGATCGGCCTGCAGGACCTTCGGCTGCCGGATCGCGGCGCGACCCTCGATCACCAGGACGGTGGCTGCTGCGGCTTCGACGCCGTGCTCGTCGACCCGCAAGAACGTGCCGTGGATCACGTCCTCGAGCACCAGCGGTTCGTAGCGCGTGATCCCCGAGAAGTCGGCGCGCGCCTGGTCGAACGCCGCCCGCAGACCGAGTTCGGTCAGCGCGTCGCGCAGCCGGTGGCGGCCCGCGATCGTGAACGCCGGCATGCCGACGCGCACGTCGACGGCCGCGAGACTCTCGCGGTGCTTGCCTTCGAGCAGCGCGCGCTCGGCAACGGCCAGGTCGTGACCGGGTCGCGGCAGGACGATCTCGAACACGATCGCGTCGTCGTCGAACGGCAGCTCGACGGCCTGCCAGGCGTCGGTCTCGCAGTAGCGGTAGCGCGACGTCGCCCACAGCATCGCCGCCTCGACGGCGCGCGCCGGCGTGACGTGGAACGCGCCGGGTCGGTCGGCGCGGTGGAACTCCTGCAGCCAGCTGCCGCGATACCAGATCGCGTTGCTCAGCACGGTGCGCGTGGCCGGGGTGATCACGCCCGGCGGAACGAGATCCACGATGCGCCGGTTGGTGGCTGCCGCGATCCGCTCGTTGATGCGCCGTCGCGCGCCATCGGGGTCCTTCGCGAAGTCGACCTCATGGGCGTCGCCGCCGAATGCGTCGCGCAGCTGCTTCAGCCAATCTGCGCCGAACTCGCGGCCGGCCTGGCCCCAGAGATCGTTCGCGATCCGGAGTGCGGCGCCGTTCTCCGCCGAGACGACCAGCGTGTGCGCGAGCAGCGTCTGCGCCGCGGTGGCGAGCCGTTCGCCGCGCAGATCCGGCGGCAGGTGCAGGACCGCCGCGATCTCGTCCGCGGTCTCGCCGCGCGCGCCGGGCAGCAGCATCAGCAGGGTGATCGCGACGCTCGCGGGCGAGCTCAGAGCGGAGTCGCCCGGCGGCGCACCGAGGCGTCCGTGCAGGTCGGCGGCGAAGCGGTTCAGCGCCGCGACGAGCTGCTGCTCGGGGGTTTCGCGGGCGGGCTGCTGGGCCGTGAGCCGGACGGCGAGTGGCGCGACCGACAGCGAAACGGCGGCGAGCAGGACGAGGCGGGACAACAGGGAGTGGAGCGGGTTCATCGTGTGTGCCGGCTGCAACGTGGCCGACGCGGACGGGTTCCCGGGAAGATCGGCCGTTCGCGCGCCGCCGCGGCGTAGGGCCGGCATGCGAGCCACTGCCCTCGTCGCCCTGACCGCGCTCTCCGCTGCCGGAACCATCGCCGCGCAGGCCCTCGATCCGCATCTGCGCGTCGACCAGTTCGGCTACCGGCCGAACGCGCGCAAGGTCGCCGTGCTGCGCGAGGCCGTGCAGGGCTTCGACGCGCCCGCTCCGTTCACCCCGGGCCCGATCGTCGAGGTCCGTCGCGTCGCCGGCAGCGCGGTGGTCTGGTCCGGTGCGCCGCAGCCCTGGCAGAACGGCGCGGTGCAGGCCGAGTCCGGCGATCGCGTCTGGTGGTTCGACTTCAGCGGTCTGCGCACCCCCGGCGACTACTACGTTCACGAACCGCTCAGCGGCAGGTCATCGGCACCGTTCACCATCGCGCCGGACGTCTACGACGTGGCGTTGCGCGCCGCGCTGCGAGTCTTCTTCTACCAACGCTGCGGCATCGCCAAGGCGCCTCCGTTCGCGGACCCGCGCTGGGCCGATGCCGCGAGCCACATCGGTCCGGAGCAGGACACCGATTGTCGCAGTGTGCAGAACCCGGTGCCGGCGACCTCGCGTGATCTGCGCGGCGGTTGGTACGACGCCGGCGACTACAACAAGTACGTCAACTTCGCCGACGCGGCGGTCGGCCCGCTGCTCGACGCCTATCTCGACGCGCCCGCGTACTGGCCCGACGACTACGGCATTCCCGAGTCCGGCAACGGCATCCCCGACCTGCTCGACGAGATCCGCTGGGAGGTCGACTGGCTGCTGCGCATGCAGAACGCCGATGGTTCGCTGCTGCACAAGGTCTCGGTCACGAGCTTCGCCGCCAACAGTCCGCCGAGCACCGACACGGCGCCGCGCCGCTACGCGCCCGCGACCGCGTCGGCGACCGCGACCGGTTGTCACGTGTTCGCCCACGCCGCGGTCGCGTTCGGCTCGCGTCCCGAGCCGGCGCTGCAGGCCTACGCCCAGCAACTCGACGCCGCCGCCGCCGCCGGCTGGGCGTGGCTCGTCGCGAATCCCGCCGCGATCCCCTCGTCCTACAACAACCAGGGCTTCGTCAACGTCGCGGCCGAGGACTCGCCCTACGAGCAGGACATGAGCCGGCTCGCGGCGGCGGCATGGCGTTTCGTCCGCGGCGGCGACCCCGCGATGCGGGCATGGGTCGACACGCACTACACGAGTTCGCACCTGATGCAGTGGGGGTGGGCGTCACCGTGGGAAGCGGAGCTGCACAGCGCGCTGCTCGCCTACACCGAGACCGCCGGCGCGACCGCGACCGTCGTCGCCGCGATCCGCCAGACGTTCGCCGCCTCGGTCACCGGCAGCGCGCATCTCGCGCGCTACGAGAACGGTGACGACGCCTACATGGCGCATCTCTACCAGGCCGACTACACCTGGGGCAGCAATGCGACCAAGTGTCTGCACGCCATCCAGTACCTGTTCGCCGCGCGCTACGGCCTGAGCGCCGCGAAGGCGAGGTCGCTGCACGATGCGGCCGAGGGGTTCCTGCACTGGTTGCACGGTGTGAACCCGCTCGGTCTGACGTTCCTCACCAACATGCGCGCCGCCGGTGCCGAGGGCAGCATCGACGAGATCTACCACGCGTGGTTCGCGGACGGCACGCCGTGGGACAATGCGAGCACGTCGGCCTTCGGGCCGGCGCCGGGTTACCTCTCGGGCGGGCCGAACCCGACCTTCGCACCGGATCCCTCCTACTCGGGGCCGCCGCTGGTGCCGCCGCAGGGCCAGCCGGCGCAGAAGAGCTATCGCGACTGGAACGCGAACTGGCCCGAGAACTCGTGGGAGATCACCGAGCCGGCGATCGGCTACCAGGGCCGCTACGTGCGCCTGCTCGCGGCCTACACGATCGCGCCGGCGCCGCAGCTCGCGTTCGAGATGGGCGAGGCGGTCGTCGGCAGCGCGACGCCCGTGCGCGTCGGCGGCGCCGAACCGAACAACCTGGTCGCGCTCACGCTCGCGCTCGGTCGCGGGCGCTATCAGCTGACGCTGCCGTTCTGGGAGGTCGACCTCGGTCTGAGTCTGCAGTCGAACCCGGGCGACAACATCTTCGCGTTCGCGTTCGCCAACTCTGCCGGCATCGCGACGGTGGCGACCCCGACGTGGCCGACCGCGGCCGGAGGCGTCGGGCTGTGGTTCCAGGCCACCGAGCTGATGGCGGGTGAGCCGTCGCAGTCGGCGGTGATCGCGCGCACGGTCCGCTGAGCGATCAGAACATGCCGTTGTCGTGCGCCGAGGTCTCGCGCACGACCTGCAGGACGTCCCAGTGCTCGACGATCCTGTCGTTCGTGTCGAACCGGAAGATGTCGATGCCGGCGTAGTCGTGGTCTCCCGGCCAGCGCTGGTGGCAGTGCAGGACCACATGGTCGCCTTCGGCGATCACGCGTTTGACCTCGACGTGTTTGCCCGGGTACTCGGCGGCCATCCGTTCGAAGTAGTCGATGAATCCCTGCTTGCCGTCGGCGACCTCGGGGTTGTGCTGGATGTAGGTGTCGCCGACGTAGCGCTCGATCGCTTCGCGCGGGCGGCAGTCGTTGAACATCAGCTGGTAGAACGCGATGGCGTTCTGCTTCATGCGCTCGAGTCGGTCGGTCATGGGTTCTCCTCCCGGCCGAGCAGCGCCCGCAGCGTCGGCCCGATCTCGGTGTGTTCGTACTCGAAGCCGGCCTCGGGCAGCTTGCCGGGCACGGCGCGTTGACCGCCGAGCAGCAGCGCGTCCGCCATCTCGCCGAACAGCAGGCGCAGCGCGAACCCCGGCACGGGCAGGAACGTCGGGCGATGCAGCGCCGCGCCGAGCGCCGCGGTGAACTCCCGGTTCTGCACCGGGTGCGGCGCGACCGCGAGCACCGGGCCGCGGAGCTCCTCGTGATCGATCGCGAACGCGATCGCGCGCGCGAGGTCGTCGAGCGCGATCCAGCTCGTCCACTGCCGACCCGACCCGAGCCGGCCGCCGATGCCGAGCTTGAACGGCAGCAGCATCTTCGCGAGCGCGCCGCCGGCCGGATCCAGCACCATGCCGATGCGCAGGTTGACGACGCGGATGCCGGTGGTCCTCGCCGGTTCGGTCGCGTTCTCCCACGCCCGCGCGACGTCGCCGAGGAAGTCGCCCGGCGGTGCCAGCGCGCTCGTCTCGTCGAGCCGTTCGTCGCCGCGAGCGCCGTAGATGCCGGTCGCGGAGGCCGCGATCAGCGTGTGTGGCCGCTGCGGCAGGGCCGCGAGCGCGCGGCAGAGCTTCTCCGTGACCGGTCCCCGGCTGTCGGCGATCGCGCGCTTCTTCGCCGCGGTCCAACGGCCGCTCGCGATGTTCTCGCCGGCGAGGTGAACGACGGCGTCGACGGTCCCGAGAGCGGCCTGGTCGATCGCGCCGGTCGCGGGTTGCCAGGCGCTGCCGCGCGCGAGCACCACGACCTCGTCGCCGCGTGCGCGCAGCAGCTGCACGAGGTGCCCGCCGACGAAACCCGATGCCCCGGTGACTGCGATGCGCATTTGTGCGATGAAGTACGCCATGCTCCGGCTCCGCAACAGGCTGCTCCTCGCCACTCTGGCTTTCCTCGGTTTCGCGAGTTGTGGCACCCTGCGTGTCGAGCGGCTGCGGGCCGACGTCTGCGTCTACGGCGCGACCTCGGCGGGTGTGATTGCGGCGATCCAGGCGTGCCAGCAGGGGCAGACGGTGTTGCTGCTCGACTGCGACGGCTGGGTCGGCGGCCTGACGACCTCGGGTCTCGGCGCGACCGACGTCGGCAACGCGCGCGCGATCGGCGGGCTGGCGCGCGAGTTCTATCGCCGGCTGCGGCGGCACTACGATCGGCCCGAGGCGTGGAGCCGCGAAACGCGCGAGGCGTTCCGGGGCCGCGGCCAGCGCGAGACCGAGGACGCGGTCTGGACCTTCGAGCCGAGCGTCGCGCAGGCGACGTTGGCGGCGATGCTGGCCGAGAACGGCGTGAGCGCGATTCCGTTCCGTCTGGCGGAACGCCGCGGCGTGCTCAAGGACGGCCGGCGCATCGTCGCGATCTCGGATCGCAACGGACGCTCGGTCGAGGCGCGCTGCTTCCTCGATTGCAGTTACGAGGGCGATCTGCTCGCCGCGGCGGGCTGCGCGTTCCACGTCGGTCGCGAGAGCAACTCGGAGCACGGCGAGACGCTGAACGGGGTGCAGACGAAGAACGCGACCAAACACCAGTTCGTCGGGCCGGTGGATCCGTACGTGATCGCCGGAGATCCCGGCAGCGGTCTGCTGCCCGGCATCGACCCCGACGGCCCCGGCGACGAGGGCGGTGCCGATGGCCGCGTGCAGGCCTACTGCTTCCGGATCTGCGCCACCGACGACCCCGACAACCGTGTGCCGTGGCCGAAGCCAGCGGGCTACGACGCGGCCGAGTACGAGCTGCTGCTGCGCCACTTCGAGGCCGGCGCGAAGGTCGCGCCCTGGCACCCGGTATGGATGCCGAACCGCAAGACCGACAGCAACAACAACCGCGCGGTGTCGTCGGACTGGATCGGTCGCAACTACGACTACCCGACCGCGGATTACGAGACCCGCGCGGCGATCGTCGCGGCGCACCGGCGCTATCAGCAGGGGTTGTATTGGACGCTCGCGAACGATCCGCGTGTACCCGAATCGATCCGCGCCGAGTTCAACCGCTTCGGTCTCGCGCGCGACGAGTTCGCCGACCGCGGCAACTGGCCGCCGCTGATCTACGTCCGCGAGGCCCGTCGGCTCGTCGGGGCCGCCACCGTCACCGAGGCGAACTGCATGTCGCGGGTCGTCGCCGCCGATCCGGTCGGTATGGCGTCCTACACGATGGACAGCCACAACGTTCAACGTCACGTCGACGGTGACGGCCACGTGCGGAACGAGGGCGACGTGCAGGTCCGTGTGCCGCGACCGTGGGGTGTGCCGTTCGGCGCGCTGCTGCCGCAGCACAAACACGCCGACAATCTGCTCGTGCCGGTCTGCGTCAGCGCCAGCCACATCGCGTTCGGCTCGGTGCGTATGGAGCCGGTGTTCATGGTGCTCGGGCAGTCCGCTGCCGTCGCGGCCGGCCTCGCGATCGAACGCGACATCGCGGTCCAGGAGATCCCCTACGAAGAGCTCGAGCGGCGGCTGCTGGCGGCCGGGCAGGTGCTGCGGCTGCCGTGATCCCGCGTCCGCGCCCGGGAATCCCGCCGCGCGGCGCGAATCGGCCTGACGCGGGGCCGGCGTGACGGTCTGACGCTACGATCGATCCCCTCTCTGTCGGTCCCACCCCGATGCCGGTCCTGCTGATATCCCTGCTGCTGGCGCCCCTGCTGTGGGCCGGCGGTCTCGGCGCGCAGTCCGCCGAGTTCCGCGACCGCGTCGGGCAGGCCCTCGACGACGCCCGCCCGGCGCTCATGGGGCACCTCGCGCAGTCCTGTGGCAAGCACGTCCGCCCCGGCCAGTTGGCGCTCGTGATGCTCGCCGCGATCGACGATGGCGTGGAGCGCACCGATCCCGTGTTCGAGCGCGCGGTCGCCCGACTCGCGAAGGCCAACTGCAACCAGACCTACGACCTCGCGCTGCGCCTCATGGTCGTGCAGGCGCTGCCGGACTTCCCGGACCGCGTCGAGATCGCGAAGGACGATCTCGATCGACTGCTCGACCATCGCGACGAAGGGGCGTTCGGCTACACCAAGAACACCAACCAGTGGGATCTGAGCAACACGCAGTACGCGGCGCTCGGTCTCCGTGCCGCGCGCGCGATGCAGCTGTCGATCCCGCGTTCCGTCTGGACCGGCCTGGCCAAGGAGATCGCGGCACAGCAGGACGCCGACGGCAGTTTCGGATACCGCAAGATCAACTCGGGCTTCCAGGGCTACCCGTCGATGACCGCCGCCGGCATCGCCGTGCTCGCGGTGTGCCGCCAGGCGCTCGGCGAGCGCAACGCGCTGCTGGCGAAACTCGACGACAAGATCGGACGCGCCTGGCGGTACTTCGATCGCAAGCTCGACTGCATCGGCTCACCGAGCGAGCACTGGTGCTACTACTTCCTCTACGGCCTCGAACGCGCCGCGATCCTGTGCGACGTCGAGACGATCGGCGGCAAGTCTTGGTACGAGCTCGGCGCGAAGATGCTCGTCGACGAACAGCTGCCGGGCGGCGGCTGGAGCGGCAACGAGCACGGCGAGCAGGACGGCACATTGCCGCGCGGCCGCGGCTCGGCGGTGTCGACGTCGTTCGCGGTGCTGTTCCTGCGCCGCAAGTTCCAGAAGGTCGTCGGTGGCCCGATCACGCCGAGCATCGTGACGCTTGCGAACATCGGTCCGAACAGCAAGATGGAGCACGTCGTCGCCTGCGCCGACGAGCTCGAGCGCCGCGGCAAGGAGGCTCTGCCCGACGTGCTGCGGGCGCTGCGCAGCGACATCCACAACCAGCGGCAGGCGGCGGCGATCGCGCTCGTCCGCATCACCGGCGAGAGCTTCGGATTCGATCCCGCGCGCGGCGCCGAGCACAACCGCGAGGTCATCAAACAGGCCGAGCTCTGGTATCTGAAGAACCGCTAGCGGCTTGCAGTAGCATCGGGCGGAGGTCCTCGACCGGATCGCGCCCCATGACCGATTCCCACCCCGCCTTCGCCCGTCAGGCGACCCGCCGCCGTCACCTCGACGAGGGCAATCTGCTGCGGTCGCTCACGCTGGTCATCAACGGTGTGCCGGGTGGCATCAACCTGGGCCAGGGGGTCTGCGATCTCGACACGCCTTCGCCGCTCCGCGCCGGGGCGATCGCGTCGATCGAGGGCGGCGACCGTCAGCTCTACACGCCGTACGCCGGACTGCCCGAACTGCGCGCCGCGATCGCGCAGAAACTCCGGCGGCACAACCGGCTCGACTTCGGGCCCGAGAACGTCGCGATCTGCACCGGCAGTTCGGGCGCGTTCTTCGCCGCCGGCATGACTCTGATCGAGCCCGGCGACGAGGTCGTGCTGTTCGAGCCGTTCTACAGCTACCACTGGACCACGGTGCCGCTGTTCGGCGCCGTGCCGATCGCGGTGCCGCTGGCGCCCGAGACGCTCGCGTTCGACGAAGGGGCGCTGCGGCGGGCGCTGTCGCCGCGGACTCGCACCGTCGTCGTCAACACGCCGGGCAACCCGTCGGGCAAGGTCTGGCAGCGTGCCGAGCTCGAACGGCTCGCTGCGGTGCTCGACGGTACCGACATCGTCGTGCTGACCGACGAGGTCTACGAGTACATGTGTTTCGACGGCCGCGAGCACCTCTCCCCGGCGGCGGTGCCGGGCCTCGCGGAGCGCACCCTCACGCTCAACTCGTTCAGCAAGACGTTCTCGGTCACCGGCTGGCGGATCGGATTCCTCGCCGGTCCCACGGACATCGTCGAGAAGTGCGGCATCGTGTTCGATCAGATCGAGGTCTGCGCCGCGCGGCCGATGCAGCGCGGTGTCCAACGTGCGCTCGAGCAACTTCCGGACGACTTCTACGAGCAGCTGCGGGCCGGCTACGAACAGAAACGCGATGCGTTCTGCGGCGCCCTCGCCGATGCCGGGTTCCGGTTCGAACGACCCGAGGGCGCCTACTACGTGCTCGCGGACTACCGGGACGTCTTCGGCGAGCTCGATCCGCACGCGGCAGTTCTCCGGATGATCGACCGGATCGGTATCAATGCCGTACCGGGCCATCTGTTCTTCGCCCGGACCGAGGGCGTTCGGAGTATGCGTTTCCAGTTCGCGGTCGATTGGCCCGTCCTCGACGAGGCCATGCAGCGGCTGCGGAGCCTCGCGTGATGACAAGCCCCCTCATTCGCCTTCTCTCCCCGATCGTTCTCGGCGGCGTCCTGCTCGCCCAGGGCCGGGAGTCCGATGCCGGCCTCGTGGCGTTGCATCAGGCTCGTCTCGACGCGACGACCGATGCCGTCGTGCTCAACGTCGCGGCGCACCCCGACGACGAGGCGTCGCGCACGCGGCTGATGCTGCGCCGCAAGTACGGTGCCCGCGTCGTGACCGTCTACGCCACCTACGGTGACGGCGGCCAGAACGCGATCGGCCGCGAGATCGGACCGGAGCTGGCCTACATCCGCGTGCGCGAGACGCTGCGTGCCGCGGCGATGAGCGACGTCGAGGTGCGCTGGCTCGGCTTCCCGGACTTCGGCTTCTCGAAGACGCTCGAGGAGACGCTCTCGGTCTGGGGCGAGGACCGTCTGCGCGCAGCGATGCGAGGTGTCATCGCCGAGGTCGATCCGGACATCATCGTCACCAACCACCACATCGAACGCGGGCACGGCCATCACCGCGCCTGCGCCTGGGCGATCCAGCAGGTGCTCGACGAGCGCCAGGCGGCCGGCCAGCGCGGCATCCCGATGTTCGGGCGCTGCGGTCCGGAGGATGCCTGGGTCACGGTCGACCCCGGTGAGCTCGATCCGGTGCGCGGCCGCACCTGGGCGCGACTGGCGCACGACGCGTGGGTGCAGCACGAGTCGCAGGGGCCGTGGGGGCCGCACGACCCGATGCACGTCAGCAAGGAGTGGTGGGAGCTCGTGCATCCGAAGGACGTCGCGAAGCGGGCCTATTCCGGCTGGGAGGAGGTCCTGCGCGACCACATCGATGCGGAGTCCGAGTACGTGCGGCCGCTGCCGATCGAGCAGCTGCGCCGGCAGTCGCTGGCCTGGCTCGAGCGCAGTCAGCAGGCCGGTCGCTCGGCCGACGGCGACCGGATGATCGACAAGCTCCAGCGGCTCGCGCTCGCGGCGCACGATGTCAGCATCGAGACCTGGCTCGACGGTGACATCGTGCCCGTCGGCGGCGAGGGTCGCGTCGACGTGGTCGTGCACGGCCACGAACGGATGACCGATCTCGGCGTGGTCTGCGACGGCGTCGCGGCAACGCTCGTCAACGCGCCGGTCCGGACCCGGGTGTTCGAACTGCCGCCGCCACCGGTCGATCCGGCGGCCAAGCCGAAGCCGATGGCCGGCCGTTTCACCGTGCCGTTCTCACCGCGCGCCGGCGAGAACGGCGAGGCGCCGCCGGGCCCGGAGCCGAGCAACGTCACCGTGGAGATCGCGTTCCGGATCGAGGGCGTGCCGTTCCGCGTGCTCCGGACGATGGCGTACACCACGGTCGATCCGATCGTCGTCCGACTCGACCGCGACGTCATGATGGTGCCGA
>JAGQRB010000479.1 GCA_020425925.1 Planctomycetota bacterium
CCCCGAGCTACTGCGCTTCGGCGACGTCGCCGTGCTGATCGGCAAGCTGCCCGCCCGCGCCCGCCACGTCCGGCTGCCGGCGGGACGCTGAACGCGCCAGCGCGCGCCGGAGCGTGCGATTGCGCAGCGCCCAGCTGCCGATCGCCCACACCGAGGCGCCGGTGAGCACGAACAGCGCCGGCCGGAACGGCTGCAGGTAGCGCGGGTCGGGGATCACCGGCAGGTAGGCCAGGGTGCCGAACACCGCCAGCAGCCCGAGCGCCTGCGGCACGACGCCGAAGCGCCGCCGGCGATTCCACGCCAGGGTGACCGCCGCACCGGCGGCGAGCAGCATCACCGGCCAGTGCAGTACGTGCATCAGCCAGTGGGTCGCGCGCATCACCGGCTGGCGCTCGTACGGCGAATTACCGACCTCGTAGACGCAGACGTCGCTGCCCTGGACGAGCTCGAAGCCCCAGAGCCAGACCGGTTTCTCGAGCAGGTACCAGACCGCGTAGCGCATCGGGTCGGCACTGATCCGTTCGGCGAGCACGGTCCGCAAGCCCTGCCACGAGCTACCGAACTCGGGCTGGCGCGGATCCTCGCGGTAGGGAAAGCCGAACAGCCGCGGGTTCTCGTAGACCATGCCCGGATACGAGCCGTGGCTGATCGACGCGATCACGCGTTCGCTGCCGTGATGCGCGAGATCGATGGTGTGATTGCGGATGCCCCACGCCAGCACCGGCAGCAGCCCGACCACCAGGAACGCGAGCGCGCACCGTGCGCCGTGGTGGCGCAGCAGCGGCCAGGCCAAGACAATCGGCACGAACGCGAGCGCCTCGTTGCAGAGCGCGGCCGCGCCGAACGTGAGCGACGCGAGCGCGAAGCGGTACCGACCGCCGAGGCACTCCGCGCGCGCGAACAGCCAGAGCCCGAGCGTCAGCACGAACGTCGTGACGCACTCGGTCAGCACGAACGCCGGCGCGACGACGAGGTGCGGACTCAGCGCCGCGAGCAGCGCCGCGGCGAGCGCCGGCGCGAAAGGCAGGAAGACGCGCGCCAGGCGGTAGCCGAGCAGCACGGTGAGCCCGCCGAGCGCGACCTGCAGCGCCCAGGCGAGCTGCAGCCAGCGGTCACCGCCGAGCAGCCGGCAGCCGGCGAGGAACACCGGGTAGCCCGGCGAACGGAACGAGTCCGGTGGCGGCGGCACCGCCGGCGAGAACGAGAAGACGCCGTGCTCGACGAGGTTGGCGGCGTATTGCGCGTAGTGACCGGCGTCGGCGCGCAGCGGGTTCTGCTGGAACGCGCTCGCCGTGAAGCCCCACCGCAGCGCGACCGCGACGGTCACCACGATCAGGACCAGGACGGCGCGTTCGGCGGGCTTCACGCCCTCTCATCGGCCGACCGGCGCGAAGACCCGGAGCGTCTTTTCGGTCGGCGGACCCGGGCCGAACGACCGCCGCAGCACGACCGCGAGCTGGCCCTTCCGGTCCGGTACCACCGCGACGAACCCGAACGAGCGCTGCTCGACGAACCGTCCGCTCGGCCCGACCTGTCGCGCGGTCAGCACGTCGACGCCCTCCTCCTCGGCGACGAGGAACCGGAAGCCCGCGGACACCCGGTCGGCGTTGGCGACGACGGCGACGATCGCGCTGCCATGGAAGCTGCACCACCCGTCGGGCAGCGCCGCCGCCGCGCCGCCGAGCCGCGCCCGCAGCTCGCGCCACTCGTGGACCGTCGTCGCGCGCTCGCACAGCGGCTCGCCGCGCTTCATCGCGTCGAACGGCAGGTAGCGCAGCACGGTCAGCAGCGGCGCCGTCGCCGGATCCAGGACCTCGCGCTGAAGCAGCCGACGCGCGACGCCGGTTCGGCCCGCGACCTCGAGGTCGAGCTGCAGCTTGCCGGCGACCCGCGGCACGAGCTGCACCGCCAGCCGCAGCGGATCGCCGACGGCGATC
>JAGQRB010000480.1 GCA_020425925.1 Planctomycetota bacterium
CGAGATCGCGGTTGGTTGCCGCGACGAGCCGCACGTCGACCTTGATCTCCTCGGTGCCGCCCACCCGCTCGAAGGACTTGTCCTGCAACACGCGCAAGAGCTTCACCTGGGTCTGGAGCGGGATCTCGCCGACCTCGTCGAGGAACAGCGTGCCGCCATCGGCGAGTTCGAAACGGCCCGCACGGTCCTGGAGCGCGCCGGTGAAGGCGCCGCGCACATGGCCGAAGAACTCGCTCTCGAACAGGCTCTCGGGCACGGCGCCGCAGTTGACCCGGACCAGCGGTGCGCCCGCCCGCGAGCTGGCGCCGTGGAGCGCGCGCGCCACGACCTCCTTGCCGGTACCGCTCTCGCCGGTCACGAGCACGGTCGCGTCGCTCGGCGCGACGATGCGGAGCTGCTGCCGAACGCGCTGCATGCCGTCGCTCTCGGCCACGAGCTCGGTGTCGTGCCCGCGCTCGACCTCCTCGTGCAGGTACTCGTTCTCGCGCTCGAGGCGTGCCCGCAATGCGTCGATTTCCTCGAACGCGCGGGCGTTCGCGAGCGCGACCGCCGCGTGGTCCGCGAACAAACGCAGCCAGCGGAAGTCGTCGTCACCGAGCGGTTGACGGTCGAACAGACCGAGCACCCCGAGCACCTCGCCGCGGAAGACGAGCGGGTGCGCGGCGAACGCCCGCACACCTTCGCGAGCAATCCAGTCGCGATCGACGATCCACGCCTCGTCGCCGCGGATCTCCTGCAGCAGCAGCGGCTCGCCGGTCGCCGCGACGCGGCCGATCTTGCGCACCCCGTTCGGGAAGCGGCGAAACGCGCCGTGCAGGCGGCTCGGGTCGAAGTCGGGCCCGATCGGATTGCCCGCGCTCGCGACCAGGTGCAGACAGCGCTGCCGCTCGTCGGCCGGGCATTCGTTCGCAAAACGACAGCTCGCGCAAAGGTCTCCGGGCCGGAACAGCCAGATCCGGGTGAGCGCGACGTGATGGCAGCGCGCAATACCGGCGACGACCGCCTGCAGCACGTCGGAGGCGGCTCGCTGCTCGGCAACCGCGACCATCACCTCGGGCAAGACGGCGACGTTCACGGCACCGTTCTACGACATGTCGTCGACCTGACTGACGGCATTTCGCTACTTACGAATTGTCGTATTGCCATGCCGACCGGCATGGTAGTTCTATAAATATAATAGTGATAGGTATTTATGAGAATTCGACACGTGAACACACAACCCCGGCACACCAGTTGGATCCAGCCCGTTGCCGCAACGGTGCGGCCAACCATCGAGAACGAGAAGACCGAGAGACCCATGTCCCGAATCCCCGCCGTCGATCCCTCCCGAGCCACCGGCCAGACCGCCGAACTCCTCGCCGCCGTCGAGCAGAAGATGGGCCGCGTCCCGAACATGATGCGCGTGCTGGCGAATGGCCCCGCCGGACTGTCCGCCTACCTCGCGTTCAGCGGCGCACTCGGCGACGGCCGGCTGCCGGCGGCGTTGCGCGAGCAGATCGCACTCGCCGTGGCCGAGATCAACCAGTGCGACTACTGCCTGAGTGCCCACGCCGCAATCGGCAAGATGGTCGGCCTCGACGCCGCGGCGATCGCCGCTGCACGCGCTGCCGGTGCAGGCGACCCGAAGGCAACCGCGGTGCTGGTTCTCGCCCGCTCGCTCGTCGTCAACCGCGGCAACCTCACCGACGCCGAGCTCACGGCGGCCCGGCGCGCCGGGCTCGACGACGGCGAGATCGTCGAGGTCGTCGCCAACGTCGCGCTCAACATCTTCACGAACTACCTCAACCACGTCGCCGCGACCGACGTCGACTTCCCGAAGGTCGACGCGCTCGCGGCGACCCGATCGGCCTGACGACACCCGACGAGCACTACGACGAGAACCCCCAATGGCCCGCGAATACCTCCGCCGCGTCCTCACCCCGACCGTGCGCGCCGCGGAACGGCACTACTACGGCCGCAGCTACCCCGACCAGGGCCCGGAGGCCGGGAACGTCGAGTCGGCAGTCGAACCGCTCGGCACCGACGAGCTCGCGTTCGTTGCCGCCCGCGATTCGTTCTACCTCGCGACCGTCACGGAGAACGGCTGGCCCTACGTGCAGCACCGCGGCGGGCCGCGCGGGTTCCTGCGGGCGCTCTCGCCGGCGGTGCTCGCGTTCGCGGACTACGGCGGCAACCGCCAGCTCGTGAGCGCGGGCAGCCTCGCCGCCGAGCCGCGTGTGAGCCTCTTCCTGATGGACTATCCGGGACGCACACGGCTCAAGATCCTCGGCCGCGCCGAGGTGCTCGACGCCCGCGACCATGTCGAACTCGTCGAAGCCACGGCACCGGCGGGCGGTCACGCCGCCGCTCCGGAGCGCTTCGTGCGCATCGAGGTGGTCGCGTCCGACTGGAACTGTCCCAAGTTCATCACGGAGCGCTACTCCCGCGACGAGATCGAGACCTACGTCGAACCGCTGCGCGCGCGCATCCGCGAGCTCGAGCAGCGACTCGGCGAGGGTGGAGCGGCAGGCCGCCACTGAAACGGCACGTTTTGCAGTAGCATCGCCGGCCAGCCTGTCGCGCCCACCCACCCCGATCTCGATGGAGCCCGCCGACGTCACCCACCTCCTGAGCGCTGTCCACCGCGGCGAAGCCGATGCACCGGGTCGCCTGATGCAAGCCGTCCATGCCGAGCTGCGGCACATGGCGGCGGCCAAGATGCGGCTCGAGCGCCCGGACCACACGCTGCAGCCGACGGCCCTGGTCAACGAGGCCTACCTGCGCCTGCGGGGCAGCGCCGGCAGCCTCGAGGACCGCGCCCACTTCTTCGGCGCCGCGGCCAAGGCGATGGAACGCGTGCTGGTCGACCACGCGCGGCAGCGCAAGGCGCAGAAGCGGGGCGGCGAGGTTGCCCGGGTGACGTTGAACGACCTCGCAGTCGAGTCTCCCGAAGGTGACACCGATGTGGTCGCGGTCCACGAGGCCGTCGCGGCGCTCGAGCAGGAGAATCCCGAGCTGGCGACCCTGGTCCGCTACCGCTACTTCGTCGGCCTCACCCTCGAGCAGATCGTCGAGATCCACGGTGGCTCGCTGGCAACGCTGAAGCGACGCTGGACGTTCGCCCGCGCCTGGCTCTACGACCGCCTCGACGGCTGAAGCACGACGCGACGCCGAGACGACCCCACCATGGAGCAGGAGATCGATCTCTTCCACGAGGCGCTCGAGCGCGACCCGGCGGAACGGGTCGCGTTCCTCACCGCGCGGCACGCCCACGATCCGGCGCTGCTGCAGCGGCTGCTCAAACTGCTGGCGGCACACGAACGCGCCGAAAGCGACGGCGAGGCCCGCCTGGCGCCGGGCGTCCCGCCGATCCGGCCGATCGAAGCGGTCGAGGCGATCGAACCGACGCCCGAGTTCATCGGCCCGTACCGCGTGCTCGAGCGCATCGGCGAGGGCGGCATGGGCGTCGTCTACGCCGCCGAGCAGCAGAAGCCGTTCCGGCGGCGCGTGGCCATCAAGGTGGTCAAGCTCGGCATGGATACGCGCGAGGTGCTCGCCCGCTTCCAGGCCGAGCGGCAGGCCCTCGCCATGCTGGATCACCCGGGCGTGGCCAAGGCGCTCGACGCCGGCGCCACCGACCGCGGCCGCCCCTACTTCGTGATGGAGCTCGTCAAGGGACTCTCCCTCGTCGACTACTGCCAGCGCAACAAGCTCTCGATCCCGGACCGTCTCCGGCTGTTCGTCGAAGTGTGCGCGGCGATCCAGCACGCCCACCACAAGGGCATCATCCACCGCGATCTCAAGCCGTCGAACGTGCTCGTCGCCATGCGCGAGGGGATCGCAGTGCCGAAGGTCATCGATTTCGGCGTCGCCAAGGCAACGGCCTCACGACTCACGGAGCACACGTTGTTCACCGAACAGGGTCGACTGATCGGCACGCCGGAGTACATGTCACCGGAACAGGCGGAGATGTCCGGCCTCGATGTCGACACCCGCACCGACGTCTACTCGCTCGGCGTCATCCTCTACGAGCTGTTGACGGGCGGACCACCATTCGATTCGAAGCAGCTGCGCAGCGGCGGTTATTCCGAGATCCTGCGCATCATCCGCGAGGTGCACCCACCGCGGCCGAGCACGCGTTTGCTCGAGCGTGGTCGCGCCACCGCCGCGGCACAACTGGACGGCTACCGGCAGGCGCGGCAGGTGCGCGGCGAACTCGACTGGATCGTGATGCGCGCGATCGAGAAAGACCGCACGCGGCGCTACGGCACCGCCAGTGCGCTCGGCGAGGACGTCGAGCGCTACCTCACCGACCGCCCCGTACTGGCCCGGCCACCGGGCGTCGTCTACACGCTGCGCAAGTTCGTCAAACGCCACCGCGGCGCCGCGGCTCTGGTGGCCGTGCTCATGTTCTCGACCCTGATCGGAATCTGCGGGCTGCTGATCGGACTGTTCCGGGCGCACGCGGCCGAGGTGCTCGCGACCCGCCGGGCGGACCATGCCCAGGCGACCGCAGGGTTCCTCGAACGCATGTTCTTCCAGGCCGATCCGGAGTACGGCGGCGGCGACACGACGTTGGTCGAAGCGATGGAGCGCGCCGGCCAGCTGATCGAGGACGAGCTGCGACCGTTCCCCGAGGTCGAAGCGTCGGTGCGCGAGTCGCTCGGCGTGGCCTACCGCCGGCGCTCGATGTTCGTCGAGGCCGCACCGCATCTCTGGCGCTCGCTCGAGATCCGCCGCGCGGTGTTCGGCGATCAGGATCTCGCGACGGCGCGATCGCTCATCGCCCTGGCCGACCTGCGACTCGAGTACGAAGGCAATGTCGACGCCGCCCGGGATCTGATCGACCGCGCCGCCGAATGCTTCCGCGTCCATGGGATCACCGGGACCCTTGCCGAGGCGTGGCTGCAGCTCGACGTCGGCATCACCGACACGATCGCCGATCGGCTCGGCGCCGCGGAACGTGCATTCGAGACCTGTCGACGACTGCTGGCCGAGAGCCGCGGCGAGCAGCACCGCGACGTCAGCCGCCCGGTCCGCGGTCTCGCCACCGTCGCGCTCGCACGCGGCGAACTCGAACAGGCCGAAGGCCTGGCGCGGCAGGCCGCCGCGCTGAGCTCGGACGAGCAGTCCACCTACATCGGTGGCCGCGCACGGCTCGTACTGGCCCAGATCCTGATCGAAATGGGCGACGTCGAGGCAGCGGCGCGGCAGCTCGCCGAGGCCGATCATCGCTTCCGGCGCACGGTCGGCAACCGCCACATCCGTATCGCGGAGTGCGACACGGTCCACAGCGCCCTGGCGCTGCGACGCGGCGACTTCGCCGCCGCCGCCGAGGCCGCTGCCCGGTGCGAAGAGATGCGGCGCGGCATGCTCTACGAGGACCACTGGCAGATCCTCGAAGCCCGCCTGCTGCGCCAGCTCGCCGTCCTCGCCGCCGAGCCCGACCAGGACGATCTCGCCCTGGCTGCGGCCGAGCTGGTCGAGATCGAGCAGCAGGCCGGCCGCCGCCTCGGCGAAGATCATCCGTTCACGATCCGTGCCGTCGCGGCGTGCTCGCAGTGCGCGGCTGCACGCGGTGCTGCCGAGGAGCACGCCGCGCTCGAACAGCGCCAGGCGCGCCTGCAGCAGAGTCGCACCGAGCGATTGCAGGCGCAGAGCGCTCGATAGCTCGGCAGGCCCCCGGACCGAACGCGCAGAATTCCCGAGCCGTGCCCGGCCCGGAATCCGCAGGGAGGGCATGCACAACCCTCGCGAACTGTCCCTCCCCGCCGGCGTGGCGGCGCCATCGCGCCCCCGCTCCGGCCTCCGGCTGCCGACGGCCCTGCTCGCCGGCCTGCTGGCCGCCTGCTCCGGCGGCGGCGGCGGCGGCACACCGCCGGCAATCGTCGCGGCGCGCGCCTCGAAGAGCGGCTCCGTCCAGCTCTCGGCCGACGACGGCCGCCTGTTCGTGGTCAACAAGGTCGCGAGCGACACGGTGGCGGCGGATCGAGGCTCGCTGAGCGTCGTGCGAGTGCGCCGCAGCGACGGCACCGACGACGACACCCTGCTCGCAGAGATCGCCGTCGGCCGCGAACCCTACAGTGTCAGCGTCGCGGCCAACGGCACGCGGCTGTTCGTCTCGAACGGCGCCGACAACAGCGTCTCGGTGATCGAGCTCGGTGCCGATGGCAACGGACCCTACCGATTCGCAACCGACATCCTGGTCGGCTCCGAGCCGCGCGGCACCGCGATCGTCGGCCAGGACCTCTACGTCGCGAACTACGGCGACGGCTCGATCACGGTGATCGACGCCGGCACCCTGCTCGTGAAGCGGACGATCGATCTGCAGCTCGGCGCCCGCCGGATCGAGCATCCGTTCGGGCTCGTCGGACTGCCCGACGGCGACGTCTGGGTCACGGACTTCTTCGCCAGCGCGGCGGCGGCGAAGGGCACGGACCAGATCGAGGGCTTCGACGACGGCAAGGACGCCCGTATCGGTCGCATCCGCGGCGGCACGCTCGAGTCGCTGACGTTCCTGACCCCGATCGCCGACTCGGGCTTCACCGCGGATCGCACCGCGTTCGATCCGGCCAACGGCGCGGCGAACGCCACGTTCGCGGCGCCGGCCGGGGTCGATCCGACCGCCGTGACGCAGGGCGTGTTCTTCAACCAGCTCACCGCCTTCGCCTACGACGAGAAGGGCCGCCGGCTCTACCTGCCGAGCATCGGCGCCCAGCCGGCGCCGCCGGTCCGGTTCAACGTCAACGTGCAGAGTCTCGTCGGCGTCGTCGACGCCGACGCCGCGGTCGAACGGCCGGCGTTGCATCGCAACCTGAATCGCCTGATCGCCGACAACTTCGGCGCCGAGCCGAGCCCGACGCCGCCGTTCACCGACCCGCTGACCCGCCTCGATCGGGCGTTCGCAGCCGACGTCGTCGCGATGGACATCCGCGGCTCGACGGCAGTGTTCGCCAGTCGCGCCGGCGCCTTCCTGCTGAAGGCGGACCTCGGCGCCGACGGTGCGATCGAACTGGCGCGCGACGCCCGCGGCGCGGTGCTGCGAGTACCGACGACCAACCTGCCGGCCGGTGTCGTGCTCGACTCGGGCGCGACGCGGGCCTACGTCGCATCCGATCTGGTCGGCGAGGTGTCGATGATCGACCTCGGCAACAACGCCGAGAAACTCCGCATCGATACCGCGGCGACGCCCGCGGACCCGGCGATCCGCCGCGAACTGCTCGGCAAGCTCGCGTTCTTCACCGGCATGGGCATCGCCGCCGACGTCTCCGGTCAGACCGACCCGCGCACCGTCGACACCCACCGCTTCCGCAACATGGCGTCGAACGGCAACTGGAGCTCGTGCGCGTCCTGCCACCCCGACGGCATGGCCGACGGCGTGACCTGGCTGTTTCCGACCGGACCGCGCCAGACGATCTCGCTCGAGGGCTTCTTCGCGCCGGGCAGCACGGTCGAGAGCTTCCTCGTCACGACCGATCAGAAGATCTCGAACTGGAACGCCGTGCGCGGCAGCATCACCGACTTCAACGGCAACTCGCGGGCGGTGCAGGGTGGCTTCGGCTTCACGCCGCAGGCCCTCGCCACGATCGACGCCGGACTGACGGCCGTCGACGTCCCGGACAGCGGTCTGGTGTTCAACCAGGGGCCGCGGCTCGGCGTCTCGAACGCGCTCGACTTCATGACCGAGTGGGTCGCGTCGCTGCGCGTGCTGAACCGCCCGACCGATCTCGAGCCGAGCGCCGTCGCCCACGGGCGCAGCCTGTTCATCCAATCCTGCGCCTCGTGTCACGGCGGCACGAAGTGGACCCGTGCGACCCGCCAATTCGACGCGCTGCGGTGGCTCGATCCGGCCTTCGCGGGCACGTCGCCGGCCACGCCCAACCTGCTGAACCCCGCGGCCTCCGTGATCGCGGCGTTCGACAACAACGACGATCTGGTGTTCGAGACCCTGCTCGTCGAGCCGAGCGTCGGCGCCGACACGCTCGACCTCGCGAATCCGATCGAGATCCGCGGCGCCGGCGCTGCCATCGGCAAGGCATCGGCCGGCCTCGCGGCCTCGTTCGTGCCGCCGTCCTTGTTCGACGTGCGCAATACGGCGCCCTACGGTCACCACGGCCGTGCCCAGACGCTGCCGGCGGTGTTCGAGGCGCGCACTGCCGGCGGACTCGGCCACCCCGACTTCGGTCTGCTGGCCCCCGATCTCGCCGACGTGCTGACGTTCCTGCTCGCGATCGACGCGAGCCAACCGATCCTGCCGTAGCGCCATGACCGACGCCGTCACCGTCTTCTCGTGTGGGACCGCAGCCAGCCGGGCCGATCTCGAGACGATCGCCCACACCCACGATCTCACCAGGAGCCGCAAGTGGATCAACGACGGGCCGGGTTCTCACCTGGCGCCGCCGAAGGTGGAAGCGATCCTGAAGCGAGTCGAAGCCGGCAAGGGCGTCCCGGAGCGCATGTTTGCCGCGCATCACCGTGCGGACGGTCTCGGCGGCAAGCTGTTCGGCACCGGCACGCAGGACAACATCGTGCTGTCGCTGCAATGGCTGTGGGAAGAGTACTACCGGCAACCGTTCGGCACGGTCAACCTGGCCGGCTGGAGCCGCGGTGCGGTGACGTCGATCATGCTCGCGCACGCGATCCAGGAGGCCGGTTTCGGCAGCCGCGGCGTCCGGGTGAACGTCTTCGCGATCGATCCGGTGCCGGGACTGGCCAACGACTTCCATCTCGCAGGCACGTTCGACGCGACAGGACGCATCGGCGATCCGAAGCAACTGCCGGCGATCGTGTGCCAGTACGAGGCGGTCCTGATGGAAAACGTCAGCGGCTGGCTCGGCCTGAAGCCGTACCTCTTCCAACCGATCTCGCCAGGAACCGCGGGTACGGCGACGACGCGCGTCGAGTATCCGCTGCCGGGCTCGCACAGCGACTGCGTCCACTACAACGACCCGGACAACCCGGTCGGCAGGATCGTCATCCACCTGCTGCACGAGCACCTGGTCCGCAACGGCACCGAGCTCGGCGGCCGCCACATGCTGTCGCGGCAAGGCCTGCTCGAGCTGTACGCGGACACCAGACTCGAATTCGCACGATTCACCGGCAACCGCTTCGTCAAGCTGCCGGCGCAGCGGGTGCGCGCGCGCCTGGTGACGAACCGGTTCCGCCGCGAGGCCTTCTTCGTCAACGGCCACCACGACACGCTGTTCCGCGCCGCCTTCCCCGGCATCTGGTCGCAGCTCGAACGCCGTCAACCGCTGTCGGAGACGATGGTGGCAACGCTCGATCGCGATTGCCCGCGAACGCTGTTCGCGCTGCAGGCGACGGGCGCGCTGAGCGACTGAGAGCGAAAACCCGTTCGTCGCGTGAGCCGTTCCGGCCGCGATCGCCGCAGGAACGGCACCATGAACATCACGAACGAGAAGCTCCGAATCGGCGCATGCCTCGCCCTCGCCACGCTGGCGAGCCAGGCTGCGCGCTCCCAGGTCACCGCGACCTTCAACCCGGCCACCGGCGTCCTGCGGGTGATCGGCGACGCGGCCCCCAACCAGATCACGGTCAGCGACAACGGCGCCGGCACGATCCTCGTGAACGGCGGTGCGATCCTCGCGGTCGGCGGCGTGCCGACCAGGTGGAACACGACCCTGATCCAGGTCAACGGCTGGGCCGGCAACGACGTCATCACGCTCGACGACCCGAACGGCACGCTGCCGCCCGGCGAACTCGACGGCGGCGACGGCAACGACCAGCTCAACGGCGGCCGCGCGGCCGACACGCTGCGCGGCGGCTACGGCAACGACACCTTGGTCGGCGGCCGCGGCAACGACACCATGCTCGGCGAGGACGGTGACGACCTGCTGATCTGGAACAACGGCGACGGCAGCGACCTCTTCGAGGGCGGCAACGGCAACGACATCGCGCAGGTCAACGGCTCGAACACCGCCGGCGACGACTTCTCGATCGCGCCGAACGGCCAGCGTGTCCGGTTCGATCGCAACAACCTCGGACCCTTCACGCTCGACATCGGCACCTGCGAGACGATGGACGTCAACGGCCAGGGCGGCGACGACGTGATCGCCGGTCAGAACGGCCTCAGCGGCCTGATCGAGCTCGATCTCGACGGCGGCGACGGCAACGACCTGATCACCGGCGGCAACGGTCCCGACGTGCTGCGCGGCGGCGCCGGCAACGACACGCTGGTCGGCGCCAGGGGCAACGACACCGTGCTCGGCGAGGACGGCGACGACCTGATGATCTGGAACAACGGCGACGGCAGTGACGTCAACGAGGGCGGCAACGGCAACGACACCACGCAGGTCAACGGCTCCGACACCGCGGGCGACGCCTTCGCGATCGCGCCCAACGGCCAGCGCGTGCTGTTCCAGCGCACCAACTTCGGCCCGTTCTCGGTCGACATCGGCACCACCGAGACGCTCGACGTCAACGGCCAGGGCGGCGACGACGTCATCACCGGCGCGACCGGCCTCGCGAACCTGATCGCGCTCGACCTCGACGGCGGCAGCGACAGCGACACGCTCACCGGCGGTGACGGCATCGACACGCTTCGCGGCGGCGATGGCAACGACACGCTGATCGGCGCCCGCGGCAACGACGTCATGCTCGGCGGCGACGGCGACGACCTGCTGATCTGGAACAACGGCGACGGCAGCGACCTGTTCGAGGGCGGCGCCGGCGACGACATCGCCCAGGTCAACGGCTCGAACACCGCCGGCGACGACTTCTCGATCACGCCGAACGGCCAGCGCGTGCTGTTCCAGCGCACGAACCTCGGACCGTTCACGCTCGACATCGGCACCTGCGAGACGCTCGACGTCAACGGTCAGGGCGGTGACGACGCGATCAGCGGCTCGCCGGGGCTCACCGGCCTGATCGAGCTCGACCTCGACGGCGGCGACGGCAACGACGTGCTGGTAGGCGGCGACGGCGCGGACACGCTGCGCGGCGGCGCCGGCAACGACACGATCTTCGGCGCCAAGGGCAACGACACGATGCTCGGCGAGGACGGTAACGACCTGATGATCTGGAACAACGGCGACGGCAGCGACGTCTTCGAAGGCGGCGCCGGTTTCGACGTCGGACAGGTCAACGGCTCGGACAGCGCCGGCGACGACTTCGACATCCGGCCGAACGGCACGCGGGTCGCGTTCCGTCGCAACAACCTCGGGCCGTTCTCGATCGACGTCGGCACCACCGAGAACCTCGACGTCAACGGCCAGGGTGGCGACGACCGGATCGCGGCGTCGACGGGTCTCGCGGCGCTGATCTTCCTCGACCTCGACGGTGGCGCCGGCAACGACCTGCTGATCGGCGGCGACGGTTGGGACATCCTGCGCGGCGGTGCGGGCGATGACATCCTGATCGGCAACGACGGCACCGACATCATCGTCGGCGAGGACGGCAACGACCTGATCAGCGGCGGCAACGGCAACGACTACCTCTCGGCGGGCAACGGCAACGACGTCGTGCTCGGCGATGCCGGTAACGACACCCTCTGGGGCGATGCCGGCGACGACGTGCTGATCGGCGGCCTCGGCTACGACTTCGCCGACGGCGGCGCGGGCTACGACGTCGCGATCACCTGCGAGAACGTCATCAACGTGCCGTAGCGCGAGTCGACGCCATGCTGTCCACCCACAAGCTGCTGTTCACCGCCGTCGCCGGGCTCGCCCTGGCGACCGGCTGGGTGATCGTGGGCGCCGGCGACCCGGCGCCGGCACCCGCTCCGATCTCGGCGCC